>DASPXX010000148.1:0-31500 GCA_035637095.1 Thermoanaerobaculia bacterium
GGAGACCTTGAGCCGCCGCGGATCTCCCACCCAGAGCTTCGCGGCCACCAGGCCGTTGACCGCCCGCACGGCGCCGGCTCCGGCCAGCGTGACCAGCGCCGCGGTGGCCGCCTCCCGGGAGCGCAGCCGGCCGCGCTTCCAGAGCAGTCCGAAGGCCAGGAGGGCGAGGAGCACCAGCCCCAGCATCCGCGCATGCACCGCATCGGCGAACACCGTGGCCAGGCCGAAGGCGCAGGCCGTGCCCGCGGCGGGCCGCTCGGCCAGGCGATAGAAGGCCAGGAGCACCGCGGCGACCAGGGGCGCCAGCAGGCTCTCCGACCAGGTGAGGTTCGACTGCAGGAGGAACGCCGGATAGAGGCTCACCACCATCCCCGCGAGCGCAGCCTCGCCGGGAGCGAGCCCGAGGACGCGCCGGCCGAACGCCGCGAGCAGGGGAAAGAGCGCGGCGAGCAGCAGGGAGTTGACGGCGAGAGCCGTCCGGTAGACCGTGAGCGGATCGCCGGAGAGCCAGGAGACCGGGACGAGAAGGAGCGGATAGCCGAAGTGGTAGAAAGGGACGGCCCCCATCGCCGGGCTGGCCATGATGGGGTAGGGCGTGTGCCCCGCCAGGAACCGCGCGATCCCCAGATAGGCGGTCTCGTCGCCGAACAGCATCGGCCCCCGCATCGGAGCTGCGAGAGCGAGGTGGAGCGCGGCGAGGAGGCAGAAGCCGAGCACCGTGGGCGCGGCGCGGCGCGGACCGTCCGGGGTGATCATGGCGGCGTACGCTACCACCAGAACGCCTGCGGCTGGGTCCGGCAGACCAGGCCGTCGAGGGCGGGGACCGATCCGTAGACCGCGTCGTAGTGGAAGCGCCGGGCGAGGAGCCAGGGGCTCCAGCCCTCCGCCCGCACCTCCACCTCGACGCCGAGGCCGAGGAGCCGCTCGGCCTCCGGCCCTCCGCCCGCCTCGCCCACCGCGGCGAGCGTGATCTGCGCCCGCGGGTGCTCGCTCCGCAACCTATCGATAAGGACGGAGGCGGGGGAGCCGGGGCCGGGATTCTCCGGGCTGAGCACCAGGAAGCGCGCCTCGGCCGGAGCGTCCCGCGCGGCCAGCATGCGGCGCGGGTTCCCGGCGAGCGGAGGCAGGGGCCGGGAGGCGAGGAGCGGCCGCCAGCGCTCCTCGAAGAGCGACTGGTTGCGCAGGACGAGCGTCTGGAGCGAGCCGGCCGCTCCCGAGCCGCCCCGGACGTGGGTGACGACCGACCGCGGCTCGTAGACCGTCCGGTAGCCGGCCGCGGCGAGGCGGAGGCAGAGGTCCGCGTCCTCGTAATAGCCGAGCCCGAAGACCGCGTCGAACCCGCCCACCGCGCAGAAGGCGGAGCGGCGGACCAGCAGGCAGGCGCCGGCCAGGTAGTCGACCGTCCGGGGAAACCGGTATGCCGGCCGCCCCGGCTCGTCTCCGCTTCCGTAGTCGAGCGGCACGCCGCTGCGCGACAGGAGCGCCCCCGCCTCCTGGAGCGAGCCGTCGAGGTTCAGGAAGCGGGGACCCGCGGCCCCCACGCCCTCGCTCTCGAGCGCTCCGAGGAGCGGCGGCAGCCATCCCGCATGGACAAAGAGGTCGTTGTTGAGGAAGGCCAGGTGTCTTCCCCGGGCGTGCGCCGCGCCCTGGTTGCACGCCGCGCTGAACCCCACGTTCGTCCGGTTGAGGAGGAGCGTCGCCCCTTCGGCCTCGCGGGCCAGGAGCTCCGCCGTCCCGTCGCCGGCCGGGTTGTCCACCACGATCAGCTCGAAGACCGGCCCGGTGTGGTCGAGGAGCGCCTGGAGCGCGCGCCCGGTCCAGGCCAGGCCGCCGTAGGCGACCATCACGACCGAGACCTCCGGCCGCGCCACGGCGGGGAAGCGGAGCGGGCTCACGCCCGCGGCCGCCATTTCGCGAGGAGCCGCTGCAGGCCCGCCGCGCTCCGCAGCATCCGCGTCCCCAGCAGCCGCTCGTAACCGGCCAGCCGCGCCTCGGCCTGCTCGCGTCCGTGGTCCGCCCGCGCCGCGCGCGCCTCGAGGATCTCGACCCAGCCGCGCAGCTCGGCCGCCCGTTCCGCGGTCCGGGCGTCCCCTCCGCCCGCGGCTTCGAGCGTATCGACGATCTCGGCGAAGCGCAGACGCTCCTCGACGAGCCGCGCGCGCAGGGCTTCGCGGTCCCGCAGCAGAGCGCGCTCGCGCTCCCGGGCCGCGGCCAGCTCGCGCGCCATCGCGGCGAGGCCCGGCCGCTCGCCGCGCTTCACCCGATCGCCCCACGACCACTCGGCGATCTCCGCCAGACGGTCGAAGCTCGCCGCGATCCGGGGAAGCATCCCCTGGAGGAGGGACTGGAGCGCCGCCGGCCGGTCTGGAGCGAAAGCCCGCCGCAAGGCGTCCGGCAGCTCCGCCACCTGTCCGATCGGGACGAACGGCACCCCATAAGCCAGGGCCGTGAGACACCCGGAGACCGAGGAGCCGGCGAACGCCCGCGCATGGGCGAGAGCCGCAGCCACGTCTTCGAGAGACACGGCGGCCGGCATCCGGTGGACCGGGCCGGGGAGCGCCGGAGCCAGCGCATCGAGGAACGCCCCGTCGCCATGGCAGGGGCCCGTCTCGATCAGGACGAGAGGAGGATGCCCCAGCTCGCCGAGAACCGCGCGCACCGCCTCCGCGACGCCGGGAGCGCGGCGGACGAGATCCGCGCCACCCTGGAGGAGCAGGGGAGCCCGGTCCGCCGGATACCAGCCCATGGTCCGCAGGAACCGCAACCGCCGCGCAAGCACCTCGGCGGGGAAGAAGTCCCCCACCAGGAGGATCGGGTCCGGCACGACCTCGATCTCGCGGTCGACCCCGGCCGCCACCAAGCTCTCCCGGCTGGCCTCGTCGCGCACCGCGACGTACGCCCGCGCCGCGAGCGCCTCCCGGATCCTCTGCGCCTCCCCGGGGGCGAGCCCGAATGGCACGCCCACGGATTGCCACGCCATGGGGCAAGCCGCCTCCAGCTCCGGCCCCAGGCCCTCGATGAAGAACCGGCTCGGCTGCCGCCGGGCGGTCTCCTCGGGAGACCATCCATAGAGGATGCCGTAAGCATCGTCGTCGAGCCGGAGCAGCTCGCCCCCACCGACCGCCACGAAATCGAGGTCCGCCGCGAGCTCCGCAAGCCGGCCCGGCGACCAGGGACCGAGCGGCTCGGCCGGCAGCCCGCCGTCCATCGCGACCGGATGGAGAGACCCGAGGGGAGAAAACGCGCGGACCGTCGCCAGGGGAAGCCGGCGGAGGATCTCCCGCGCGAAGATCCTGGGGACGAGGAGATCACCGTAGTCGGCGAGGTCGAACGTCCCCCAGACGCCGATCCGCGGGCCCGGGCGTTCGTCGCTGCCGATCCGTTCCATGTTCGGGGGCACATGGTACCATCGGCGCGCTTTGAGGCTGGGTGAATTCCGCGATCTCTGGCGCCTGTCCGTTCGACGCACGGAGTCCGAGCAGAGCTACCGCGAGTTCCAGGCGTTCCAGGCGGACCTGCTCATTCAGTATATGGAACAGCATGGCGTCTGCTTCGCCGGCAGCTCCCTGCTCGACCTCGGGAGCGGCCTGGGTGGATACAGCCGCGAGTTCGCGGCCCGGGGAGCCCGTGTCTTCGCCGTGGACCTGACGCCGCCGCGCCTCGCGGGACCCGGCCTCCATCGCATCCAGGCGAGCGCCGCCGCCGTGCCGCTCCGCGATGCCGCGGTCGACCTCGTCTTCTGCGCCAGCCTGATCGAGCACGTCCCCCACCCCGAAGAGATCCTGGCCGAGATCGAGCGCGTCTTGAAACCCGGCGGCACCGCCTACGTGAGCTTCCCGCCGTACTACAGCCCGCTCGGCGGACACGAGTACGCGCCGTTCCATTATCTCGGGGAGAAGATCGCCGTGCGGCTGCGCGGCCGGCGGAAGGTCCCGGGCTGGGTGCGCGATCTCTACCCGGTGCAGGACGACGCCACGAGCTTCGCCGACCTCTTCGCCGGCTGGGGGCTCTTCAAGATGACCATCCGCAAGTTCCGCCGCCTGCTCGGGACATCGAGCCTGCGCTGCCTCGAGATGTCGACCCGCTATCTCCCGGTCTCCTTCATCCGCTGGCCCTGGATCGGCGAGGTCTTGACCTGGCACGCCCAGTTCCTGCTGCGCAAGCCGCTCTGATGCGCACATCGATCAAGGACTACGCCCGCCTCCTCGCCGCGACCCTCCCGGCCGCCGAGCCGATCTACGAGCTCGGCGCCCTCCAGGTGGAAGGGCAGGAAGGCTTCGCCGACCTCCGGCCGCTCTTCCCCGGCAAGACCTACGTCGGCTGCGACATGCGGCCGGGACGCGGGGTGGACCGGATCCTCGACCTGCACCGCCTCGACCTGGGGTCCGATATGGTGGGGACCGTCCTCTGCTTCGACACCCTGGAGCACGTGGAGTACCCGCACCGGGCGGTCGAGGAGATGTACCGGGTGCTGCGGCCGGGGGGCTATCTCGCGATCACCTCTGTCATGGACTTCCATATCCACGACCACCCGCACGACTACTGGCGCTTCACCCCGGACGCCTTCCGCAGCCTCCTGCGTCCCTTCACCCAGGTCCGGGTCGACTGGGCCGGCCGCGAGATCTTCCCGCACACCGTGGTCGGAATCGGCGTCAAGGGCGGAACGCTCGACCTCGGCGCCTATGAAAAGGAAGTCGCCCTCTGGCAGCGCCGCTGGTGGAATCCCAAGGGCCGTTCCTGGCAGACCGCCATCCACCAGCTCACCCCGCCGCTTCTCCTCGATCTCTACCGTAAGCTCAAGCGCGCCTGAAGGCCGCTCCCGCCAGGAACGCGATCCCGTCCCCGAGCACCGTGACGAGCCGGAAGGCGAGCGCCGTCGAGAGAGCGGCCCCCGGCCCGTAGAGCGCTGCCGTGCCACTGACCAGAAGCGCTTCCCGCACCCCCAGCCCGGCAGGGGCGCCCGGCGTGATGAAGCCGAGCACCCAGGAGAGGGCGAAGGCGGGGACCGCCTGCCACCAGGAGACCGCCGAGCCGGCGCCGAAGAGGCCGCGGGCCAGGAGATCGAACGACAGGCCGCCGCCGGCGAAGACGGCCGCGTAGAGAGCCAGGCAGGCGCCCAGGGCAGCCACCGACGGGCGGGGGAGCCGCTCGACGCCGAGCCGTTCCTTCAAGATGCCGGGAAACCAGCGCTCCAGGACGTGTACCAGGAGAAACGGCGCGGCCACCGCTGCGGCGGCGAGCAGGGCGATCTTCCAGGGCGCGGCCAGGGACCCGCCCGCTCCCGTCAGGAGCGCGCAGGCCGCGGCCGTCACGATCAGGCCGGTCGTCTCGAAGCCGAGGGTCAGCACGCTCTTGTGAAGAGGAATGCCGTGCTGCCGGGCCAGCGCCGCGCGGCCGAGGTACTGGCCGACGTTCCCCGGCAAGTATTTGCCCGCCTGGCCCAACCCGCAGACGGCCAGCACCGTGACGAGCGACGTCTCGGCGCCGGCGGAGCGCAGGAGCAGGAACCAGGCGGCCGAGCCGGCGAGGAGCATCAGCAGGTAGATCCCGGTCGCCGCCGCGAAGGCGCCGATGGCGCGCGGGCTCCAGACCACCTCCGGGAAGGACGAGGCGCGGTGCACGGCCACGGTGGCGAGATAGGCGACGCTGGCAAGGAGGGCCAGGACGCCGAGGAGGCGGGGAAGCCGGCCCTTCATGCGGGCCCGCCCGTACGGCGGGCGAGGACCAGATAGCCCGTCCCCAGGTCGCGATTCCGAAAGATCTCCTGCAGGCGGAAGGCCGCGCGGAAGAGGAGCCTCCCCGGCGCGCTCGCCTGGAGCGGCCAGAGGCGCGCCTCGAGACCGCGCTCGACCCCGCTCTGCGCCGTGGCCTCCGCGAGCCCCCCGCCCTCCCGCCGGGCGAGCGCCCGCCGGTGTGACCAGGCGCGCAGCGGTTCGACGAGGTTGCTCAACGGGAAGCCGTAGCATTCGAGCTCGGCCACCGCGAAGCCGGCGCGCTCGAGCAGGCCGCGGAGGCCGTCCTTCTCATAGCGCCGGAAATGGCCCGCCCAGACGTCCGTGGCGCTCCAGCGCCGGGCGTGGGCCGGCACCGAGAGGAGCAGGTGGCCGCCCGGACGCAGCCAGCCGCGCCACTCCTCCAGGGCCGCCCGATCGTCCTCGATGTGCTCCAGGACCTCGCAGGCGACGAGGACGTCGAACGCTTCGTGCCACGCCGGATCGGGCGAGCGGGTGATCCGGATCTCCGGATTGAGAGCCGTGGCGAGCCGGACGGCCTCCTCCGAGGTCTCCAGGGCCTCGCAGGAGAAGCCGAGATCGGTCAGGTCCGCGAGCAGAGCGCCGGAGCCGGGGCCGATCTCCAGAAGCCGTCCCCCGCCCAGAGGCTCGGCGAGGTCGAGCAGGCGGGCGCGGCGCAGGGCATAGCGCGGGGCCGGGACCCAGCCGAGGTGGGGGGCGGTCGGGCCGAAGAGCGGATGCCGTTCCATCACGAGCCCTCGAGGATCGCCAGCAGATCCCGCCCGATCGCCCGCGGCGTGATCCGCTCCCGGACGTCCGCATGGAGCGCCGTGCCGGCGAGAGCCGGGCGCTCAGCCCGGAACCGGCGCAACGCCTCCACCAGGGCCGCCGGATCGTCCGGTGGGATCAGGGAGACGCCGGGACCCGGGGCGAGCAGCTCGCGGATCGCCGGGCTGTCGCGGGTGACCAGCGGCTTGCCGACAGAGAGGATCTGAAAGACTTTGTTGGGAATCACCCGTCCCGCCTTGCCGCTCGCGCCGAAGATCCCCAGGCAGACGTCGGCCTCGCCGATCCACCGGGCGAGCTCTTCGTAAGGCACCCAGGGGACCCACCGCAGCCGCGGCAGAGGCTCTTCTGCGAGCATCCGCCGCACCCGCTCCTCCTCCTGCCCCCGGCCGATCAGCACCCACTCGAAAGGCTCCTCCCGAGCCAGCCGGGCCGCCCGCAGGATCGTCTCCACTCCATGAAGAGGAATGAGCTGCCCGTAGAACAACACCTTCACGGTCTCTTCTTTTTCTTCCTCCCCCTCGCCCGGGCGGGTGTGAGTGTGCGTGGGAGAGGGGGATCGAGGGGGTGAGGGTCGGGCGGGCGGGAACACCTCCGGCTCGGCCCCCACGAACACCGCTCCCATCTTCGCAGACGGCAGCCGGAACGTCCGCGCGAACGCCTCCGCGTGAGCCCGGGTGTCGAGGAGGACGCGGTCGGCGGCGCGTCCGGCGAGCCATTCCCAGGCGAAGAGGAGGAGCGCCAGCGGATGCCGCGGCGAGACCAGGGCGCGGTCGTCCACCATCGTGTCGTGGAGCGAGAGGAATGCGTCCCAGACCACCGGTACCCGGCGCAGGCGGGCGAACGGCCAGAGCACCAGGGCGTCGAGCTGGCCCAGATAGCCGAGGAGGACCACGTCGTGCCGGGGGAGCCGCAGATAGCGTCCGATCAGAGCGGGATAGGCGAGGAGCCAGCGGAGGAGGAAGCGCAGGCGCTCTCCGGCGGTGAGGCGGCTCTTGTCCTCGACGCCGGCCCAGACCTGCCGGTGGCAGAGGAGGACCTCGGCGCCGTTCTCCCGCAGGCCTCGCAGGAGGATGCGGTTGCGCGGCTTGCCGAGATCGAACGTGCCCCAGAACGCCACCTTCATGGCGTGTCGGGAGGTTCCAGCTGCCGGACCTTCTGGAGAAGGATCTCCAGCAGGCGCCGGTTGACCGAGATCAGGTCGGCGATCACGCCGATCAGGAGAGAGACGAAGCCGAGGGTCAGTAGCACGCCGCCCAAGAGCAGCGACTGGACCTTGCCGCTCCCCTGGCCCAGGAAGTAGTAGATCAGGAAGCGGACCACCGGCACCGATCCGGCGAGGATCAGGACGAGCCCCAGCGAGGAGAAGACCCGCAGCGGCTTGTACATCGTGTAGGTGCGGATCATGGTCGCGAGCGACTGCAGCAGGAAGTACGGCAGGCTGCGGAACAGGCGCGACTCGCGCGTCTGCGGATTGACCGCCACCGGCACCGAGGTCACGGCCATCCGTTCGTATCCGGCCTGGATCAGGGTCTCGATCGTGTAGCTGAACGAGGAGACGACGTTGATCTTGAGCGCCGCCGCCCGCGACAGCGCCCGGAAGCCGCTCACCGCGTCGGGCACGGCGAGCCCCGAGAGCCGCCGCACGATCCGGCTGCCGAGCCGCTGCAGACGCCGCTTGCCCGGCGAGAAGTGGGAGAGCCGGCCCGGCCCGCGGTCGCCGACCACGAAGTCCGCCTGCCCGTCGAGGATCGGGCGCACGAGGTCGGGGATGGCGCTCCCCGCGTACTGGTTGTCGGCGTCCGTGTTGACGATGATGTCCGCGCCGAGCTCCAGGCAGGCGTCGACGCCGGTGCGGAAGGCGCGGGCGAGCCCCTGGTTGCGGGTGTGGCGGACGATGTGGTCGGCGCCGCAGCGGCGGGCCACCTCGGCCGTGCCGTCGGTGCTGCCGTCGTCCACCACCAGGATCTCGACCCGGTCCACGCCGGGGATCTGGCGCGGGATGTCCGCGAGGGTCTGGGGCAGGGTCGCCTGCTCGTTGTAACAGGGGATCTGGATGATGAGCTTCATCGCCGCCACGACCTGTGGACCTTCCCGGGAAGCTGTTAAACTATACGCGATGGCGATGCCCGAGATCTCCCCCCAGGACATGGCGTCCCCCGACACCGTGCCCGCTCTGCGGCGGACCCGCAAGGTCTGTGTCGTCATGCCGGCCTACAACGCGGAGAAGACCCTGGAACGGACCTGGGACGACCTGCCCATGGACTGGGTGGACGACGTGATCCTGGTCGACGACGCGAGCCGCGACCGGACCGTCGAGGTGGCAGAGCGCCTCGGTCTCCACGTGCTGGTCCATCCGCGCAACCGGGGCTACGGTGGCAACCAGAAGACCTGCTATCGCGAGGCGCTCGCCCGCGGGGCCGACATCGTGGTCATGGTCCATCCCGACCACCAGTACGACCCGGCCTACGTCCCCGAGCTCGTGGGGCCGCTGGAGCGCGGGGAATGCGACGCCGTCTTCGGCAGCCGCATGCTGGGAGGGCGGCCGCTCGAGGGCGGGATGCCGAAATGGAAGTACCTGGCCAACCTGTTCCTCACGGTGGTGGCCAACGCCACCTTCTACGTCTTTCTGTCGGAATACCACTCGGGGTTGCGGGCCTACAGCCGGCGGTATCTCGAGACGGTGGATCTGGAGAGCAACTCGGACGACTTCGTCTTCGACACCGAGATCATCGCCCAGGGGGTCTACCACGGGCTGCGGATCCGGGAGATCCCGATCCGGACGCGCTACTTCCCGGAGGCGTCGCAGATCGGGTTCTGGCGGAGCGTGCGCTACGGCTTCGCGGTGCTCGGGGTGCTCTTCCGCTACAAGCTTCACGTCAAGAGGGTCCGCCGTTATCCTCTCCTGGCTGGAGGGGAATAAACGGGTTGACTCCCTTGCTTTCGTGTTATACTGACACAGGAGATTCCACGGTTTCAGCGTCGATCCCGAAGGAGGGTTTTCATCGATGTCCAGAACATTCCGTTTCGCTCTGTGTGCGGCTCTTGCCCTTTCGGCCGCTCCCGCTTTCGCCCAGAATGGTCCTTTGCGGTTCTTCCCGATCACCCCGTGCCGTGTCGCGGACACGCGCCAGACCGGCGGCCCGATCAGCGCCCAGACCACCCGGAACTTCACGGTCCAGGGCGTTTGCGGCATTCCGACCAACGCCAAAGCGGTCGTCCTCAATGCCACGATCGTCGGACCGGCGACGGACGGCTATCTCACCCTGTATCCGTCGAACGTCGCCCGGCCCGTGGCCGCGAACCTGACCTTCCGCGCCGCTGAGCCCGCGCTCGGCAACGGCGCGATCGTCGGTCTGGCGACTGCGCCCCCGAACGATCTGTCAGCCTATGTCTTCCTCGGCACCGGAACCTCCCATCTGGTGCTCGATACGACCGGCTACTTCTGCAAGGTCGACGCCGGCGGCGCCTGCATCCCCTGAGGGGGGAGCCTGGGCTGCATTGGCTGCACGAAGCCCCTGCATGCGCAATCGTCTCCACTGCGCAGCGGGGCTTTCGTGTATCCGGATCTCTGACTACGCGATGACGGCGTGCCCGACCGGCTGGTCGCGCAGCTTGTGGATCCGCTCCAGCTCCCGCTGCAGGCGTGCTCCCGCGGCCTCGGGGGAGTAGATCTCGTGCACTCGGTGGCGGGCGGCCTCGATCCGGCCCGCGATGGCCTGGGGCGCCGCCGTGGCGACCTGCAGCATGAGCTCGGCCGCATGCTCCGCATCGGGCTCGGCCCAGACCGCTCCAACCGGGTAGGGGCCGCGCGCCTCCTCCAGCGCCCGGATCGAATGGCGGATCACCCAGCCGGTCGACTCATCGAAGAAATCGGTGACCCCGCCGTAGCCGGTGGCGATCACCGGCCGCCCCAGGTACATCGACTCGATGAGCGGCAGGCCGAGACCTTCGGAACGGTGCAGTGAGACGTAGGCGTCGGAGGCCGCCATCAGGGAGCTCACCTCGGCGCGGCTCACCACCTGCGTCAGCAAGGTGACCGGGAGATCGGCGGTCCGGCGCAGGAGATGCCGGCCGAGCGCGTCGTCGGCCTCCAGATGGCTCACTTTGAGGAACAGGTGGAGGGGCCGGGGACTGTCGCGCACCGCGCGGGCGAAGGCGCGCAGCAGGCCGTCCGGGTTCTTGCGCTCCGGGATGCTCAGCGCGTCGAAGGCGAAGTAGAACAGGAAGCTCTCCGCCGGCACACCCAGGCTCTGCCGGTCGGCGGGCGCCGCGGTGGGAACGGCCACGCAGGGCGGAATCCAGCGCACCTCCAGCGGCGAGATCGGCTTGAAGGCGTCCAGACAGAAGCGGGTCGGCGCCCAGACCTCGTCGAGGTGGCGGAAGGAGTCGGCGAACGCGAGGGGGAAGTGGGAAAGCTCCCAGAACCAGTAGCCGATCCGGTAGCGCCCGGTGAGCAGAGAACGCGGCAGCTGCCGGCAGACGATCGGGGTCATGTCCGCATTGACATGGAACAGGATGGTGTCGAAGGGGAGGCCTTGATTGCCGCCGCGCAGCGGATCGTCGACCGCGCTCGAGCCGAGATTCCAGAGGGCGGTGGGAATGCGCGCCTCCTCCAGAGCGAGGAGCGTACCGCGGCAGGCCTCGCCCACTCCGGTGGGGGCTGAAGCCCAGCCGATCACGTTGAGCCCCGGCCGGCTGTCGTCGTGACGGGGCAGCGGTGCGGGACGGCGGACCGTTTCGGCCGGCGGTGCGGCGGTCGCCGCAGCGGCCGGCAGGGGCTGGCGGGCGTCTGTCTGGCGCCGCAGGCGCTGCCGCTGCCACCAGAGCTCAGCCCAGACGGCCTTGCGCCATGGCAGCGAGCGCAACACCGGGAAGATGACGCGGCCGGGGAGCTGGTACTCCATGCGGCCGTAGGTGGCGAACCAGAGCGCGAACGCTTCGCGGCTCGCGCCGAGGGGTTCCGGGTAGGAGCCGCGCAGATCGGAGCGCCGCTGATGGAGCATCAGCGCCAGCCGTGACACGCGCGGACGCCGCTGCGGCTCGTGGCCGGCATCGGCACTGAGCCAGGCGATCTCCTCTTCGGGGAGGTCGGCAGCGAACGGAGTCTCGCCGTAAACGCTCGAGAGCTTGCGTCCCAGGGTCTGGACCTCCTCGGAGGGCAGGAGACGCGCCCGGTGCAGCGTCTCCGCGACCGGGCGCGTGAAGATCTCGCCGTAGGCCTTGCTTTCGATCCCGTGGGAGAACCAGTACGCGAAGCGTGCGCGGTCTTCCCCGTCGGGTCGCGGAAAGGCTTCCTGGAGGTCCGGCCGCTGGTCCCAGAGGAGGAGGGCGAAACGCGGGAGGAAGACCTCTTCTCCAGCGTTGTCCGGCGCGGCCAGCCAGGCCAGGAACGTGTCCGGACCCGAGGTGGCGAAGGGGTCCGGCCAGCGCTTCGCGTCGGGATCGACCCGCCGCAGGGCCACGCGCGCCAGGGGCGGCACCGGAGTGCCGTCGTCGAAGCAATCGAAACAGTACGGGAGGCGCGACAGCTCGGCGTGACCCGCGGCGGTGACGCGCTCGCCGTACTCGCGGAACAGCTCCTGGAGATCCGGCCGCTCGGAGAGACGGAAGCGGTTCTGATATTTCGAGATGGTCTCGGGCTGGTCGAGCCGGTAGCCGCTGAAATGGAAGAAGCGCAACGGAACGCCGTCCACCCACCAGGAGCCGTCGCGCCGGGCGAGGGAGCGGTGCATCAGGTTCCAGTAGGCCACGTTGCACCCCGGATCCCGATGGATCACCGCCCCTGGCAGGAAGGCGGGCGCGAAGTCCATCCAGCGCTGGTCGACGAACAGGCCGCGCTCGACCTCGTGCAGGCACTCCTTGTAGAGACGCCGGTGCCACCAGTCGAGGAAGGGGAGGGTGCGCTGGTTGAAGGCGATCCCCAGGAAGCCCAGGTTGTAGATCCCCGACAGCAGGAAATCCCGCTCGGACGGCACGCGATCGTCCTCGACCGGCGCGGTGACGTGCGGAGTCAGCAAGGCGTCGGCGGAGCCGAGCCGCTCGTAGATCTCCGACAGATCGCCGGTGATGAGGATGTCCGGATCGAAGTAGCACACCCGGTCGTAGCCGCCTGTACGGTGGAGGTGAAGCAGGAACCAGGGCTTGACCGCCGTGTTGAGCTCGAGGATCGAGTACCGGAACGAGTAGTGGGCGAAGCCCGGGATCTCCAGGCTCTCCACGGTCACGGCCGTGAACGGCTCTTCCGCGTACCGGCAGGACGGATCCGGCTTGTCGACGATCAGGACGTAGACCTTGCCGTCCGGATGATGGTCGAGAAACGAGCGGGTGAGCACCCGGGCGTACGCCAGGTAGTTGTTCGAGACGATCGTACAAGCGACGTGGGGAGTGCTCATCAAGCAGGCGAATGTTACTACGTGCTGAGACAGCATACACGACCTGCCCAGGATCTGATAACCTCCCCGAACAGAGCCGTGTCCCTCCATTCCTCGACACCTCGACCCTTTCCGACTTGGGCCGCCGTGCTGGCGCTGGCCGCCGTCCTGGCCGTGTGGATCGATCTCTCGCCGATCCACCGGCTGCACAACAGCGACTCGCTGATTCCGGTCCTGATGAGCCTGGACCGGTGGACTCCGTTCTTCTGGGAGCAGAACCGCTTCGGCATGCTCCTGCCCCTCCTCGCTCTGCCGTTGCGGGATCCTTTCGCCAACCTGCTGGTGCAGGTGGGCCTGCGGCTGTTCGTCCTGATCCTGTCCTTCTTCCTCCTGGCCCGGACGGTCGTCCCGCGCCCGTGGTGGCCGGCGGTGGGAGCGCTCACCTTCGCTCTCTTTCTGGCCGGCAAGGGCGCCGGACAGGTCAGCTTCCAGCAGATGCAGCCCTACTATCAGTCCATGGTCCTCGCCCTGGCGGGGCTGGCCCTGCTGGAGCGAGAGGGGCAGGCGGCGGTCAAAGCCCTGGGGGGAGCGCTGCTCGCCCTCGCCTTCTGGGTGGCGCCGGTGACGCTCTTCTGGCTGATCCCGCTGCTCTGGTTGCGACGGGTCCTGGGACTTGCGCCCAGGAGCGGCATGCTCCCGTTCGCGATCTCCGGCGTCGCCTTCGGCGGCAGCCTCCTGGCCTCTCGCCTCTCGTACTACCACCGGTCGACCAATCTCGGCATGGCGCCGGTCGCCGCGTGGCCGCGAGCCTGGCTCGCCATGGCCGAGCGGGCGGCCGCGTATCTCGGGCCGGCCCTTCTCGGCGTCCTCGCCGTCCTCCTCGCGACCGCCGTAATGCTGTCGCTGCGGCCCGACGGCAGGGTCCGAACGGCCCTCGCCGCCAGCCTCTGCCTCCTCGGGGCCGCGGTGGCGGAGCTGCTGATCCTGGGGACGAGCGGGTGGGTCTACATGAACGGCTTCCGGATCCGCTTCCTGGCCGCGACGCTCCTGGCGATCGCCACCGCCGGTCCGGCATTGCTCTGCGGCCTCCTGCTGGAGGGCCGGCCCGAGCGGTGGGGGAGGGTGGCCAACGCCCTCGCCCTCGCGGTCCTGCTGCCGTTGACCTTCTGGCTCTTCGGTTGGCCGTCTCCCGCCACCGCGCGTGCGGCGCTCGCCCGGGGGGCTGGCGCGGAGGAGGCGCGCGCGATCGTGGCGGACGGCTGCACCCACGTTCTGGGGGATTACTGGAGCGTCTGGCCGGCGGTCTTCCAGGCCCGGGTGCTCCTCCACGAGCGGGGAGAGGAGAGGAAGGTCTGGGGGGTCACCTTCCGCAGCACGCCCACCTGGGACCTGTGGTGGCGCCGGGACTGGCGTCCGGCGCGCATCGCGGTGCGGGGAGGGCGGGGCGGGATCGAGAAGGTCCGCTCGTTCTACGGGATTCCACAGTTCGGAGAGCCCGGGGGACCCGCCCGGTGCGCAGCCGGACGGCCCATGGTATCCTTCCGCGGTTTTCGCCTTCCCGACCGCCCCAGGCCCGGAGGCCCCGGCGTGATGCTGCCAGAGGAGCCCGAAATCCGTTGAGCACCGAGGTCACGAACGAGCTCAAGCTGAGCGTCGTCATCCCCGTCTACAACGAGCGATTTCTCGTCCGGGAGCTCGTCCAGCGCGTGCTGGCGGTGGAGATCCCCGGCGTCCGCGAGCTCGAGGTCGTCATCGTCGACGACGGGTCGAAGGATGGCACCCGCGACATCCTGCGGGAGATCGCCGCGGATCATCCGGAGTCCATCCGCTACATCGAGCACGCGCAGAACGGCGGCAAGGGAGCGGCGCTGCGCACCGGTATCGCCCATACGACCGGCGATCTCGTCGTCTTCCAGGATGCCGATCTCGAATACGACCCGAGAGATTACGCCCGCCTGGTCCGGCCTTTTCTGGAGGACGGCGCCGACGTGGTCTACGGCTCGCGGTTCCTGCCCAGCGACCGCCGCCGCGTCCTCTACCACCGCCACTCCGTGGGCAACCGGTTCCTGACCGGGCTCAGCAACTGGTTTACCGACCTCGACCTGACGGACATGGAGACCTGCTACAAGATGTTCCGGGCTCCGCTCCTCAAGTCGATCCCCATCCGCTCCAACGACTTCGCCATCGAGCCCGAGATCACGGCAAAGATCGCCAAGCGCGAGTGCCGCGTCTTCGAGGTGCCGATCAGCTATCTCGGCCGCACCTACCGCGAGGGCAAGAAGATCGGCTGGAAGGACGGCTTCAAGGCGCTGCGGGCGATGACCAAGTACTGGCTCATGGACGACCTCTATGCCGAGGACGAGTACGGCTCGCACATCCTGCACAGCCTCGAGCGGGCGCAGCGCTTCAACCGCTGGATGGCCGATTCGATCGCGCCGCACGTCGGCGCCCGCGTCTTGGAGATCGGCGCCGGCATCGGCAACATCACGAGCTGGCTCCTGCCGCGCGACCTCTTCGTGGCGAGCGACATCAACCCGCACTACCTCCACTACCTCCGCAACTTCTCGCTGGGCAAGCCCTATCTCCAGGTCGACCGCATCGATCTGGAGGATCCGGCCTGCTTCACCCCCTGGCAGGGGCAGTTCGACACCGTGGTCTGCCTGAACGTGCTGGAGCACGTGCGCGACCCGCTGCTCTCGCTGCGCAACATCGCGAGCGCGCTCGAGCCCGGCGGGCGGCTGGTGCTCTATGTGCCGCAGGGGCAGAGTCTCTACTCGTCGCTCGACGAGGTCCTGGGCCACCGCTGCCGCTACAGCCGGGAGATGCTGACCGAGGAGCTCTCCGCCACCGGCTTCGCGGTCGAGTCCTTCCGCGACTTCAACCACTTCGCCATCCCCGGCTGGTGGCTGAACGGCAAGCTCCTGAAGCGACGGCACTTCAGCCGTTTCCAGCTGAAGATCTTCAACATGGTGGTGCCGGCCGTCCGGCGCCTCGATGCGCTGGTGCCCGGACGCGGCCTGGGCATCATCGCCGTGGCGCGCAAGACCTGAGAGCGATGGAACCCACCGGTCGCAAGCGCCTGGGTCTGGCGCTCACGCTCGCTCCTCTCCTCCTGCCCTTCCTCCTCGTCGCCCGCCTCGGGGTCAACGCGGTGCGCCTGGACGAGTTCTTCTACGCGGACTTCGTGCGGGCGGTCCGCGACGGAGGCGACTGGCTGCCCTGGCTCTGGTGGCAGCACAACGAGCACCGGGTGATCGCGACCAAGCTCGTGATGATCCCGAACGCGCTCTTCCTGCACTGGAGCCGCGTCGCGGAGATGTACGTCAGCGCGGTCCTCTGCCTCTTCATCGTGCTGGGCCTCTGGCGGCTCTACCAGCGGTCCGGCGGCCGCGATCTCCTGGTCTTCGCGCCGGTGGCGTGGCTGGCCTGCAGCCTCGCCCAATACGAGGTCCTGCTGTACGGTCTGCTGAGCTGCCACTTCTTCACGATCCTGGGGATCGTCTGGGCCCTGGTCTGCCTCGATCGTCCCGGCTTCGGCGGCTTTGCGGCCGCCATTTTCTTCGGCTGTCTCGCTTCGTTCTCGATCGTCAATGGGTTCCTGGTCTGGCCGGTCGGCCTCTTCCTGCTCCTCGCCCGCGGCCGGCGTCCCGCCGTGTGCGCGGCCTGGTTGCTGAGCGGAGCCACGGCCGTGGCGCTCAACCTGATCGGCTACCATTTCCAGGTCCCGCTCCGCCGGCCCCTGGACTTTTCGCCCGCCGGCCTCGTCAGGGCCGGGCGCTATGGTCTGGTCTTGCTGGGTGCCCCTCTGTCCGGTGGGAGCATCCCCTGGGGATTCGTGCTGGGAGGGCTGCTGGTCGCCGCGGCCGCCGCGACAGGTTTCGGTTGGTGGCGGAGAGGGCGGGCCCAGATCCAGGAAGAGGCCTTGCCGGCTGCTTTGGTCCTCTTCGGGATTCTGTCGTGCGCCATGGTGTCCGTCGGGCGGGTCGCCATGATCTCGCCCTTGCAATCGCGCTACGTTCCTTATTCCTCGCTCGCCATCGCCGGAGCCTACCTGTTGACCTGCGCCGGCTTGCGGCGCGGCGCAGTCGGGAGGTTCACGGCGGCGCTCACCCTGCTGGTCGCGGGCCTGGCCGCGGCGGACCTCCAGGGCCTCGCGCAGGCCCTGGAGTGGCGACTGGGCCGTTTACAGGACAAGTTCCTCCTCCAGACCTTCGACCGCCAGAGAGACCAGGACCTCTCCGGTCTCTTCTTCGATATCCCCCACCTGCGGCAGGTGGCGCCCTACCTGCGCGACGAGCGGCTCGCCTCGTTCGCCGATCCGCAGGATCTCCTCCTCCTGGTGCGCTGGCAGGAAGGGGTCCCCCTGGGCGAGATCCTGCCTGGCCGCGCGGTGGAGCAGACGCTCGTCTGTCCGGTTGGCGAGCTCCGGGACGCGGCGGTCGTGTTCGCAACCTACGCCCGGCCGAACACCTCGCACGTGCTCCTGACCGTCGAGACCGGGGGGCGCCGGCTGGGGGCGCGCACCGTGCTCGCCTCCGATCTCAAGGACAGCGGCTGGGTCGAGATCCCGCTCGACGAGCCGCTGCGCGACTGCCAGGGCCGCGAGATCCGCATCCGCGTCGAATCCGCCGACGCCCTGCCGGGGAATGCCGTGACCCTCTGGACCTATCCTCCGTACTATCAGGGAGTGCTGCGCCAGGGAGATAGCGCGGTCCCGGACCGCTCCCTCGGCGTGACGCTCAACGGCTTCCACTCGGGCGTTCTGAAGTGAGCCTCGGATAAGATCCGCCCACGATATGCAGTTCCTGCGCCGGCACCCCACGCTCGAGGTCCACATCCCGGTGAGCCCTACCCGGACGTTTCTCCATATGGCGCACTACCTCACGCGCTCGCTCCGCGTCCGGGGAGGCCGCTATCGCGACGCGCCGATCGTCCTCACCGTGGGAGCCGAAAAGCGCGATCCCGACCTCGTCCGCAACCACCCCTGGATGGCCGACAACGGCGTCGAGGTCCGCTGGGTCGACGAGGCCCTCTTCGCGCAGGAGAGCTGGTATGCCACGGCCTGCGAGCGCTTCCGTTACGAGCTCAGGAGCGACGTGGTGCTGGCGCTGGACGCCGACACCCTGATCGCCGGGCCGCTCGATGAGCTGGTCGAAGAGGCCCATCGGACGGGGGCGCTGTGCGGCGTCGTGGCGCACATGCCGCCGTTCTCCCGGCGCGAGCAGTGGGAGGAGGTCTATCGTGCCTGTGGTCTGGGCAAGGTCGAGACCCCTTGCGAGCACACCGGCTGGGGCTACATGTTCCAGGACGAGTCGCTGCGCCGTTGTCCGCCGTATTTCAACCTCGGCGTTCTTGCTGCTCCGGCCGGGTTGATGCGGAGAATCGGCAGTACCATCTACGAGCTGATGGCGGACGTCGACGCCGTGCAGCGGACGATCTTCCGCGTCCAGATCGCGGTCTCTCTGGCGGTGACCCGGTTCGGCCTGCCCTTCCGCGCCTTGCCGTTTCGCTGGAACTTCGCCAACGATCCCCTGCTCGAGGCGCTCCACGCCGGCGAGCTCGGCGATGTCCGCATCATCCATCTCTTGCGCAATCATCAGTTCTACAAGGACGAGCTTTACGCCAGCCTGGACAACGTCGAGGCGATGCTCGCCCGCACCGATCTGCGGGTGATCAACGCGCTCGCCCAGCGCCTGCTCGCCGAGCTCCACCCGCGAGTCAAGGCCGAGGAGGCCGCGCGGCACTGCGCATGATCGCCTTCGTCGAGACCAAGCGGCCGGATTACGAGCAGATCCGGGAGCTGCTGGCGCGCAGTGAAGCGAGCGGCGTGTGGTCGAACTTCGGCCCGCTGTCGCTGCAGCTCGAAGAGACCGTGGCGGAGCTGTCGGCTGTGCCGGGTGATCGCCGGGTGATCGCCTGCGCCAGCGGTACCGTGGCGCTCCATGGCCTCGTTCAGCTCTATGAGCACCTCGCGGGGCGCCCGCTGCGCTGGGTCGTCTCAGCCTTCACCTTTCACGCACAGCTGCAGGGTCCGCTCGCCGCCGCGCAGGTCCTCGACTGCGACGCGCATGGGTTCCTGGACCCCAGTGCGCTCGCCGCCCTGCCTGCCGAATCGTACGACGGGATCATGGTGACCAACCTGTTCGGAACGGCATCCCACGTCGACTGGTATGAGGAGCATGCGGCGCGCGTTGGCAAGGTCCTCCTCTTCGACTCGGCTACCTGCTTCGGCTCCACTCATCTTGGCAGGCCATTCGGCAGCCTCGGTGCGGGCGAGCTCTTCAGCTTCCATCACACCAAGCCTTGCGGCTTCGGCGAGGGAGGGTGCGCCGTGGTGCCTGCCGAGCTCGCAGACACGTTCCGCTCGCTGATCAATTTCGGGCTCTACAAGGGAATCGACACCGGCGCGCAGTCGAGCAACGGCAAGATGTCGGATGTGGCGGCGGCCTTCATCCTGGACCGGCTGCGCCATCTCGAGGCGATCCGCGCGGCCCACCTGCAGCAGTTCCGGCGCTTGGCCGGCATGGCGCGCGATCTCGGCTTCGACGTTCTCGTCGACGACGGCACCGACGGGTCGCTTCCGAACCTGGTGCCGATCCTCTTCCCGCATCCGGTAGGACCGGAGCGGCTGTCCGGTGGTCCGCTGGTCGTTCACAAGTACTACCAGCCGGTGGCATCCCGGCCGCGAGCCGACGCGCTCTACGCCCATGTGGTGTGCTTTCCATGCCATCCGGGTGTGTCCCAGGTCCCGGACGACGAGCTGCGCGCCGCCCTGGCTGCGTTGGCGGAGGCGTGAGTATGGGCACCCTTTCTTCCGATCAGATCGCCCAGCTCGGTCTCGCCGCCGTGGGCACCGGGGTGGCGATCAGCGACCGCTGCTCGATTTACGGCGCCGGCTCGATCCGCCTCGGAGACCACGTACGGATCGACGACTTCGTCATCCTCACCGCACGCGAGCCGGTGGTGATCGGCTCCTACGTCCACATCTCCGCGTTCGCCTTTCTGAGCGGTCAGTTCGGGATCGTCATCGAAGACTTCGTCAACGTCTCGCCCCGCGCGACGCTGCTGTCAGGGAACGACGACTTCTCGGGTCAATGGCTGCCCGGCTCGATGATTCCGGAGGAGCTGCGCCACGTGCAGGGAGGCTGCATCCATCTCGGGCGGTATAGCATGGTGGGGGCTCACAGCATCGTCCTCCCTGGGGTGAACCTCGGCGAAGGGGCCGTCGTCGGTGCCCTCTCGCTGGTCAAGGAGCCGCTCGCTCCGTGGGGAATCTACGGGGGGGTTCCCGCGCGGCTGATCCGGCCGCGCAACCGCGACCTGGAAGAACTCGCGCCTCGCCTCACCGCTGGAGCGTCCTAGGATGCCATCACTCAGGAAGGAGCGTTTAGGGCCGCTCGGCCGAGGAGAAGGGAGACCTCTTCAGGCCGTCGTGCTGGGCATGCACCGTTCCGGAACGTCCGCTCTGACGAGCCTGCTCGACCGGCTGGGCTTTTACGCCGGACCCGACGAAAGCCTGGCGGCGGCCGACGAGGACAACGCCAGAGGCTACTGGGAGCATCGCGAGCTCTACGCCATCGACGAGGAGATGCTCGCGGCGCTCGGAGGCAGTTGGACGGAGGTGCTCACGATCGACCCTCGGCGGCTCGGCGATGCGGCGCGCGCCAGCTTGCTGCCCCGCGCGCGGGCGCTCGTCGGCCAGCTCGACTCCTACGGCCCGTGGGTGATCAAGGATCCTCGGTTGTGCCTTCTCCTGCCCTTCTGGCGTGAGCTGCTCGAGCGTCCTCTCTGCATCCTGATCCACCGAGATCCGCTCTCGGTCGCCCGCTCCCTCGCGCGGCGCAACGGCCTTCCGATTCTCGTCGGGATCGCGCTCTGGGAGCACTACAACCGCGCGGCCCTCGCCGCCAGCCAGGGGTTCCCCCGCGCGCTCGTCGGATATCGCGAGCTGCTCGACGATCCCGCGGGCGTGGCGTGGCGAGTGGTCCGGGCTCTCGCGGCTGGCGGGGTGCGGGGATTGGAGGGGCTGCGCGAGCTCTCGCCAGCCGATGCCCGGGCGCTGCTCGACAGTTCCCTGGAGCATCAGGCGGTTGCTCCCGACGAGGATCTCGGCTATCTCAACGCCTGGCAGCACGAGTTGCTCCAGGCTCTCGAGAGCGGCGCGGCGCTGCGCGAGCCGGTGCCGGCGCTCTCGGCGGGAGCCCGGGAGGTCCTCCAGGAGCACGCGCGCCAGGCCCGTGAGGCCGCCGCGCAGCGCCAGGCTGTCGTGAATGTCCAGGCGGCTCTGGCCCACAGCGTCGTGGAGCGCCAGCAGACCCTCACGGCGGCTCTGCAGGAGATCCGCGCCGCGACGGCGGCGGCGGCGGAGCGGGAGGCCCGATTCGCCGAGCGCATCGAGCACCTCGAAGCGCTGTTCACCGCCCGTGACAGCGATCTGACAGCCGAGCGGAGCCGGCAGCAGCAGGCCGTGGCCGAGCGAGACGCGCTGCTTGCCACCGTGTTCGCATCCCGCAGCTGGCGCCTGGGATTCGGGCTGACGCGGTTGCTCGGCGTGTTTTCGTGGGGCCGGCGGCAGCCTACCGCCCTTGATCGCTGGCAGTCGCTGCGCAAGGGCTGAGTCCCTCCCGGCACTCTGCAGCGCCGGGAGGGAGGGCGAGAAAAATCCCTACTACTGATTCGCGGGGCTGATTGGGAGCAAGGCGACGCTCTGGTCGATGTGGTTGTTTCCGAACGACGAGCAGGCACCTGGGGTTACCGGGGTCGGGTTGCCGGTGATGCTCATGGTACCCAGGCGGACCGAGGTGCCGGCAGCACAAACCACTCCTGTCCCATTGTTGGCCGCCACGCTGTCCTCGATGTTCAGGACCGCAGGGCTGGACCCAGCCGAGAATCCGGCAGCCCCGTTGCCCGCGGCGACGCTATTGCTGACCGAGGCGGTCGTGGCACCGTTCACCTTGAGACCGAAAGAGTTCTGCTCCAGCCGGACGTTGTCGAGCGAAGCCTTCACGATGACGCCTGCGCCCGTCGGATTGATGAGAATGCCACCGCCCGTGCCCGCGCCATTGTGGCGCACGATCGTGTCTTTGATGAACACCTGGGTAGTGCCCGCCGTGGTCGTGGCGATCTCGATCCCCGAGCCGTTGGTCCCGCGGAAGCCTTCGATGGTGCACTTCTCGACATGGAGAGCTGCGAGGCCGCCGAGCACCTTGATCCCGTCGAGGCCCGTCCCGAGACCTTCGATGTCGAGGCCGCGCAGCACCACGGTGCTGGTCGTCGTCGCGTTGATGATGATGGCGTTCGTGCCGGACACCAGCACGCCGGCTTCGAAGCCTTCGCTGGAGATGGTGAGCGACTTGGTGATCGTCACTCCGCCGAAGCCGCCCGGATCGAGGACGTTGATCTCGCCGCCGGTCGCGGTCTTCGAGATGGCGCCCGCGAACGTCTTGCAGGGAGCCGTTCGGCTGCACGGGTCCGCGTCGTTGCCGACTCCCGAGACCCAGGTGCGCGTCGCCTGCGCGTAGGCGGAGGACGAGAGGGAACCGCACAGGACGAAAGCCGCCAGTGGGAGCGCAATTCTTCTCATGAGCTTTTCTCCTTGTAGAAACAAAGATTGGTTCACATCGGGAGGCTGCGCTGCGGTGAAAGGGGCCGTTCGCCCCGAGGGGAATTCTACGGCGGATTTGCTGGCTAGGGCGGAAGCACCCTTCCGGCACGCACTCGCATGCCGGAAAGGGGAAGGCGGGAGATGCCCCTACTGATTGGCGGGGCTGATTGCGAGAACCGAGACGGTACCGTCGACGTGGTTGTTCAGGAACGACGAGCAGGCGCCTGGGGTTACAGCGGTTCCATTGCCGGTGATGCTCAGGCCGTCCATGCGGACCGACGTGCTGGCAGCGCACACGACTCCCGTCCCGTTGTTGGCCGCTACGCTGTCCGTGATGTTCAGGACCGCTGGAGTGAGACCCGCCGAGAAGCCGGCAGCCTGGTTGCCCGCCGCGACACTGCGGCTGACCGAGGCGGTCGAGTTGCCATTCACCTTGAGACCGAAAGTGTTCTGCTCCAGCCGGACGTTGTCGAGCGAAGCCTTCACGATGACGCCTGCGCCCGTGGGATTGATGAGGATGCCACCACCTACAGCACCCTGGCCGCTATTGCGGACGATCGTATCCGTAATGAAAACCTGGGTGGTGCCCGCCGTGGTCGTCGCGACCTCGATCCCAGAGCCGTTCGTGCCGCGGAAGTTGTTGATCGTGCACTTCTCGACGTGGAGCGCTGCCAGGCCGCCGAGCACCTTGATCCCGTCCAGGCCCGTCCCGAGACCTTCGATGTCGAGGCCCCTCAGCACCACGGTGCTGGTCGTCAGCGCGTTGATGATGATGGCGTTCGTGCCGGACACCAGCACGCCGGCCTCGAAGCCCTCGCTGGAGATGGTGATCGACTTGGTGATCGTCACCCCGCCGAAGCCACCGGGATCGAGAACGTTGATCTCACCGCCGGTCGCAGTCTTGGAAATAGCGCCCGCGAAAGTCTTGCAAGGCGCCGTGCGGCTGCAGGGATTGGCGTCGTCGCCGACGCCCGAGACCCAGGTGCGGGTCGCCTGTGCATGGGCGGAAGCCGAGACGAGACAGCACAGGAGGAAGGCGGCCAGCGGGAGGGCAATTCTTCTCATGAGTCTTCTCCTTGGGAAATCAACTATCTATTCACATTCATGATCCAAACCCAGACCGAGGGACAGAGCGCCCATTAGTCTACTCGGAATGCTACAGGCGAAGCAAATAGGAAGAATGTTACAGAGGGAAGGGCTCTCTCCCAGCCGCTGCATTCGAGGATCTTACAATTCGAGTAAAAGCAGTCCCAGCTCCCGATAGACCGCCAGATACCCCGCCGCCGCGGAGAGCGGATCGATGAGGTGGCGCGCTGACTCCTCCGGCACCGCGGGCGGACCGTCCCGCAGCATCTCCCGCACCGCGTCGACCATCCCCCCGGCTCCCTGCTCCGGTGGCACCAGGCGGCCGGCGGCGAGATGGGGGATGCGCTCGGCGAGAGCGCCGAGAGCGAAGGCCGCCACCGGGACTCCGGCGACCACGCATTCGCTGAGCACCAGGCTGTGCGACTCGGGGACGATGGAGGGGAGGAGCGCCAGGTCGACCGCGTCGCGCCGGAGGAGAGCGGGGAGGGCGCCGCTCCGGTAGTAGCCGCGCACCCGCACCCCGAGCCGCCGGAGCTCCCGGAGCCGCGGCGCATCGCCACCCCCGTAGGTGCTCCAGCGGATCCCCGCCCCCGCCATCCGGCGGACGGTCTCGGCGAAGACCAGGGCGCCCTTGTGCTCCTGGACGCTCCCGACGAAGGCCACATGCTGAAGTGGTCCCGGCGACGGGCGCGGCAGGGCGACGGTCGAGGCGACCGGCGGCTCCAGAACGTGCCAGCGCTCCGTGGCGAGACCGGGGAGCAGCTCGGCATGGCTCCGCCGCAGGAAGTCCGAGGAGAAGATCACGGCGTCAGCCGCGGCGAGGAGCTCCTCGGCCAGTGCCCGCCTCTCTTTGGGGGGCCACTCGTGAGGATGGGGAGAGAGGGCAGAGAAATCGTGGAGCGAGAGGAGGAGCATCCGTCCCTCCCGCGCCAGGGTCAGGAGAGAGTCGAGCGGCAGGCCGGCGATGCCCTCGGCGTGGATCGCCCGCGCCCCCACCCGCTCCGCGGCCCGGCGGACCGCCGTCTCGAAAGCGGGCTCTTCCAGGAGGAACCACCGCTCGGCTCCCGAACGGACCTCCAGGCGCCAGGCGCCGCCTTCGGGGTAGAGCAGGGCGGTCGACCGGCCGCGCGCCTCCGCCTCCAGGCGGGTGCGCAGCTGGGACGGCACGCCGCCCAGCCAGGGCACGGGCGGGCTGTCCGTCACCCCGAGGACCGGGATCGGCGCCTCCGGCTGCCAGCCCGGGGGCATCGGAGCATACGACCGCCGGCGCATCGCCTCGGCGAGGTGGTCCCGCACCCGGTCGCGGACCGCACCTGCCCCTTCCGCCCGGAGCACCCGCCAAGCGACTCCGACGCGGTGCGCCGCGCTCACGCCGTCCGCCGTCTCCTCCCCCCGCTGCGGGTGCCCGACAGGGTCCGCTCCAGACGGTCGGCGGCCGACCGGCGGGCCAGCACGCGGTCATAGACCTCCTCGATCTCCTCGGCGTGGACGTCGAACGTCTTGACCGGCTGCACCGCCGCGGCCCAGCGGTCGAGCTGGCCGGGATCTGCGATCAGCCGCTCGATCCAGCCGCGCAGCGCATGCGGAAAGTCCGGATCGAAGAGCGCTCCGGCAGCTCCCGCTCCTCCCGAAGGATCGCTGGCGAACAGCTCGGAGAGGGCGCCGCGGTCGCTCGCCAGGACCGGCAGGCCGTGGTGCTGGGCCTCCCGCGCCACCAGGCCGAACGACTCCAGGCCGACCGAGGGGACGAGGAGCGCGTCGATCTCCGCGAAGATCTCCGCCTTGCGCTCCTCGGGGAAGCGGCCGCGCAGCTCGAGCCCCGCTCCGCCGAGCCGCTCCAGCTCGCGAGCGTAGGCCGGAGAGATCCCCGGGTCTCCCCAGACGATCAGCCGCGCCCGGGAAGGATCGATCCCCGCGAACGCCGCCGCCGCCAGATGGGCTCCCTTGTGGGGGAGGAGAGCGCCGATGAACCCGAAGCGCAGGGGCGCTCCCGGCTCGCGCGCTGGACGCTCCGAGCGCCTCGGCGGCGGGGGTCCCACCTCGACTCCGTAGGGGATCACATACGCCGGATCGGCCGGCCGCAAGAGGCCGAGCCGCAGGGCGCTCTCATGGATGAAGCGTCCGCCGAGGACGAACGCGTCCGCATGGCGCAAGGCGCGCAGCATCGCCCGCCGGCGCACCGCATAGAGCAGCCGGTTGAGGAGCGGGCCGGGAGGCAGACCGGTCAGCGGCAGGCAGGCCGCGCATTTGCCGGCGTCCGGACCGCTGCACAGCCGGCGCTGCGTATCAAAGAGGTTGGCGCGAGCGCAGGCCAGCCACCAGTCCTGGATCTGAAAGACGATCGGAATCCCGCGCCGCGCCGCCGCGCCGACCAGGGACGCGGCGTGCCCCGCCAGGTGATGGACATGGAGGAGCCGCGGGTTGAAGGTATCGAGCAGGCGCGCGAAGTCGGCGGTCAGGGCGCGGTCGTAGATCGCGTTGCGCGACAGCGGATCGCGCTGCGTGAAGTTGTTGACGACGAGACGGACGCGCACCCCTGCGTCCAGGAGCTCCATCACCTCCCCCTTGGCGCGCGTCGGATCGGCGATCCGGGCGTAGGCGGCCACCTCGCGCACCTGCGCCTGCCGGCGGGCGAGCCAGGCGGCGTAGAGCTCGGTGCCCGCCGGGCTCCAGGGGGGCCAGCCGTGGACCAGGTGGAGGACCCGCTCGGGCCGGCCCGCCAGTTGCGGCCGCCGCACCGGACGGATCTCGGCCAGCACCCGCTGGCGCAGCGGCCGGATCGGGTCCTCGCGGAGGAAGGCGGCCACCGTCTCCAGATACTCGGGATGGAGGCGCCGCAACGCCCGGTGGGCTACTTCCACCCGCTTGCCCCGGCTCATCCCGAAGCTGCGCTGCCCCTCGTGGAAGATGAACGTCGCGTCGTCGAGCACGTGGGCATAGCCGGCCTTCAGGGCGCGCATACAGAATTCGCTCTCCTCGCCATACCCCTGGCCGAAGCTCCTGGTGTCGAACAGCCCGACCTGGTCGAGCGCCTTCCTCTTGATATAGAGGCAGACGCCGACGCCCGTCGGGAGCCGCGGGTAGGCGCGGCGGGAGCGCGCCTCGACGAGGCGGGCAAAGGAATCCACCGTTTGGCCGGCGGGCAGGGCGTTGTGCTCCAGGAAGCGGGGGAGCGAGCAGATCGTCGCGCTGTTCGAGAACGGCGTGGCCGTGGCGATCTCGGACGCCGAATACGCCGCCTCCTGGAGCTTGCGCACCCACCCCTCGGTCACCTGCGTGTCGCTGTTGAGCAGGATCACGTCGCGGTCCGAGGCCGACATCCCGCGGTTGGCGCTGGCCACGAACCCGAGCCGCTCGCTGTTGCGGAGGACGAGGAGCCCCTCGGGCCGCTCCCGTTCCAGCCGGGAGACGAGGGACTCGACCGCCGCCGGCTGCGGCCCGTCGAGCACGACGACCAGACGGTGGCGCTCCAGGTTGGTCCAGGCGAGGAGACTCTCGACGCAGCGACCGAACGCCTCCGGCGCGCCGGCCACGGGCACGATGATGTCGACCGCGCCCGGGGGCCGGTCGGGGGGGACACGGGACGGCTCCCCAACCCAGGACAGAGGCTGCGCCTTCATGTTTCCCGCGGAGGCTATCACAGCGGGCCTTCCACCCCTCGGTCCGGATGGCGGCTTGATGAGGGGAACGCTTCCCCTGGGCAGGAAGAGGCCTGTACCTGGACGCTCGCCAGGGGTTCAAAACCCCTGGCTACCATGAAAACAGGTCGTCCCCGAGGGGACGACGCCCCCGCTCCGCCCCCTTCAGGGGTCGGTTGTTCCGAGGTAGCCAGGGATTTCAATCCCTGGTGGGCGACCGGCAGGGAGAGGCGGTGACGCTGGGCGACATCGCTCGTTTGCGGGCGGATGCCGGCGACGTGTCGGGGGCTCTGAGGACGTGACCTATATATAAGGAAGGGAGGACTTCCAGGACGGCGGCCTCCGCGTCGGGGTGTCGACGTTGTCGAGGATCATCAGCCAGCCGGGGTGCTCGCGGGGTGGCTGTAGCTGATGAAGACCGAGGGGCGGGCGGTGGTATCCATGGCGTTTCGGGTGTTCCGGGGATCGCTGAGATTCTACCGCACACAGACCCGTACGACTTTGGAATTGACAGACGTACGCATCGCGGGTTACGCTGTCCTCATGGCGGCACCTCTCAAAGCCTCGGCCTTGCGCGAGAACATCTACCGCATCCTCGACCAAGTGGTGGAGACGGGGGTTCCTGTGGAGATCGAGCGGCGTGGGAAGGTCCTCAAGATCATCCTGGAGGAGCCTCGGAGCAAGCTCGCCAACCTCCAGCCCAGGGACTATCTCCTGGTTGACCCGGAGGAGTTGGTCCACCTCGACTGGTCCGAGGAATGGCGCCCCTGATCTACCTGGATACGCACGTCGCCGCCTGGATGTATGCCGGAAAGGTGGATCTCATTCCTCCCGGTGCCCAGTCCCTCCTGGAAGAGCACGACCTGCTGATCTCTCCTGCGGTGCTTCTGGAGCTCGAGTACCTCTATGAGATCCGCCGGACCGCTGCGCCAGGACAGGTGGTCGTCGATGCGCTGCAGCGGGACATCGGTTTGAAGATCTGTGATCTACCCTTCCCGCAGGTTGTTCAGGTCGCCTTGACGCAGTCCTGGACCCGCGACCCATTCGACCGTCTCATCGTGAGCCAAGCGATGCTTCGGGGACTTCCCCTCCTGACCAGGGATGGCTCCATCCGCGAGAACTTCCCCGAAGCGATCTGGCTTTCAAAGAGGTAGCGCTCTACCGTTCCGGCGACAGCACCCGTGCGAACAGCCGGAACCACCGCCCGGGCACCGGCCGACGCTTTGGCAAAAGCTGAAAAGGAAGCTGAGACTCAGCCCGTCTCGTCGATGACCTCGGCGACCGAGGCGGCCACGGCAGCCTTCTCCAGCCAGCGCTCCAGCCGCTCCGCATCCCTCTGGGCGAGGATGCGCTCCCGGACGGCGTCCGGCACCGCAATGCCACGAGCCCGAAGCACGGTCAGCAGGGCGCGCGCCGCCTCTTCGGAGCGGGCAAGTCTGAGGGCGCCGCGGGCGTCCTGCTCGGCGATCTTTGCGCGGTCGTACAGGTCGAGCTCGCCCGCGCTGAAACCCGCCACCCTGGCCACCTCCAGAGCCTCCCGAAACGGTGGCTCCGACAGAGCCGGCGGTACCATCTCCAGGTTCTCCGCCTCCCGGAAGAAAAAGGCCCAACGATCGATCGTCCCTTGCGGATCGTCGGCGGAGGCGTATTTCGGCAGCTCCAGGAATACATACTGCACCTGCGAAAGACCCAGGGCGCCGTCATGCTGCTCCTGCATCCGCCAGCGGGAGAGCATCGGCACCGGCGACCCTCCCGGCACCGGCGGCCCGGGCCAGAGCAGGAAATCACAGATTGTCACCCCGACCACGTCGTCGAGGCTGGGGTAGCCCTCCCCGGAGCGCAGTTGCATGACGTACGCCTTGGACGTGTTGTAGACCACGCGCTTTTCGAACCCCTCGACGTTGAGCACCTGCATCTCGACCACGTAGTGCCGCCCGCGCTCGTCGAAGCACTTGACATCCACCACCGACAGCTTCAGCTCCTCGACCGGCACGTGCTGCTCGGAGGAGAGATACTTGAGGTCGATGATCCGGTGATCTCCTTCGAGCTCCAGCAGGGCATTGAGCAGCTCGATCAAGAGCGGTTTGTGGACTTCACTGCCGAAGATGCGTTTGAAGACGAAGTCGGTCTTGGGATCCGCGAATACGGGCCGCATGGAGATATCCTATCTCAGGCCGAAGGCGGCCTCAGCCCGTCTCGTCGATGACCTCGGCGACCGAGGCGGCCACGGCGGCCTTCTCCAGCCAGCGCTCCAGCCGCTCCGCATCCCTCTGGGCGAGAATGCGCTCCCGGACGGCGTCCGGCACCGCAATGCCGCGAGCCCGAAGGACGGCCAGAAGTGCCTTGGCGAGCCCCTCTTCCCGTCCCTGCCGTTGGGCCAGGCTGAGGGCGCCGCGGGCGTCCTGCTCGGCGATCTTTGCACGATCGTACAAGTCGAGCTCGCCCGCGCTGAAACCCGCCATTCGGGCCACCTCCAGGGCCTGCCGGAACGGCGGCACCGACAGAGCCGGCGGTACCATCTCCAGGTTCTTCGCCTCCCGGAAAAAGTAGGCCCAACGGTCGATCGTCCCTTGCGGATCGTCGCCGGAGGCGTATTTCGGCAGCTCCAGGAACACGTACTGCACCTGCGAAAGACCCAGAGAGCCGCCATGCTGCTCCTGCATCCGCCAACGGGAGAGCATCGGTACCGGCGTTCCACCCGGTATCGACGGAGAGGGCCAGAGCAGGAAATCGCAGATCGTCACCCCGACTACGTCGTCGAGGCCGGGATAGTCTTCCCCGGAGCGCAATTGCATGACGTACGCCTTGGACGCGTTGTAGACCACCCGCTTTTCGAACCCCTCGACGTTGAGCACCTGCATCTCGACCACGTAGTGCCTCCCGCGCTCGTCGAAGCACTTGACGTCCACCACCGACAGCTTCAGCTCCTCGACCGGCACGTGCTGCTCGGAGGAGAGATACTTGAGGTCGACGATGCGGTGGTCGCCTGCCAGCTCCAGCAGGGCGTTGAGCAGCTCGATCAAGAGCGGCTTGTGGACTTCGGTGCCGAAGATGCGTTTGAAGACGAAGTCGGTCTTGGGATCCGCGAATACGGGTCGCATGGAGGCATCTTACCGTAAAGCGGGGCGCCGGGCGATCGCCTTGCTAGAATCGAGAGATCGCTGAAACGTGGGCGAGGAGGCGACTGCATGCAAATCGGCCGGGTGTTCATCTCGTCGGTCTTTGGAGGGATGCTCGATCTCCGCGCGATTGCGGCGGAGGCGGCGCGGCTCGTCGGCTTGGAGCCGGTGCTGACCGAGCACCAGGTGGCGCAGCCCGGGTCCGTGCGCGAAGCCCTGGAGCGGGAGATCGCGGCTTGCGACACCTACGTCGGGCTCTTCGACCGCCGCAGGGGAACGGTCCCTCCGTCAGGAACGCGGGACCATCGGGCCATCACCGAAGAGGAATTCGCTCTCGCCCGCGAGCACGGCCTGCGCTGTCTGGTCTTCCTCTCCCGCGCCGAGGCGGCCGACCGCGAGCCCGGGCTCAACGACTTCCTGGAGACCGAGGTCACCGAATACAGCTCCGGGCTCTGGACACGTCCTTATATAGATAAGGACGCGCTTCTCCGCGAGATCGCCGCGGGCCTCGCCGCCCTGCGGCCTCGGGTGGTGCTGGCGCTCGCTCCCGAGGGGGAAGGGCTCGCGGCCCGCCTGTACCTCCGCGACGTGGCCCCGGCCTGGGCAGGGGAGCCCGTTTTCGGGCCGGTGCCGGTCCAGCTCGATCTCAGCCCGACCGCCCGGCAAGTCCTCGCCGCCTTCCGCCGCGGGGCTGCCTCCCGCAACCGGGTGACCGAGGAGGGGATTTGCTTCCTGGGCCAGGAGCTGGGTGCCGCGGCGCTCCCGGGCGGGCCCGGCGACGCCCTGGCGGAGGTGCTGGACCTCGCCGCCTATGCCGGCCGCCTCGTCACCCTCGAAGTCCGCACCGCCGAGCCGGCCGCTTTGGCCCTCCCCTGGGAGCTCCTCAGCCTGCCCCGCCACCCACTGCCGATCCATGAAGGGCTGGTGGAGATCGTCCGGCGCATCCTCGGCCCGAGTGAGCCGCTCGATCCGTCCCGGGACACGGCTGCCACGGTCCCTGCCGGTCACCTGTCGATCCTCGGATTTACCGCGGCACCGGTGGAGGATGAAGCGGGCTCCAACCTTTTCTGGGAGAACGAGCAGGAGCGGCTCCTGGTGGCCTTCGAAGCCCTTCTCCGCGAACGCCGCGGCCGGCTCATCCTGCCGGATACCGGCGAAAAA
>DASPXX010000149.1:0-7320 GCA_035637095.1 Thermoanaerobaculia bacterium
AGTGGAACGGCTCGATGATGTCCAACGCCTGGCGCGATCCAGGGTGGCGAGGGGCCTTCCTCCTCATCTCCCGGCTCACCGCCACGGACGGCAACTGCGACATCCCCAACCCGCCGGACGGCACGGCGAAGTCCCAGATCAACCCCTTCGCCAATACCGACTGCACCTCGACCTTCAACATCGGCACGACCACCCACACCACGTCCGGCTCGGGCTCGCTCCTCGACGACTTCTGCGCCCGCTGCCACATGCCGGCCAACTACATCGACAACGTTCCGCTGGCGAACGTGACCAACGATCCGCCGTCCGGGCTCGAGAACGGCGCGGTCGATCCGAATTTCGATCCCACGTCGGCGAACGGCACCACTCTCGCTTTCACCACCCTCTCCGCGCAGCACCGCAACACGCCCCCCGGCCAGCGCGGGGTCTTCTGCGAGAGCTGCCACACCTACACCCAGACCCGGTATACGCCGTACCACAACTACCAGCGGACCGGGACCGAATACACTCCCGCCCTGGGCACGGGAGGACGCGACGGCCTGGTGTCCCCGCCGGACATCATGAACGTGGCCAGCGCCACCAGCCCGAACCTGGGATATGGGGTGGGCGCCGGCTCGTTCCGGGTGTCCCCGCACGCCATCGGCACCCCCGAGCGTTTCGGCCCGCTCAGCTGGGACAACTACTCGGCCACGCTCGATCCCTACGTCAGCGATGTGTTCAACACCAACATCAACTACCAGCAGGGGCAGTTCTCGGGCAAGCACGACGGCTACCGGCAGGTGATGTTCGAGCGCTCCGAATACTGCAGCGCCTGCCACGACGTGACCAATCCGCTGACCATCAAGAACACGCAGGGGCGGTGGGTGGGCGGCTTCCCGATCGAACGGACCTATACGGAGTGGCGCACCAGCCGCTACGCCGACCGGCCGGGCAACTCCAACTTCGATCCGAACTACAAGCGCGACTGCCAGACCTGCCACATGCAGCAGGATTACGGCCAACCAGGCACGGCCCAGACGCTGTCCCCGGGAGGCATCCCGGTGGCTCCGCTGAGCGACTCGGTGTGCTCCAACGGTCCGGTGCGGCCGGTCTTCTTCTCGCACCACTTCGTCGGCGGCAACGCCTATGTGACGCGCCTCGTCGGGGCGGACGTGGACGGCTCGGGAAACGTGCAGCCCTATCCCGAGCTGTCGACCTTCAGCTATTCCTCGGCGGACGAGAACAGCCCCTATCACAACGCGGTGTGGGAGAACGTCACCAACCGCGGCCCGGCCTCCCAGCACTACCGTCTCGCCTGGGACCGCCTGCGCAACGTGCTCGATCTCCAGCTCTCCGGCCCGGTGAGCGCGTCCGCGGGGACCACACAGCCGGTCAGCGTCTCGCTCACCAACACCGGCAGCGGCCATGACTTCCCCACCGGCTTCCCCGAGGGGCGCAACGCCTGGGTGGCGGTCCGCGCCTTCGATCTGGCCACCGGCACCGAGCTGCAGATCCAGGACTCGTTCTGGAACCGCACCGCCACCGGCGTCGGCTACCTGACCAGCGCCAGCCAGGTCGATCCCAACTATCCGGGCTGCAACTGGACCATCCCGGCGGGCTCGGCCGATCCCTACTCGGCGCAGCTCAAGGCCGTGGCCTCGCTCGGCAACGGCTGCCCGAGCCTCGACCTCCCCTATGCCACACCGCTCAACCTGGTCGTGAATGCCCAGGGGCAGCCGACCGATGCCGGCGGCACGGTGATCGACCGCAACAATCCGCTCGGCCTCCCCCGCTTCACGGACCTGGACGGCGACGGCGACCTGTACGACGACAGCTTCCTGGTCGACAGCCGGCTTCGCCCCCTGCCGCACCCCGGGGCCACGCTCAGCCTGAACCGCTATTCCGTGGTGATCCCCGCCGGGACGGCAGGACCGGTGGCGGTGACGGCGGAGGTCTACTACCAGTCGTTCGAGGCCATCGTGGCGAGGAAGTTCCTCGGCAACCTGGGGGACACCGACAGCGACCGCACGCTGGAGCCGTGCGTCCTCAAGAGCTCCTGTGACGGCCGCACACCCACCGTGGAGCCCGCCGTGGTCGAAGGCGCACCGCCGGTCCCCATGGAGGTCCGCAACTGGGTGATCGACATCACCGGCACGACCGACACCACGCCCCCGGCCATCACCACCTATCCGGCCAACGCCGCGACCGACGTTTATCAGGACGTGGTCGTCAAGGCCCACTTCTCCGAGCCGGTCACCGGGATCGACACCACGACCTTTACCCTGACCGACAGCAACGGCCTGACCGTGCCGGCGTTCGTCGACCAGATCGGCGACCGTACCTGGGCCCTGTTCCCGCACAGCATCTTCCTCAACACCCGGGCGGTCTACACGGCCCACCTGGCGGCGCCGATCTGCGACACCAACAACAACTGCCTGACGCAGCCCATCTCCTGGAGCTTCACGATCACGCGCACGGCGGGCGCCGGCACCGGCAACACCTCGGTCCCGCTCGGCTTCCCGGCCAATGGCGGCGGAGGCGGCGATCCGGCGCCGACCGTCACGGCGGTCAATCCGGCCAATGGAGCGACCAACGTCCTCACCAGCGCGAACGTGGTGGTCACCTTCTCCGAGCCGGTCACGAACGTCAACGCCACCACCTTCCTGCTCAACCAGGCGGGCGGCACCGGCAAGAACTGCAACACCCTGGGAGCCTCCATCGCCGGCACCATCACGGCGAACGGCACCGGCAGCGTCTGGACGTTCGATCCGAGCCCGACGCTCAACACGCGGACGCTCTACTGCGTGCGGGTGACCACGGGGGTGCGGGATCTGGCGGGCCAGGCCCTGCAGGCGGCGTTCAACAGCTCGTTCAAGACGGCGAACTGAGATGGGTGGCAGTATGCGCAAGATGGCGGTCGCGGTGGGCATTCTCACCGCGACCGCGGCCACCCTCTGGGCGGCCCTCATGCCGCGCCGGACCGCGACCCTGGCGTATGTCGCGGTGGCCGGCAACAACCACGTGCGGGTAATCGATCTCGCCACCGGCGAGACACTGCGCAAGATCTACTCCGGAGCCACGCCCTGGCGCCTCCTCGTCTCCCCGGACACGAAGCGGCTCTGGGTCCAGCACTGGTTCTCCGGGACGACCGCGGTGGTCGACCTCGAGGATCACGAGATCGTCCACGTCCTCCCGTTCCGTGGGCCGGGCCGGTTCAGCGCCGACGGGGAGCAGCTCCTCACCTTCGACTGGCCCGGATCGGCGCTGGCCGTGGTGGACGCGGAGAGCTTCGCAACCGTCCGCGAGAGTGTGACCGAAGTCTCCAAGGTCTACGATCTGGCGCCGGACCCGGACGGCGCGACCCTGCATCTGGTCCAGTACGATCCCATGGCGCGCGGTCCGCGCGAGCGCTACGCCTACCTGGTCTCCTACCCCTGGCGCGAGGAGGATGCGGCCCGCGCCAGGCCGGTCTCGCTGCGCACCGGCCTCAGCCCGGCCGCGGTCCAAGTGCTGCACACCGGGCCGTTCCTGATCACCGCGGACCGCGAGACCAACGGCCTCACCCTCCTCAACAAGCTGGGCGACGGCCGGGCGGTCCCCACCTGCCCGGCTCCGCAGGCGGTGTTCCTCGCGCCGGACGAGACCCGGATGGCCGTGGTCTGCTGGCGGGGGGACGGCGCGCGGCAGAGCCAGCTCGTCCTCTACCACACCGACTTCTCGACCCGTCCCTGGCCCACCGTCACCCAGACCGGCACGGCCACGATGGACGGCGCCCTGGTGGCCGGAGCCTTTTCGCCGCGAGGAGACCGGCTCTTCGTGGTCGACCGCGCAGGCGGGCTCCTCCTCGAAGCCGACCCCGAGACGCTGGAGCTGCGACGCAAGATCCCGGTTGGGGACGTGCCGGTGGACCTGGCGATTGTGGAGGTCCCGCAACGGAGCCGGGACCGGGTCGCCGGCGAAAGCCGGGCACGGCGCACGCTGAAAGACCTCCTCACCCGGATGCGCGGGCAGGGAGCGCCCGTGACCGACCTCTCCTGGATCGAGACCATCACCCCGCGCGAAGCTGGTCCCGCACCCCGCCGCCAGCGGGTGGCCTTCCAGCCGCCCGACCGCCTGCGGGTGGAAGACGAGCAGGGTGGGCTGCGGCTGAGCGCCGGAGGCGACGCCGTCTCGGTGGAGCCGGACGGCCGTTTTCGCGTGGCGCCGCGTCAGGAGCTGCTCTCTCTGCTCTGGGGTCTCTCCGCTGTGCCGGTGGAGGAGGCGGTCCGTCTCCTCGCCGGCGACGTCCCGGGGAGCCCCTGGCTGCGCGGCGGTCTGGCGGTCGATCTGGTCACCGAGGTACGAGACAAGGGCGGAGCGCGCTCGGTCCTCATCGGCGCCTCGCGCTCGGGCGAGCGGGTATCGCAGCTCTGGGTGGATGCCGAGACCGGGCGCGTCACGGACGTGGTGGAGCAGTTCCCCATCTTCCAGGTCCGCGGCCACCAGGCTGCGGAGTTCGACGGCCTGCTGGAGACCAAGCTCTATGACATGCGGGACGTGGCGCCCGGCGTCTCGATGCCAGCCCGCCTCGAACGGGTGGTGGGCGGCCGGGTGATCCAGGACGTGCGGATCGAGGGAGTCGCGGCGAACCGGCAGCTGCCGGACGCGATGTTCGACCTGGCCCGGCTCGGCGGGATCTTCCCGCGCCCGGCGCCGCTCGATCCGCCCACGTCGGGCGAGGGCCTCCCTTGGCTGGCCGACTGGGGGATCCACCGCCTCCCGGTGCCGCCGGAGCTGCAGGTCCACAACCTGGAGCACGGAGGCGTGGCCCTCCAGTACAACTGCCCCGAGAGCTGTCCCGACCTGGAGGCGAAGCTCGAGGAGATCGCCCGCACCCGCGACCTCGTCCTGGTCGCTCCCTATCCCCTGATGAAGCCCGGCCTCGTCCTCACCGCCTGGGGCCAAAGCGAGCGGCTCGACACCTTCGACGAAGCGAAGATCCTGGCCTTCCTGGACGCCTGGGCCGGGAAGCACCGCCACGACGCGGGAGGCGAGACCGGGCTGGAAATGGCACGGGCGCACTGAAGGGTCAGACTGACTCCAATTCCTCCAAGACACGGGCACAAAGGCGAGAGCTGATCCAAATATCGGGCCGCCTACTCATCGCGGTGACGATGCCGATCGCCTCCTCGCGGGATACTCTTCCTTCTTGACGCGCAGACAAGATGATTCCGAGGGACCCCTTCACCCGGGTCTCCACACCGGCAGCCTCGAAATTGACCACTGCCGCGTGGCGCGCATCAAGGTCATCCGCCAACAACCAAATGGCACGGCTTTCGATGGCGAGCAGAATGCTTTCCTCCTCACCACGGCCCAGAAAAGACTGCAGAGGGAGTGAGGAGCCGGAGGGACCTTGCACCTTCAGATTTCCGGACCGGTAGCTCTCCCGGAGGAGCGAAGCGTCCGGTGCGTCGAGGCGAAGCCCTGCGGTAACGACTTCCTCGTAAACTGCCGGGGGCGTAAGGATCGAAGGGAAAAGACGGAAGAGAGCTCCGAGACCGGCCGTCTTGGCGAGGGCCATCAGGGGGCCGGCATCGGAGACGACGATCACAGATCCGAGAGCTGTTCGCCAGTGGCTTCGAGGTCAGCTGGATCCACCCTGGGTTCCAAGCCGTGAGCGTAGGCGAGAGGGATCATTTCACGGAGGGGAATGCCTGCCTGGCGGGCGGCAAAGGCCAGCGAGCCCGTTCCCTGGCGATAGTCCTCCAGGGCGCGCCGGATTCGCCACTCCCGAAGGCCGAGCTCGAGAACGGCTTGCCTCTCCTTCGGCTCGTCCGGCAACTGCCGGGCGAGGTCCTCCGGCAACGGAATCGAGACTGTAGCTTGCGGCATGCGAGACCCCCTTCTCAAGGATGATACAGGAATGCGACGCGCTTGCGCCTCTACCGGGGGCTCTCCCATCCTCCAGTACGACTTTGTACCACGTCACCTGCGGGGTGGAGCTCCGATCCTGTCCCGATTCCCGAGTCAGGCTGCTAGCATCCCCCTTCGTGACGCCGGCCGCCGAAGAGCTCCTCCAGTCCGCCCCTCTCTATCGCCGCGTCCCCGCGGACGACCGCCGGCGGCTGGCCGCGGCCACGGTCGTGAAGCGCTATGTGAAGGGGGAGACGATCTTCTCCGAGGGAGACGCGGCCGACGCCTTCATCACCATCGCCGAGGGGCGGGTGAAGGTCTTCAAGATGACGCCCGCCGGCAAGGACGTCATCCTGGAGATCTTCGGCTCCGGCGATCCGCTCGGCGCTCTCGCGGTCTACGAGGACCGCCCCTACCCCGCCTCGGCCGTGGCTCTGGAGGACACGCTCTGCCTGCTCATCCGCAAGCACGACTTCTACGCCCTCCTCGAAGCCCACCCGTCGCTCGTGCGCAGCCTCCTCCTGGGGATGACCCGGCGCCTCGTGGAGCTGACCAACCGTCTGGCCGAGCTGACCGGAGGACGCGTCGAGCCCCGCTTCGCCCGGCTTTTCCTGAAGCTCGCGGACCAGATGGGGCAGCCGCTGGCCGACGGCGTCCTGATCCCCCTCCCCCTCTCCCGCCAGGAGCTGGCCGATCTCTCCGGTACCACGATCGAGACCTGCATCCGGATCATGAGCCGCTGGGGCAAGGAAGGCATCGTGCGCACCGAGAAGGAAGGTTTCGTCGTGCTCGATCGCGGCGCGCTGGAAGGGATCGCGGTGGAGTAAGCACGCTGACCGACGCCCCCGCCGGGCGGAAGCGATCCCGAGTTCGCGGACGGTCTCGAAACGGGCTACACCGACTTCAAAGTCGGCGCCCTTCTCCGCCAGGCTCGCGAAAAGGCCGGTCTCGCTCAAGACCAGGTGGCCGAGCGCCTGGCCACGAAGAAATCCGCCATCACGTCGCCCGCGAGCCCCTGGCCGCCCTCCTCCTCTTCCAGGAAGCCGCCCGCCGCGAGACGGTCACCGCCGATCTCGCGCGGGAAGTCGCCGCGTCGATCATCCGTGCGCGCGGCGGCGCGCCCACCATGCCCTGAGCCTCGCCGCTTCCCTTCACCACGGCAGGGGCACCGTGCAATGGCTCGACGCTCAGGAGAAACGAGTCTCTTCTCCTGTGCAGTGGCCCGATGCACAGGAGAAACGAGGCTTTGCTCCTGTCCAATGGCTCGGTGCTCAGGAGAAATGAGGCACTTCTCCTGTCCAATGGCTCGATGCACAGGAGAAACGAGGCTTTGCTCCTGTCCAATGGCTCGGTGCTCAGGAGAAATGAGGCACTTCTCCTGTCCAATGGCCCGATGCACAGGAGAAACGAGGCTTTGCTCCTGTCCAATGGCTCGGTGCTCAGGAGAAA
>DASPXX010000150.1:0-3615 GCA_035637095.1 Thermoanaerobaculia bacterium
CAAGGAATCCGGGGAGTCCCGGACCGTGACCTGGGAGACCGGCAACGCCTACTGGCTGCCCGCCGATCCTCCCGGGGAGAAGCACGGCGACGTGAACGAGGGCCCGGAGCCGATCGAGGTCATGGTGGTGGAGGTGAAGACTCGGACTCCCTGACGGCTGGGGGGAGGCCGATCCGTCGGAGCAGGTCCTGGAATCGCGGGTCGGACCGCAGCTCCTTCCACTGGTCGCTCGTGTCGATCCAGACGAGCGAACCGGAACGTGCGTCGTACGCCTTCTCGGCGATGGCCTCGTCGTATCTCCCGGCCAGCTCGTAGGCCTGGCCGAGGTAGAAGTGGGTGGGCGCGAAGTCGGGCCTCATCTCCAGGGTCTTCTGCAGGTGAGCGATGGCCTCGTCGCCTCGCCGGGCCAGGTAGAGGTACCAGCCCTCGTCGGCGTTGATGATGAGCGAGAGCGGGTCGAGCTCCTGGGCGCGCCGGATCTCGGCCAGCGCTTCCTCCCACCGGCCCATCATGACCAGGTATTCCGAGTACCAGTGCAGTCCGGTGGCGTAGCTCGGGTTCAGCTCGATGCCGCGGGCGAACTCCCTCTCCGCCGCCGGCCAGTCCCATTCATAGCGGTACTTCGCGTAGGCCAAGGCGATGTGCGGCTCGGCCAGGCTGTCGTCCAGGGAGAGGGCCTTCGTCGCCGCCTCGATGGCCTTGGGGAACGCGTCGCGGGAGGGGGCCACGGAATAGTCGCTGAAGAGGACGTAGCAATCGGCGAGGCCGCCCCAGGCGAGGGCATAGCCGGGGTCCTTCTCGACGGCTCGCCGGAAGGACTCCACAGCCTTCTCGAGCCCCTGCCGGGTCCGCATGCTCCAGAAGTACCGGCCGCGCAGGTAGAACCCGTAAGCCTCGATGTCGGCCGTGTAGCGGCGCCTCAGCCGCTCCTGCTCCTCCCGCGTCAGGTTGGCGACGAGGGCCTGCGCGATGCGCTCCGACATCACGTCTTGGATGGTGAAGACGTCCTGGAACTGCTGATCGAAGGTGTCGGCCCACAGCGATGCGCCGTCCCTGAGGTCCAGGAGCTGCACCGTCACGCGGATCCGGTCGCCGACGTGCTGGAACCGGCCTTCGACGAGCTCGTCGACCTTAAGCTCGCGTCCGGCCGCGAGCGGATCGGCCGCGGAGTCGACGTACTTCAGGATGCTGCCCGTCGGCCGCACGACCACGCCGTGGACGTGGCCCAGGCGGGTGATGATCGCGTCCGCCATCCCCAGGGCGAGGTAGGGATCGGCCACGCCTCGCTCCAGCGGGCGGAACGGTAGGACGGCGAGCGACTTCGGGGCCGTCCTGAGGGCGGCGGTGGGGCCGGCAAAGCCCGTAGCCCGCGCCCAGTGATACACGAGAGCCGAGACGAGAGCCGCCAGGGCGGCCGTGGTCAGGGCCGTCACCGCCGCCGCTTTGTTCCTCCGGAGAAGCCTGTCCGCGCGGTAGGCCAGCCTGTCCCTCCGCGCCGTCACGGGCCGCCCTTCCAGGTGACGCCGGATGTCCTCCGAGAGCTCCTCGGCGGAGCCGTAGCGTCGCTCCGGTTCCTTGCGCAGCGCCTTGAGGACGATGGCATCGACGTCCCCCGCCAGCCGATGCCGTGCCTGCGGAGCGGCGGCGCTGGGCGGCTCGGGATCGTCCTCACAGATCGCCCGCCCAATCTCGTCCGGAAGGCTCAGGGTCGGGCGGTAGGGACCGCGGCCGGTCAGAAGCCGATCGAGGACCACTCCCAGCGAGTAAACGTCGCTGGCCGCCGTGACGGGACTACCGCGCCACTGCTCCGGGCTCGCGTACTCGGGGGTCATCACCCGCGTTCCGGTGACGGTGTGCTCCGATGCCGGCCGCGCGATCAGGAGCTTGGCGATGCCGAAGTCGAGGAGCTTCGGCGTCCCCTCCGCGGTCACCAGGATGTTGCCCGGCTTGAGGTCGCGGTGGACCACGCGCTTTCCGTGGGCGTGGGCGACGGCGGCGCAGGCGGTCCGGAAGAGCTCCAGCCGCTGGCGCAGGGAGAGCTGGCGCGCCTCGCAGTAGGCGTCGATCGGCACTCCCTCGACGTGCTCCATCACGAAATAGGGAACGCCCCCGTCCGTGCTGCCCCCGTCGAGGAGCCGGGCGATGTTGGGATGCTCCAGCTCGGCCAGGATCTGGCGCTCCTGCCGGAACCGCTGCGCCACGGAGCCGGAGTCCAGGTCGCTTCGGAGGACCTTGATGGCGACCCTCATCCGGTACTCGCGGTCGTCGCGCTCGGCCAGGTAGACGGCGCCCATGCCGCCGCGCCCGATCTCGCTCAGGACCTTGTAGGGGCCGATGCGGGTGCCCGCCCGCGCCTCGGGCGGGCCTCCGCCAGCGAGCGCACGACCGCGAGCTGGGCGGCCGTCTCCAGGAACTCCCGGGCCGGGTCCTGGCAGGCGAGCAGCGACTCGACCTCGGCGCGCAGCTCGGCGTCGCCGGCGCAGGCCTCCCCGACCAAGGGGCCGCGCTCCTCCGGCGGCCGGCGGAGCGCCGCGTCCAGGACTTCCTTAACCTGCTTCCAGCGTTCGGGCGTCACGTCCCGGCCCGCCGCTCGAGACTCCTCGTGATGCCGCGAGCATATACCCTCCGCCGCCGCACCCCAAAGACCCTGATAGGTTCCGGCCTCCGTTTACGCATAGGGAGATGGAGGCCGGGGCGCGCATCGAAGCCGCCCGGATCCGCTCGGCGCCAATCAGGCGCGAAGCGGACGGCGGTCGAAGCCCGGCCAGGGAGGACAAGATGAAGAGAAGGCTCCAACTGCTTGCGATTGGAAGTATGGCGATCTTCGCGCTGACTGCGGGCATCGCCGCCGTCTCGTACGCCCAGGGCGCGAACGGCAGTTCCCCGATAGACTTCGTGGTCGGAGGAGGCCATCACTCCGATCCCGACACGCAGTTCACCCTCTCCGTTCACAGTGGCCCGCTCGGCCAAAATGCAAAGGGCCAGATGACCCTCAAAATCGGGGATCAGGCGAGGATTCTCGTGGACGTGACGTGCCTGATCATCGATGGCAACCAGGCGGTCGCGACCGGATTGATCACCCGACCGGCGTCCTTCGCGGGTCAGCCGGTCGTCATGCACGCGGTCGACAATGGCGAACCCGACAGGTCGCTGACTCCCGACCTCCTCCGGTTCTCGTTCGATGGGTTCATCAGTTCGACGCCCAACTTCGTGACGCCGCCGGCAGGACAGGACATCACCGGATGTCTCTTTCCAGTGCTTGCTCCCGTGCCGGTCACCGAGGGCAACATCGTCGTTACTGACGCACAGTCCTGAACTGCTGCGCCGTGAGTGACCACGGGCGCCGCCGCACGGCGGCGCCCGTGGCTTGTCACTTGGATGTATCCGGAAAGCCAACCTGCTTCAGCAGAAGAGACATCTCCTCGTACGGCCCGAGCCGCGTGCCGGCCACGAGACGCTCGGATAACATCCCGTCTCCCCGCAAACATCCAGTTGAGTCGGCCGGCGGCTCGTCTTCTACCAGGCTCGCCGGATCGGAGAGGAAGTCGCCGGCCTCGCGCCTGGCGGCGAGGAGGGACTCGACCTCGCGGCGGAGGCCGTCATCTCCACTGCAGG
>DASPXX010000151.1:0-19589 GCA_035637095.1 Thermoanaerobaculia bacterium
GGGAGCTGGGCCTCGCCGAACACATAGGAGAGGACCGGAATGAAGAGATCGACGCCGGTCACTCCCAGAACTCGGGCAAACCCCGCGCCCGCACCTCCCTGGAGCTGGGCCAGGAGGAGGGTCGAGTTGTACTGCCCGCGGGAAGGGTCGAACGCGCGCTCGGGATCGAACCAGGGGCGGCGGACCTCGACGTCGAGACCGAAGGACGCGGCGAGACGGCCCTCCAGGTGACGCAGGAGGTCCCGCCCTTCCGCCAGATAGATCGGGACCACCGCAATCCCACTCATCTCTCTTCGACAGCTGCGGGGTGGGGCAGGTCGTATTTCTTGATCTTGTTGTAGAGCGTCACCCGGTCGATGTCCAGGATGCGCGCCGCGCGGCTGATGTTCCAGGCGGTGCGCTCCAGGATCGTCCGGATGTGGGCCTTCTCGACCTCGGCGAGGGAGTCCCCGGCCGGCGCGACGCTCTCCCGGCCCAGCGACAGGGGAAGGTCCCCGGGATGCACGAGAGGAGGCTTGCCCACGACCAGCGCCCGCTCGATGGCGTTGGCCAGCTCGCGGATGTTGCCCGGCCAGGGGTAGCGGACCAGGAGGTCGACCGCCTCCGGAGAGATGTCGCGGAAGGGACGGTTCATCTGGAGGCTGTACTTCTCCAGGAAATGGCGGGCGAGGAGCGGGATGTCCTCCTTGCGCTCCCGCAGCGGCGGCAGGTGCACGGTGACCACGTTGATCCGGTAGTAGAGATCGTCGCGGAACTTCCCTTCGGCGACCATCTGCTCCAGGTCCTGATTGGTCGCGCAGACCAGCCGGAAATCCACCTTGATCGGCTTGCTGGCGCCGATGCGGGTGACCTCCTTGGTCTCCAGCACGCGCAGCAGCTCGACCTGGGTCTTGGGGCTCAAGGTGCCGACCTCGTCGAGGAACAGCGTGCCGCCGTCGGCCATCTCGAAGCGCCCCTTGCGCCGGTACTGGGCGCCGGTGAAGGCCCCTCGCTCATGGCCGAAGAGCTCGCTTTCGAGCAGGCTCTCGGTCAGGGCGCCGCAGTTGACCGGCACGATCGCGAAGTAGCGCCGGGGGCTGCCGGCGTGGATCGCCTGGGCGATCAGCTCCTTGCCGGTCCCGCTCTCGCCGCGGATGAGGACCGTGGCATCCATCGGGGCCACCGCCCGCACCAACTCCATGACCTTGTGGATGCCGCCGCTTTCTCCCACGATCCTCGGCACCCCGGAGAGCTCCTCGAGCTTCTCCTTGAGCGCCACGTTCTCCGAGCGCAGCCGCCGCTGCTCCAGGGCCCGCTGCACGACGTGCGAGAGCTCGTCGGGATCGATCGGCTTGTTGATGTAGTCGAAGGCGCCTTCCTTCAAAGCCGAGACGGCGCTCTCCACCGAGCCATAGGCGGTGATGATGATGACCAGGATTCCCGGCTCCAGCGCGTGGATGCGGCGCAGCACGTCGAGCCCGTCCATGCCCGGCATCTTCATGTCGAGGAGGACCACGTCCCAGTGGCCTTCATGCAGGCGCTGCAGGGCCTCCTCCCCATCCTTGGCGCTGGCGGTGCGATAGCCGTCCCGCCGGAACCAGTGCTCCAGGGAGTCGCGCACCGAAAACTCGTCGTCCACGATCAGGATGCTGACCGGCGTATCGCTCATGAGGTGACTCCTTGCTCGGCCAGAGACGACCGGCGGGGGAGGGTCAAGCGGAAGGTGGTCCCCTGGCCCTCCTCCGACTCTACGTCGATGTGGCCGCCGTGGCGCTCGACGATGCCATAGACCACGGGCAGGCCCAGCCCGGCCCCGCTCCCCTTCTCCTTGGTGGTGAAGAACGGCTCGAAGATCCGCGGCAGGGCCTCGGGCGCGATACCCACGCCGGTGTCGGCCACGGTCAGCTCCACCCCTCCGTCCACCGGCCGGACGCGGACGGTCAGTGTGCCGCCTTCGGGCATGGCTTCCACGGCGTTGACGAAGAGGTCGACCAGGGCCTGCTGGATCTGGCCGGCGTCGCAGGCGATCTGGCCGTCCCCGAGGCCGTCCCCGGTCAGGGGCTCCCAGACCAGCTCCACCCGGCCCATCTCCAGGTGATGGCGGACGATGGCCACCGCGTGCTCGATGACCGGATTCAAGGGCTGCAGGAGCATCTCGCCGCCGGACTGGCGAGAGAAGAGGAGGAAGTTGCGCACGATCTTGCCGCACCGGCTCGCCTCCTGCTGGATGATGCGCAGGAAGCGCTGGACCTCCTCCCGGTCTTCCGGCCGGGCGGCCCCGGCGGCCCCCTCCGAGAGACAGCGGTCCACCAGCTTGGCATAGTTGAGGATACCGGCCAGCGGGTTGTTGAGCTCGTGGGCCACGGTGGCGGCGAGCGTCCCGAGGGAGGCCATCTTCTCCATGTGCAGCACCTGATGCTGGGCGCGGGAGCGCTGCTCGGTCTCCTGAAGCACCCGCTTCTCCAGCGTGCGGGCCCACTCGTCGTTCTCCTCCTGGACCACGGCGAGTTGATGGGTCATCCGGTTGAACGCCGCGGCGAGCTGCCCCATCTCGTTGCGGGAGCCCACCTCGAAACGGGTCGAGAGGTCCCCCTGGGCCACGCGCTCGGTCCCCGCGATCAGGGCCTGCACCGGCCGGCGGACGAAGCGCTGGACGAACAGGGCCGAGGAGCCGCCGACCGCCAGCGCCAGCAGCATTCCGGCGGTGACGGTCAGATTCCTGGCCGCGGCGAGCCGCCGGTCGGTCTCGGCGAGCGACATCTTCACGTCGAGGACGCCCAGGATCGTGCTCCTGGGAGAATGGGCATGGCATCCGGCATCCGAGCAGTCCCTCGCGTTCTCGATCGGGTTGATCAGGCCAAGCACGCGCCGGCCGTCGCGGTCCTGGTACTCCCGGACCAGATCCCCGGCGGGGAGATTTCTCGGGGGAGACTTCCCCTGATGGCAGGCGACGCACTCCGTGGAGCTCCAGTCCACCCGCTGGCCGATCTCCCGGGGCTCGCTGGAGTAGGCGATCACGCCCTTCTTGTCGTAGATCCGGACCCCGACGACGCCGGGGCTCGCGGCGACTGTGCGGAGGACCTCGTCCACGTCCTCCTTGTGATTGCGGAGCATGCCGACGCGGGTGGCCCGCTGGATCAGCTCGCTGGAAGTGAGGGCGCTGCTCTTCACCGCCTGGCGCCACTGCCGCGAGGTCACCCGCACGCTCACCGCGACATACGCCGCGAACGCCGCGAGAATGACCGTGAAGAACCAGAGAAACAGAACGACCCCGAGCGAGCGAAAGGCTGGTGAGGCGTGCGGCAGACGTGGACCGGACATGCGAGGACCCTCGATCGCATGTTACGTGCCGCACCTGCGCCGGCACACCGCGCGGAAGGATGGGAAACGGCTGGAGAGAGCCGCGTCACGGGATGGGACTGCCATGCGCAGAGTCAGCCCCCACTTGACCGCGGACCGCCAGCCGGCGTAACCTTGGTCAAGGTTGGTCAACCTTGGGGGTGGATCAATGTCCGAGATCATCTACAACCTGTACGAGGCGAAAACTTCTCTCTCGCGGCTCGTTGATCGCGCGGCGAATGGTGAGGAGATCATTCTTTCCAAGGCAGGTAAGCCGCTCGCCAAGCTCGTGCCGTTCCACCGGCCTCCTGAGCCGCGCAAGCCCGGCGGATGGGAAGGTCAGATCCGCATCTCGGAAGACTTCGACGCTCCCCTGCCCCCGGAGATCCAAGACGCTTTCGAGGGTCGCGGGTGACGGCGACGCATCTGCTGCTGGATACCCATGTATTTCTTTGGTGGCGCGGCGAGCCGGCCCGATTGGCGGCCAGTGTGCGGAGCCGCATCGCGACGGCGGACATCGTATTCGTGAGCGCGGCTTCAGCCTGGGAAGCTGCAATCAAATGCTCCTTGGGCCGCCTCGAGCTCCCCGGCACGATCGAAGCGGGTGTTCTCGCCAGCGGCTTTGAGAAGCTCCTCATCACCTTCTCCCACGCCGAGCGCGTCGCCGGCCTTCCTCTCCATCACCGAGACCCGTTCGATCGCATGCTGGTCGCCCAGGCGCAAGCCGAAGGATTGACCCTCGTCACCCACGACCGGCTTCTGGAACCCTACGACGTAGAGATCCTCTGGGCCTGACGGCGAGAAATCCCACGCGGCGCCCCTTCCCTCAAACGCGGGCGAGGCACCCGTCGATGGCCTTCTCGATCGCCTTGGAGCTTCTCGCACCCACGCCCGCCAGCCGGGCATGGGCATGCCAGTGCGCCACGGCGGTGGCCACTTCGTCGAGGATCGCCTGGGCGTCGCGGCCCGAGACCCCCGCCAGGTCCGCCAGTTTCAAGAGGTGGCTGCGTGCCGGCGCGCGCCCTTCTCCGGCGATGGTCATGGTGTGCTCGCCACCCGGGCCGGGGGCGAAAACGAGATCGTAGGCAGGTGCCAGCTCCCAGCCGCCTTCGGCGGTCATGCGGAAGGCGAAGTTCTTCACGTGGTCGTCCCGGTTGTGCGCCAGAACGTTGAAGGTCATCCGGCGGTAGCACTCCAAAACATCTTGGTGATTCTTCGTCAGGATTTTCGTCACCTCGAGAAGCTGGCGGTAGTCGCAGCTCGGGATGCGGAAGTTGGCTTGAATGAGATTGCCAAAGGTGTGCACGTGAAAGCGGCGGTTGCCTTGGCGATCGAACCGTTCGACCCCGAAGAACCGCTCTCCCTGAGCCGTCTCGAAGAGCCGGGTGGGCGGCATGGCGATCCCCGCTTCTCTCGCCATGAGGGAGTAGGCGAGCTCTGCCGGCCCCGCGTCCGGCGCGTCCGGGCGGGCATGGAGCTTGACGATCCAGTGCACATAGCCCGGGGGCAGGTCGTCCTCCCCCGAAAGGATCTCCTCTCCCGAGACGCCGACCAGCACCTTCGGCCGCGCGCCGGCCGGGCTGCCGCCGGCGCGTACGAGTTGCGGCAGCACCTCCCTTGCGGTTCCCTGGATCACCTCCTGGGAAGCGCGAGCCATCGCGTGCAGGTCGAGCCCCTGTGCCTGATGGTCCACGGGGCCGGCCGGCGGATGATAGGTGAGCGCCCCCATGGTCCTCGTCCCCAGAAAAGCCAACCGGTCGAGCACCGACATCTCGGCGAGGACCAGGCCCTGCTGCTCGAAGAACCGGTCCATGAGCAGCAATCCCCACCCATCGGGCAACGAGTCGTCAAAGAGACCGCAGATCGGGCCGAAGGCGTGATCCCGGTGCTCGATGAGCCCCGGTTGCGGAGGCAGCTTGAAGGGAGACAGCCACAGAGGATCGCGCAGGAACGCCGGATCGTATTCGAAGTAGATCTGCCGGCTGGCCGGCCGCGGCCCGGCGTCCGCCAACCAGCCAACGACGCGCTCCTGACCCGGCATCTGGACGAGGCGCACCTCCAGCTTCTTCATACCCGGCCCCGCCGGCGCGCGGGCTGTTTCTCGGCCGCCTCGAGCTCGGCGAGCGACGACGCTCGGGGTGCTTGCAGAAGCGCGTCGAAATCATCCAGCCGGTTGAGAGCGAACGCGAGCTCAAGGAGGTGCTGGAGCGACGCCAGGCCCGACGCCTCGAAGCGCCGGAGCGAGGCGAGGCTGACTCCGGACCGTTCCGCCAGAGTGGCCTGCTTCCAACCCTTGGCCAGCCGCAATGCCTTGACCCGAGCGGCCAAGGTCCTGCCGACCTGCTCGGGCGTCTGGAGCGAAAACCCGTCCATGGTGCCGTCCTCCCGGTCGAGAAGGAACTCGACAACCGCCATTATAGTAGCGCCAAGGATCGATGAGGAATCTAAATGCTCATATGTTGTCTGTTCTCGGCAGGTTTCGCTCCGGAACAGTAGGGAGCACGACGCGAAAGCCCTGATAATGGTACTCAACGTCTGCGAACCAGTAGTTACGGTACGCCGCACGCGTCATAACCGAGCCATGCCAATAACTGCCGCCACACATCAAGCGCCAAACGCTGAAGTATTCGTAGGCGCGAACCTCGACAGCCGCCGGATCGAGGTTCACCCCGGCTTTCCAGTCCGCATAGCTGTAGTCTCCATGGCTCAGAGTCCACTCCCAGACGTTGCCGTGGACATCGTAAAGGCCCAAACGGTTGGCGGGCTTTTCGCCTACGCGGTGGGTTCGGTGGCCGGAGTTGCCGTCATACCAGCCGACGGTGGCAAGATCTTTTTCGCCGTCGCCGCTCCAGTAACCACTCTGGCTTCCGGCACGGCAGGCGTACTCCCATTCCTCCTCGGTTGGAAGCCTGGCGCCGTGGGCCCAGGGCAAGGAAACGGCCAGCCATCGGCAGAACGAGCACGCCTCGAACCAGGTAATGCCCGCAACGGGATGGTGCAGCAACTCCTCGGCTCTTACACCTTTCCAGGATTGGGGCTTGTGGTCCGGATCGAAGGCTGCGTACTGAGCGTTGGTGATGGGAACTGCACCAATGTAGAACGGTGCCGTGATGGTTACCTCGCGGAGAGGTTGGTGATTCCCCCACCCCTCTCCCGCCTCTCCCTCCGGGCTCCCCATCCGGAACCGCCCGGCAGGAATCTCGCGCCAGAGCGGCACTCGGGCGTCCATGGGAGTGTCGACCCAGCGGAAAAGGTCCTCCGCCGGGGGCGGGATGTGGCTGTAAAGGCCAGCACGGATCTCGACCGCCTCCCGGGCATTTTCTGGAAAGCGGCGGGCGACCTCCAGAACGGCCTGATCGAGGAAGTAGAGATCGTTGCCGTTGCGGGTCCGGCGACGCAGCCGTTCGAGCAAGGAAAGGGCGCGCTTGGGCTCGCCCACGAGATCCGGCGCCGTTCGGTAGACCTCCTGTCGCTCCTTCCACTTGCCGGTGAGGAGGAGGATCTTGTCGAAAGTGTGATCGGAGAGGCTCTGTGCGGTAGCAAGCGCACGCAAGCCGAGGGGGCGATTCTTCTCGACCAGCTCGCGCACGAGTTCGTCAGGGTTATCGACGTGGCCCACCAGGAGCGCGAAAGGCTCTGCCCAGCGACTGAGATCGTCCTCAGTCGTGATCTTCTGGGCGCGCGCCAGGAGAGCGATCTGCATCTTCTTCGACCAGAGCCGGGTCAGGAGGCCAAGCTTTTCCCTCTCCGCGCGGTAGTCTTCCGCAAGCTGTTCGGCCGTCAGGGCCTCGCGGAAAGTCCGGTGCCAGAAGCGCCAGTCGGCGGCGGGTCCGTCGTGGGGGCCGAGGATGCCCGTCTTCTGGGAGAGATCATCGAGAAACAGGCGCATCTGGCTCCAGCCGGGGACCCGTTCGAGCGTGGCGCGCAGCCCGTCGAGCTTGCGGCTGCGGAGACGTTTCTCCAGACCGGTGACCGGCTCGGTGTCGCGGCCCTCAGCGGTCATGTCGTAGGCCAGCCGGCGCAGAACGGCGCGGACGGTCTCCTGGGCCTCCAGAGGCTCCCGCTGCGGCCCGTGATGCCGGCCCTCGAAGAGGAGCGCGAAGACCTGGTCATAGAGCCAAGTGCGGTTGCGGTCCGGCTCGATACCGCTCTCGAAGAGGAGAGCCATCAACGTGAGGTAGAGGGGGTTTCCGGCCAGCTCGCGCAGCTCCGGGCTGTCTAGAGAGGCTAGCGCGTGGGCGGCTCTCACCACATCGGGCGTGCCGGTCGCCCGGCCGAGCCAGCGGGCGAGGAAGTCCCGCCGGCGTTCGCGGTCGAGCGGCAGGAGGGTGACCTCCCGGAAGGCGGCTCCGGGGCTGCGGTAGCCGATCGGCCGGCTGGTGACGACGAGCGGGGACGCCGGCCAGCGGCCGGCGAGGCCGCGGAGGATCTGTTCAGCCTCCTCGCGCCGTTCGCGCGGAACCTCATCGAGCCCATCGAGAAGCAGGAGGAGACGTCCTTCCCTGCCGCGCCGTTCGAGCACAGCTTTGAGCTTTTCGCCGGAGTGCCCCAGACGTTCCATGCGGCGGCCGATGGGATCGAGGATGAATTCCTCGCTGCGCAGCAGCCGCGGCAGGGACTCGAACACCGGCACCCACGAGCGGGTCCGTTCCTCGGCCAGAGAGGCTGTGAAGTGGCGCAGGAGAGTGGTCTTCCCCGCCCCTGGATCGCCGAGGACCACCCAGCGGCGCGTCACCCAGGGATGGTCGACCGGATCGAGGTCGAGGACCTCGCCGAGCTCGATCGGGACACCGAGCTCGGAGGGAGCGGAGAATCCCGCCTGGTCGATTTCGGCGGTCAGTTGGAGCTCGACGTAGACCCGCTGGAGGAGGTCGAGCTCGGGTTGGCGCTGGAAGTAAGGGGTGAGCTGCTGGTGGTCGGCGGCCACTTCGTGCAACCAGAGCTCGAGGAGGGCGTCTTCGGTGGCCGGCGCGGGCAGGATGGCCTGAAAGGCGGAGGCGAGATCGGGAAAATGCTTGGCGACGAGGTCGGGATAGCCGGCCAAGTGAAGCAGGATGTCATCCCAAGAGACGATGGTCACCGAAAAGAGCCCTTGCTCGCGGTGTCGCTCGGTGATCTCGCGGGCGACCTGCTGTGCGGCGACATCGCTGGGGGCAGTGGTGGCGATCAGGAGCTTGCCGAGCGGTGGCTTGAATGCACGGGAGAGCTCGACCTCCCGCTCGATCTCGGCTCGCGACAGGGCCGCTCGGTTACCCCTGTGCTTGCATTGCACTCCCACCCACTCAGCGCCGCCCTTCGGACGCCCGACGAGATCGACTCCCGCCTGGGGCTGGCCGCTCCTACCGTGCTTCTGGGCTTCGGGATCGCTCCACAGCTGACGCCAGAGGTCGCAGCAGAGATCCTCGAAATCCTGCCAGTTGCGAGGGGGTGGCAGATAGGTGGACATGGTCACAGGGCCGGAGGGTCATGTCTCTCTACGCAGAATGTCCTCCAACTCTTGCCGGAGCCCGGGGATCTTGTTCTTCACGGCATCCCACACGATGTCGTAGTCGACTCCGAAGTAGTCATGAATCAATCGATCTCTCATTCCCGCGATCAGACGCCACTGCACAGTCGGATATCGATCCCTCAGCTCGGCAGGTATCTTCTTTGTGGCTTCTCCGAGAATCTCGAGGCTCCGGACGAATGCCCGTTTCGCCGTTTCATCCCGGAGGAAATCCTCTCCCGTCATGCCCCGGCTCGCTTCCCCCAGATAGACGGCTTCGTCCAGCATGTGCCGCAGGATCTCAAGCGGCGAGTGCGGCATATTCGACCTCGGCGAGTATGTGCGGCTTCAGATGAGGGCTCAGGGACTCAAGGGTCACCAGCTCGACATGGCGCTGTAAGGCCTCTTCCAAGAAGAAGGACAGCTCCATGAAATGGTCGAAGGTCTTGCGGAGAGGCTCGAAGTCCACCAGCAGGTCGATATCGCTTTCGGGCTGCTGCTCGCCCCGGACAAACGACCCGAACAGTCCGATCCGCCGGACTCCCAGGGCCCGTATCCTTGCCTGATTCTCAGCGATGAACCGGAGGATGTCCTCTTTCGTCCGGATGCTGCTCTCCATTTCCTCTCTCCTCCGTGCGGAATCGGCGCCCGCTCTAGTGTAGGCCAGAGCGACACGACAGCGCCCGCCGCACCAGCACCGCGTATCCGGAGGGGCCGAGCATCGCCCGCAGGTCGCTGAGCGGCTCGCCGCCGTCCTGAAGGGTCGGTCCCACCCGCTCCTGGCCCCGCCGCAGGGCCTGGCCGGCGGCGGCCTGGAAGGCGGCGAGGGCGGCTTCCGCCTCGTCCCGGGCCTCCTCGGGACCGAGGAGCCTCCCGTTCGGCTCTCCTTCCTCCATCTCGAAGAGCCAACCGGCGTCGTACGGCACGCGGGCGACCAGGCCCGGCGCCTCGCGGAGGCCGCCGTTGCGGCCGATGACAGTGCCGGTCACCGGCGAGGCGATGGCCAGGAGCTCCTCTCCGTCCTTCAACCAGCAGGCCGTCTCTCCGGCGGCGAGACGGCTGCCCAAAGGCGGCAGGATCACCCCGGTCGGACGGTTCCAGAGCCGGGCGACCGCGGCATCCACCCCGAGCCGGAGCCGGCCGGCGTCCAGGGGCTTCGCCCAGGCGTGCCCCCGGTAGCGCCGGTCGTCCGGAAAGCTCCAGGACGCCGGGCGCGGCTCCGGCTCCTGGAGCTCCTCGGGGATCGGCCCGAGCCCCCGCATCGCCCGATCGAAGGGGCAACTCTCGCACTCGCCCTCCCGATCGCAGAGCTTGAAGGAAACCAGACCGGCGCTCATCCACACGCAGGGCAACATGGCTCTCTCCTCACTGCTGGTGGCAGTTGGCGCAGTCCTCGTCGATGGCGAAGGCCTTCTGGCCGTTGTGACAGGAGGCGCAGAGCGGGCCTTCATGGATCGCTTCGTAGGTGAGCTTGCCGGAGACCGGCTTGCCGGGCTCGGTCAGCCGGAACAGGCTCGCGTGGCAGGTCCGGCACTGGTTGTCCACCGCCATGGCGTGGACCTCGTGATCGAACACCACCGGCCCCGGGCTGTCTCCCGACGCCGGGAAGGTGTACGGATGGGGCAGGCGCAGCTCCGAAGGCTCGACAGCCGGAGCCACCGGCTCCACCGCCGCCTTGGCTGGAGGCGCTTCGCTGTGCCGCGGGCTGCTCACCGCGACACCCACGATCCCGATGATCATCAAGACCCAGAGGGCTGCCAGGACACCCCGGCTGAGCGCCGGGCGCCGGCGCAGCAGGACCGGATCGACTCCCGCGGGCGGCATCTCCTCCTTGGGGAAGATCGGCAGGTATTTCACCGCCAGGGCGAAGAGCAGCAGGCCCGCACCCACGATGCTCGCCGTCACCGCGAACTCCATCCACGACGGGATGTAGGTGACGCCCGACGACGCGGTCATGCCGGTCACCGCCACGTTCAACCGGTTGACGATGAAGCCCATCACGGTCAGCAGGGCGCCGAAGAAGAGGCCCCGCTCGCTGGCGCGCACCTGCGGCAGGGCGAACAACACCATGGGCAGAAGCACGCCGAGACCGATCTCGCCCCAGAAGAGGACGCTCTCGGGCGTCAAGGTCCATACCAGGTGGAGGCTGCCGCGGCCGGCCAGGTCCTGGAACTTGATCAGGGCGTAGACGGCGAGGACCACCACGAGCACCCGGGCGATGCCGGCGAGCAGGTGGTGCTCCAGGCGCTTGCCGAAGGCGCGGTAGCTCATGAACGACTCGAAGATGGTCATCGCCAGGCCGCCGGCCACCGCCGAGAGGAAGAAGAAGACGGGCAGGAGCGGCGTGTACCAGAGGCCGTAGAGCTTGTCCGGCACGATGACGTAGAGGCTCCCCAGAGAGGACTGGTGAAGGGTCGACAGCAGCACGCCCACGATGACCAGGGGGACGTAGATCGCCCGCAGGACCTTGAGCGGCTTCGCCAGCCGGAAGCGCTCCAGCACCAGGGGCAGGAACTCGAGGGCGAGCACCGTGGTGTAGAGCGTCACGCACCAGGCGACCTCGAACATCACCGAGTGGGGATTCCACATCACGAGCGGATGCCAGATGCGGTAGGGCAGCCCGAGGTCGAAGAGGAGCCCCACGATGACCAGGATGTAACCCAGGAAGGCGGTCAAGACCGCCGGCCGGGCGATGGACTCATAGCGCTCGATGCGGAAGACGTGGACCGTCGCTGCGACGACGAAGCCGCCGGCGGCCAGCCCGACGCCCACCAGGACGTCGAAGCCGATCCACAGCCCCCACGGGAACTCATCGGACAGATTGGTGGCGGCCCCCAGACCCTGGGCGAAGCGCAGGACGGTGGCATAGAGGCCCGCGGCCAGCACGGCGAGGAGCACTCCCTGCCACAGGGTCAGGCGACCGATGGTTTTTTTCAGATTGGCCAGGTTGGCGTTCATGTCACAGCTCCTGCGAGCGGTCGTCCGGTTTCAGGTTGGACTTCAGGGCCACCAGAGGGGGCTTCCTCTCCATCGCCTCTGCGAGCGAGATCTCTCCGCGGCGGGCCTGCTCCAGCGTGTCGCGCCGTCCGGTGATCCACCAGATGCCGGCGAGGAGCACGCCGCCGACGCTGACCACGTTGGGCAGCTTCTCCAGGATCTGCCAGGACATGCCGGGGTAGGACTCGTTCGCGAGCTCCGTCTTGAAGCCGAGCTTTTCGAACGGGACGCCCGACAGGTAGAGCATCGAGGTGCCGCCAGCCTCGTGCTGGCCGTAGACCCGGGGCACGTAACGCCCGGGCTCGGCGGCCATGCGGCGCTCGGCCTCCTTCAGCAGCTCGTCGCGGTCTCCGAACAGGGTCGCTCCGGTCGGGCAGGCCTCGGCGCACGCGGGCTGCCGTCCTTCGGCCTGGCGCTGGTAGCAGAACAGGCACTTCTTGACCCGGGGCAGGGCGCTCTCCCATTCGTACTTCGGCACCCCGAAGGGGCAGCCGACCATGCAGTAGCGGCACCCGATGCAGCGGTCGGCGTCGTAGGTCACCGGGCCTTCGGGGCTCTTCGCGAGGGCCCCCACCGGGCAGACCGAGGCGCACGCGGGCTCCAGACAGTGCATGCACTGCCGGCGGACGGGGATCCCCTCATGACGCTCGAGGGCGCTCCAGGTCGTGGCCGAGAGCTTCGTGACCCCCGTCTCGCGCGGCAGGCCGTTCGACTCCTTGCACGCCCACACGCAGGCCTCACAGCCGATGCAGCGGGTGAGATCGATCAACATCGCGGGCTTGGCGGGTCTCATGGTGGTCTCCTCCGTCTGGTTCCGTGGTCAGAAGAAGCGCTCCGTGAGCTCCCGCCACTCACCGGCCGACAGGCGCCCGGCGAGACCATCGACGGGCAGACCGCCGTCCGGCAGGGTGGCCGTGGCGAGAGATCCGCGGCCGGCGAGCGAAAGGCCGACCAGGAAGTCGCGCAGGTGGGCCAGCTCATCGCGCAGGAAGGCGCGGGCCTCGTCGGCCACGAAGAGCTGCCGCAGGCTCCCGGCGAGATTCCGGGGTGCGATTCCCACGAGCCAGCCGTTCTCGAAGGGCTCCTGGCTGATGCGGGCCGGATTGACCGCCGCGATCGGATTGACCGCGGTGACCATGCCCCCGACCGGCGACTTGAGCTCCAGATCGCGCTCCCCCTGGTGCAGCACCGCCAGGCAGTCGCCGGGCCGCACCGCGGTCCCCACCGGCACGGCATCGATCTTCTCGACACCGCCCAGCAGAGAGATTGGCACCCGGTCGACGCCGACGCGGACAGAGCCCGCGGGCTCCAGCTGCAGCCAGGCATGCCCGGGTCCGACGAATACTCCCGCCGGCACGCGGGTGAGATCTTCCGGCGTCCTGACGGAGACAGGCCGCTCCGGCAGGGAGGCGCCTTTCCGGGCGGCCCGCCGGAGCGCCGCCCGTTCGGCGAAGTAATCCACCGTCAGGCAGGTGATGATGGTTAAGAGGATCAGAATGGCGACCATGACGTATACCTCCCGGTTGTTCCGCACCACTTTCTGATTCCAGGGAAGGGCAAGAAGCGATCCAGGCTGCCGAAAGGTGGGGAAAACGAGCGTAAACCACTCGGAAAGAGGGAGTTGCTGTCCGAGCTCCCGCGGCGGGCTGTGCGGCGACCTGTTGAGGATCTCAACAGGAGGGAGGTGGATCAGAGCGGAGAAAAACGCGACAACCCGCGGGAAACGTGGGTTGCGGTGGTTGTGGAGATCTTCAACAGGGGAGTGTTGAGGATTTCGGCAGCGCCGGCTTCGCCGGGACCCTCACCGGATGCGGGTGGGGTGGCACACCTCGTGCTATCGTCGAAGACGGGCGGGGGACCGATGCTGCGGCGCATCCTGAATCGAAAGCAAGACGAGCTTCTGACCGAGAACCGGCGGCTGTTGGCGGATCTCCGGCAGGCGCTCACCCGCTTCGACGCCTCGGCGGAGGATCAGGAGACCATCGAGCGCTCGGCTCGCCAGCTCGAGGAGCTGTTCCTCCTGGTCGTGGCCGGCGAGTTCAACGCCGGCAAGAGCGCCTTCATCAATGCCCTCCTGGGCGACAAGATCCTCGAAGAGGGGGTCACGCCCACCACCACCCGCATCCACCTGATCCAGCACGGCCCGGCGTTGACCCGGGAGCTCGTGGGCAGCGCTCTCGACCGCCTCACCGCCCCGGTCGACCTGCTGCAGGACATCAACATCGTCGACACGCCCGGGACCAACGCCATCCATCGCGAGCACGAGGCGATCACCCGCGAGTTCGTGCCGCGCTCGGACATGGTGCTCTTCGTCACCTCGGCGGACCGCCCGTTCACCGAGAGCGAGCGGGCCTTCCTCCAGGGCATCCGCGACTGGGGCAAGAAGATCGTGGTGGTCTTGAACAAGATCGACATCTTCGAGGACCCGGCGGACATCGACCGCGTGCGCACCTTCATCGCGGACAACGCCCGGTCGCTCCTGGGGTTCACCCCCGAGATCTTCCCGGTGGCGGCCCGCCTCGCCCTGCGCGGCAAGCAGAACGACGACTCAGAGCTCTATACCCGGAGCCGCTTCGCCGAGCTCGAGCGCTACATCGTCGAGACGCTCGATGAAAAGGAGCGGGTCCGTTTGAAGCTGCTCAACCCGCTGGGGATCGCCTCCCATCTGGCGGACCGCTACCTGGAGATCACCGAGCGGCGCCTGGAGCTCTTGAAGGACGACTTCACGACGATCGAGGACATCGAGCGCCAGCTCTCCCTCTATCAAGAGGACATGAAGCGGGAGTTCCGCTACCGTCTCGGGGATGTCGACAACGTCCTCCACGAGTTCGAGAACCGCGGCATGAAGTTCTTCGACGACACCATGCGCCTGGCCCGGTTCCTCGACCTGATCAACAAGTCCAAGATGAAGGGGGACTTCGAGCGCGAGGTGGTGGCCGATGCGCCGCAGCTGATCGAGCGGCGGGTCACCGAGGTGATCGACTGGCTGGTCGGCTCCGACCTGCGCACCTGGCAGGCGGTGATGGAGCATCTGCAGAAGCGCCGGCACGTGCACGCCGACCGCATCGTCGGCCAGATCGGGGGGAGCTTCGACCTCCACCGCGGGCGCCTGCTCGACAGCGTCGGCCGCACGGCGCAGCGATCGATCGAGAGCTATGACAAGGAAGCCGAGGCGAGCCGGCTGGCCGAGTCGGTGCAGGTGGCGGTGGCGGGGACGGCGCTCGCCGAGGTCGGAGCGATCGGCCTGGGCATCGCGCTCACCCATCTCGCGGTCACCGCGGCGGCGGATTTCACCGGCATCCTGGCGGCCGGCAGCATCGCGGTCCTCGGCCTGTTCATCATTCCCAACCGGCGGCACGACGCGAAGAAGGAGCTGCGCGAAAAGATCGAGAAGCTCCGCGAGCAGCTCATGGAGGGATTGACCGGCCAGTTCGACCGCGAGATCGAAGCGAGCCTCCGGCGGCTCGACGAGGCGATCTCCCCCTACACCCGCTTCATCCGCGCCGAGCGCGACAAACTGACCGGCGTCGACGGCGAGCTCAAGCAGATCACCGAAGGGCTGGTCCGGCTGCGGGCGCAGGTGGAAACGCTGTAGGGCTCCCCACCTTCGCCCGTGGGCCGAAAATACTCAGGGCCTCACATCCGCACGGGGCCGCGGCTCACGTCCGTGATGGGCTCGTCGAGCTCCAGCGAGGCGAGGATCACATCCCAGGCCGCGGAGCAGCGCTCGAGCTCGGTCTCCCAGAAATCCAGGGTGAGCAGAGCCTGGACCGTCCGGCGCCGGGCGAGGCAGAACCGGGTGAACGCCGGCCGATCGTCCTTCCGGTCCCAGAACCGGCCGTGCCGCCAAGCGATCTCCAGGTCGATCTTCCGCGTCTGCACCACCGGATCCCAACCCAGGATCTGCCGCGTGCTCCGTGCCGTGCACTGGATCACCTGGCCCGACAGCGGCAGGTCGGTCCAGTCCACCAAAGGGATGCGCAGGTAGGAGATGCCGAGGACCAGGTTGTCCTTGGGCGGCTTGCGGTCGTAGAACTTGATCCCGTCATTGGTAGGGCGCACAATCCAGGTACGGGGATAGTCGAAACGGACGGCGCCGCGGTCGGCAACGAACACCTTGCAGCCGGGGGCCGCGCTCCAGTAGTGACGCTCAGCGAGCTCATAATCCGTCTTGACGGTCTTTAGTGTTCGGAGACGCATGCCGGGCGATTCTATGCCAGACTGTCCGGCCAGCACAGGCCGGCGGGAGAACTTCTTGAGCCAAGACTCCAAGGCACCCGATACCGCGACCGATCCCCCCAAGCCGCGCAAGCCTGGTCTGGGCGATGTCTTCCGGGCGCTCCGGCAGCCCAAGGTCGCCATCATGCTGGGGCTGGGCTTCTCCTCGGGCCTGCCGTTCTTCCTCACCGCGGCCACTCTGGGTTACTGGATGCGCGACGAGGGGGTGAGCCTCAAGGCGATCGGCTTCCTGTCCTGGGTGGGCCTCGCCTACTCCTTCAAGTTCCTCTGGTCGCCGCTGATCGACCGGCTCGACGCGCCCTGGCTCGGGAAAAGGCTGGGACGGCGGCGGGGCTGGATCCTGGCCGCGCAGGTGCTCATCGCCGGCGGGCTGCTGGCCATGGCCTCGACCGGTCCGCGGCACGGCCTTGTGGCGCTCGGAGCGGCGGCGCTCGTCGTGGCCTTCGCTTCCGCCTCTCAGGACATCGTCGTGGATGCCTGGCGGATCGAGGCCGCCGAGACGGAGGAGGAGCTGGGCCTCCTCTCCAGCACATACCAGCTCGGCTACCGGATCGCCGTCATCACCAGCGACGCCCTGATCCTCTTCGCCGCCAACCACCTGGGCTGGCCGATCTCGTACGGCTTGATGGCCGCGCTGATGCTGATCGGCGTCACCGCGACGCTCAAAGCGACGGAGCCGGCCGGGGCGGACGAGGTGCTGCACCAGAAATCGGCCGAGGCGCCCCTGTGGACGTTCCGAGGCCTGTTCGACGCGGTGGCCGGGCCGTTCATCGCTTTTTTCCGGACCTGGGGCTGGATCGGTCTCCTGATGCTCCTGTTCATCAGTCTCTACCGGCTGCCGGAGTTCGTCATGGGGCCGATGGCCACGCCCTTCTACCACGACCTCGGGATCTCGAAGGACATGGTGGGCGCCGTGCGCGGTACCGTGGGCCTCGCCGCATCCTTCCTGGGCATCGCGGTCGGCGGCCTCCTGGTGGCCCGCCTGGGGTACATGCGGGGGCTGATCGTCGGCGGCATCGTGCAAGGCCTCGGGATCGCGAGCTTCGCGCTCCTCGGCATCTACGGCGGGGACCCGCGCCTCTTCGGCGTGGTGATGATGTGCGACAACTTCGGCGTCAGCATCGCGGGCGTGGCGCTCGTCACCTACATGTCGAGCCTGACCAGCCTCGGCTACACGGCGACCCAGTACGCGCTGCTCAGCTCGGCTTATGCGATCATCGGCAAGTTCCTCAAGGGCTTCTCCGGTGCGGTCGTCGAGGGGCTCCAGCATCAAGGGCACACGCTGATGGAGTCTTACGCCCTCTTCTTCGTGGGGGCCGGCGCGATCGGCCTGCCGGCGATCCTGCTCTGCCTGTGGCTGGCGGCGGTGCAGAGGAGAAACCAGGGCAGAAACCGTCCGGTCCCGGCATCGTAGTGGGAAGAGGAGGTGAGAACCATGGCACTCTACCGCTCACGTCGTCACCGGATGATCGCCGGTGTCTGCGGCGGCTTGGCCGACTGGCTCGGCTGGAGCCCGACGATGGTGCGCGTCCTGTATGTCATTGTGTCGATCGCTTCGGCGGCGTTTCCGGGTATCCTGGTCTACATCATCTTGTGGATCGCGATGCCCGAAGCGTCTTCCGAACGATGGACCTGACCCGTACTCTCGCAATCGCCCGGGGCGACGAGCCCGCCGACCTGCTGCTCTCCAACGCGCGGCTGGTCAACGTCCTCTCCGGTGAGATCCACCCGGCCGACATCGCCGTCGCCGGGGGGATCGTCACCGGCCTGGGCGCCGGTCCCCGTCCTGCCCGGGAGGAGATCGACCTCGGGGGGCTCTACGTGGCCCCCGGCTTGATCGACGCCCACGTTCACATCGAGAGCTCGATGGTGCCGCCGGCGGAGTTCGCCCGCGCCGTGGTGCCGCGCGGCGTAACCACGGTGGTCACCGATCCGCACGAGATCGGCAACGTGCTGGGACTCGCAGGCATCCAGTTCATGCTCGACGATGCCGAGGGAGCTCCCTTGGACGTCCTGGTCAACGCCTCCTCGTGCGTGCCCGCCACCCACCTGGAGACGTCGGGCGCGCACCTCGCGGCGGACGACCTCGCCACCCTGCTCCGCCATCCGCGGGTGCTCGGGCTCGCCGAGGTGATGAACTTCCCCGGAGTGATCGGCGGCGACCCGGAGGTCCTGGCCAAGCTCCAGGCGTTCCGCGGCCGGCCGATCGACGGCCACTGCCCGGGCCTCTCCGGTCCCGCCCTCGCCGCGTACGTGGCGGCGGGCATCCACAACGACCACGAGTGCACCTCGGTCGAGGAGGCCCGCGAGAAGCTGCGCGCCGGTCTCGCGATCTTCATCCGCGAGGCGACCAACGCGCGCAACCTGCGGACGCTCCTCCCCCTGGTCTCCCCCGCCACCGAGCGCCACCTTTGTCTCTGCACGGACGACCGCCAGCCGGCGGACCTCCTGGACGAGGGCTCGATCGACCACATGATCCGCGTCGCGATCGCCGAGGGGATCGATCCGGTGACCGCCATCCGCCTGGGAACGCTCAACACGGCCGAGCACTACGGCCTCTACGACCGCGGCGCCGTGGCTCCGGGCCGGAGGGCGGACCTGGTCGTCTTCGCGGACCTCCGGGCGCCGCGGGCCTCGATGGTCTTCCGGGGCGGGGAGCTGGTGGCCCGGGACGGCCGGCTCGTCGTCCCCTCCCCAACACGCCTCCGGCAACTGCCGCCGACCGTCCACCTGGCGATGGACCGGCTCGACTTCACGATCCCGGCGCAAGGGAGCCGCGTGCGGGTGATCGGCGCGGTCCCCGATCAACTGATCACGGAGAGCCTGGAGATGGACGCGGCCCTCCGCGACGGCCAGGCGGTCGCTGATCCCGCGCGGGACCTCCTCAAGATGGCGGTGATCGAACGCCACCACGGCAGCGGCGGCATGGGGCGCGGCTTCGTCCACGGGATCGGGTTGCGGCGGGGCGCGATCGCCAGCACGGTCGCCCACGACCATCACAACCTGGTGGTCATCGGCGCAGACGACCGCTCGATGCGGACCGCCGTGCTCGCCGTGGCGGGCGCCGGAGGCGGGCTCGCGGTGGCCGACGGCGAGACGATCCTGGGCCTCCTCCCCCTGCCGCTCGCGGGCCTCATGTCCGACCGGCCGATCGAGGAGGTGCGCGACGGTATGCGGGCCCTCTTGGACGCGGCGCACGGCCTGGGCGCCCGCCTGCGCGATCCGTTCATGGCGATGAGCTTCCTCGCCCTGGAGGTCATCCCCTCGCTCAAGCTGACCGACGCCGGGCTGATCGACGTCGAACGTTTCGAGGTGGTACCTCTGTTCGTCTGAGGTATGGTAGAATCGCAACATCGTCTGAGTCGTGTTCGTAGGAACTGATCGAGACAAGAAGGGGCAGCAAGAATGAACAAGCACCTGTGGGGGTGTGCGGTAGTCGCCAGTCTCGTGGCGAGCAGCGCCGGCGCGGTCGAATTTTTCGTGCCGGTTCCTTACCTCGGAGCTGGCAAGCCTGTCTTCGGCACGGAGTTCTCGCGCGAGGACACGGGCA
>DASPXX010000152.1:0-12310 GCA_035637095.1 Thermoanaerobaculia bacterium
CGGAGCCCTGGCTGGGCATCCCCGTGCGCTGGGATCAGATCTCGGGCGCCCGGGCGGTCGTCGAGGCGACGCTGCCCAGCCTCAACCCCGATCCCAGCCAGGGCTCGCACTTTTTCCATAATCTGGCGAGCTTCCAGGTCTGCTATCTGACGGTGCCGCGGGACGGCGGCGGCATCGACTGGGCCTGGATCCGCAGCCAGCCGGTGGCGCGGCAGACGGCGCATGTGCGCCATGCGCGGCTCGCCGCGCCGCTTCAGATCGCGGTCGACGGCAAGAGCGGCCGCGGCGTGGTCCATCGCCTGGAGGGACTGTGAGCGCTCCTCCCGATCCCCGCATCGACGCCATCCTCCACGAGCTGCAGGAGCGCGCCAAGGAGCTCAACTGTCTGTACCGGGTGGACGAGATCCTCTCCCGCACCGAGCGGCCCACCGACGAGCTGCTGTTCGACGTCGTGTCGGCGCTCCCCGCGGGGTGGCAGTTCCCCGACGTCTGCCAGGCGCGCATCGTGGTCGGGGACAGGACGTATGAGACGCCCGGTTTCTCGCCCACGCCGTGGGTCCAGCAGACGCCCCTCGCGGTGCAGGGCGAGGAGGTGGGGCGGCTGGAGGTCGGCTACCGCGAGGCCATGCCGCTCGCCGACGAAGGGCCGTTCCTGGCCGAGGAGCGCAAGCTGCTGGACACGCTGGCGGAACGGATCGGCCGCGAGCTGGCGCACCGGCGGCTGCAGCACCTGCTCGCCGGTCCTCTGCCGGCGGCGGAGGCGAGCCCGCAGTGGTGGGTGGTCCTCGCCTTCCTGCGCCAGACCGACCGCGCCCTGCTGGGACGTCTGGGCCGCAAGATGATCAACCATCTGTGCTGGAGCGGCGTCGAGGAGGCCGAGCGCCTCCTCAGGAGGTCGGCGCCGCACCTGGACGAGGCCGCGGCGGACGAGAACCGGCCGCTCCCCCGGACCCCCCTGCTTCCGGACACGGCGATCACCGAGGAGGTCTTCCGGCTCGCCGGCTCGCACATGCGGGACGAAGAGATCCTGGCTCTCCTGCAGAGCTGGATCAAGGAGGACAAGACCACCTTCTTGAAGCACGCCGTCGAGCGCATCGACACGCCTCTCTCCGAGCTGTCCGACGCCCTGCAACGGTTCCGGCACGGCGGCGTGGACGAAGACGAGCTCTCCGCCGCCACCCGCGCGGGCCTGCGCGCCGGCCTGACCCGCCGCTTCTTCACCGAGCAGCTCGATCTGGTCAACGCGGCCAAGGACTACCTGCGCGTCGAAGACTTCCACGAGCTGGCGCAGCACATCATCCATCCCGACCGCAGCCACGGCCGGTTGGGCGGCAAGTCGGCGGGATTGTTCCTCGCCGCCCGGGTGGTGGCCCGTTCGCCCGAGCACGGAGGCCTGCTGGGCGACATCCGGGTGCCCAGGAGCTGGTTCATCCCCTCCGACGGCCTGGTCGAGTTCGTCCACCACAACGACCTGGGCGAGGTGCTCTCCCGCAAGTACGATGAGCCCGATCGCGCCCGGCGCGAGTACCCCCACGTCGTGCAGCTCTTCAAGAGCTCGTTCTTCCCGCCGGACATCCTGCGCGGGCTCTCCACGCTGCTCGACGACCTGGAGGGGCGGCCCATCATCGTGCGCAGCTCGAGCTTGCTGGAGGACCGTCTCGGCTCGGCCTTTTCGGGCAAGTATAAGAGCCTGTTCCTGGCCAACACCGGCGGCAAGCGGGAGCGCCTCGCCGCCCTGACCGACGCCATCGCCGAGGTCTACGCCTCGGTGTTCGGCCCCGATCCCATCGAATACCGGGTGCGGCGCGGTTTCCTCGACATGCACGAGGAGATGGGGATCCTCGTCCAGGAGGTCGTGGGGCAGCGGATCGGTCCCTACTTCCTGCCGGTCTTCTCCGGCGTGGGCTTCAGCAACAACGAGCTCCGCTGGTCGTCGCGCATCCGGCGCGAGGACGGGCTGCTGCGCCTGGTCCCCGGCCTGGGCACGCGGGCGGTGGACCGCCTCGCCGACGACTACCCCGTGCTGGTGGCGCCAGGGCAGCCCGGCCTGCGGGTGAACCAGAGCGTCGAGGAAGTGGTGCGCTACGCGCCCAGGAAGATGGATGTGATCAACCTGGAGTCGGGGAGCTTCGAGACCATCGACGTGGCGGGTTTCCTGGCCAGCCACGGTGAGCGGCTGCCCATGCTGCGGCAGATCGTCTCGTTGGCCGAGCCCGACCGTGTGCGCCGCCCGGTGGGGCTCTTCGATCTGGCGTGCGAGCATCCGGTCGTCACTTTCGAGGGGCTGATCGCGGACACCCCGTTCGTCCTCCAGATGCGGACCCTGCTCCGGCTCCTCTGCGAGAAGCTGAAGACCCCGGTGGACATCGAAATCGCGTGCGACGGGGAGCACCTCTACCTGCTGCAGTGCCGGGCGCAGGGGACGCTCCAGGGCGCGGCGCCGGTGGCGATCCCGCGCGATTTGCCGCAGGAGCGTGTCCTCTTCACCGCCAACCGGCACATCTCGAACGGCCGGGTGGACGACATCGCCTACGTGGTGTATGTGGACCCCGAGGCCTACGGGCGCCTCGACCCCGACCGGATGCGGGAGGTGGGCCGGGCGGTGGGCCGCCTGAACCGCGCGTTGCCCAAGCGGCGGTTCCTCCTCATGGGGCCGGGCCGCTGGGGGAGCCGTGGCGACATCCGCCTGGGCGTGCCGGTGAGCTACGCCGACATCAGCAACACGGCGGTCCTCGTCGAGATCGCCCGGCGGCAAGGGGGGTATGTGCCCGACCTGTCCTTCGGCACCCACTTCTTCCAGGATCTGGTCGAGTCGGCGATCCGTTATCTGCCGCTCTATCCCGACGATCCCGGCGTGGTGTTCAATGAGCCCTTCTTCCGCTGCTCTCCCAACGTGCTCGCGAAAATCGCGCCGGAGCTCGCCGCGCTGGCCCCCGTGCTGCGCGTCATCGACGTCGGCCGGGCGAGCCGCGGGCTGGTCCTGCGGGTGCTGATGAACGGTGAGATCGACGAGGCGGTGGGGTGCCTGGCCCCGCCGGCGGACGGCGGCGGCAGGCCTTCCGCGTCCGGCGGGACCGGGGAGCCGGCCCAGGAGCTCTGGCGCTGGCGCCTGCGGATGGCGGAAGCCCTCGCGGCCGACCTGGATCCCGAGCGCTTCGGCGTCCAGGCGATCTACGTCTTCGGCAGCACGAAGAACGCCACCGCGGGGCCGGGCAGCGACATCGACCTGCTGGTGCACGTCACCGGCGACCCGGAGAAACGGAAGGCCCTGGAGACCTGGATCGAGGGGTGGAGCCTGGCGCTGGCGGAGATGAACTTCCAGCGCGCCGGCTACCGCGGCGACGGCCTGCTGGATGTCCACTACCTGACCGACGAAGACATCGCCCGCGGCGACAGCTATGCCTCCAGGATCGGAGCGGTCACCGACGCGGCAAGGCCACTGCCGCTGGGAGGAAAGGCAAGAAGTTGACCTTTACACCAGCTCCCGGGTCGCCGCCTCGGGCGCTTCGAGATCCACGCGCACCAGCGCCAGCTCGGGTCCGTCGTGGGCGGCGGAGAACAGATGGGTCCGGCCGATGGCGTCCCGCCAGGAGCCGGTCAGGCGGGCGGACTCGTGGATGTGGCCGTGCAGCGCGAGCAGCGGCTGGCGGGCCTCGAGGAAGCGGCGGATGGCGATCGAGCCCACGTGCTCGTCGAGCGGCGCGTGGTCGACGGATCGGCCGGCGAGGGCCGCGCGGTCGAGCCGCGTCCGGTAGGGCGGGCTGTGGAAGAGGAACACCGCGGCAGACAGGTCGTCGCCGCCGGCGAGGCGGTCCAGGTCCGCAGCGATGGTCCCCCAGCGCACATCGCCCTCGGGTACCGCGACCGTGCGCACGCCCTCTTCGGGCGACACGCAGCCAGGGTCCACGTAGCGGGAGACGTCATAGCGTTCCCAATCCTTCAGCAGAAACGGCGTCGGTGGCACGCACGCGTAACCGTAGACCGCGTGGCCGCCGAGGTCGAGGCGCCGGGCGTGGGCATAGTCCAGCAGCCCTCGCCCGGCCAGGGCGAGCAGGGAGGCCTCTTCGCTGCGCGGGTCGTCGTTGCCCAGGATGGCGAGGACGCGGGTCGCCGGGCTGGCCTGCCGCAGCCGCTCCAGGCGGGGCGCCAGGACCGCGGCAAAGAAATCGCCGGCGCCGAGGAGCGCTCCTCCCGGCAGCAGATCGCCACCCAGGAACACGGCGGTGGGACGCTCCCGCGCCGCGGCGGCGAAGAGCTTGTCGTAGCGGCCCACCGCGCCGTGCAGGTCGGAGGCGAAGAAGAGGCGCATCACTCGCCGCCATGAAGGACCGCGATCGGCTCCTGGCCTACGCCGTCATCGCCCGCAGCGCCCGGTTGGCCACGACCATCATGGCCAGGGTCGGCGTCTCGACCGTGCGCAGCTCGGCCATCAGATGCTCGGCGCGCGTCACCGCCGGGCGCCGGCCTTCCACCCAGGCGGTGATCGCCGCGTCCGGATCCACCTGGCCGTTGACGGTTTCCAGGATCCGCCGGGTGAGCTGCGCCTGCAGGCTGGCGAGGTCGTCGGTCATCGCCGTGATCGCCAGCTTGTCGAGCGCCTTGTCCTGCGACAGCTTGGCCGCGGCCTCACGGGTGCGGTCGAAGCCGAAGCGGTCCCCCGCCGCGAAGTAGAAGCGGCCGACCCGCAGCGGCGGGAACCCCAGCTCCCGCGCGATGCGTACGATGTCGAGCGCGGGCGCCAACCAGGAGACCAGGCTCGCCGCCCGCCGCGCCAGCCCTGCCGGCACTCCCTTGGCCGTGAGACCCGCGATGCGGGCGCCGAGCTGAGCCCGGTCGGACGGCGACAGCAGGCCGTCCAGGTTCTCGGCGACTTCCTGGACTCCCGGCGCACAGGCTGCGATCTGCGAGCCGATGTCCAGAGGCCGCCCGGCCTCGCGCAGGAACCAGGTGGTGGCGCGGTCGATGAGGCGCCCGCCTTCGGTCAGCATGAGGGCCTGGAAGTGGGCCGGGACCACGTTGTCCAGCGCCTCGACGTCCGCCCAGAAGGTCCGCAGCTTGAAGACCTCACGGGTGATGACGTAGGCCCGCGCGATGTCCGCGCCGCGCTCGCCGGTCCTTTCCTTCACCTCGTGGACGAAGGAGACCCCCGTCCGGTTGACGATGCTGTTGGTCGCCGCGGTCGCGATGATCTCGCGGTGCAGCCGGTGGTACCCGATCTCGCCCGGATACAGCTCGCGCAGGCGCGTCGGGAAGTAGAGCTTGAGATCCTCCTGCATGACGGGATCGTCCGGCAGATCGGAGGCCAGGAGCTCGTCGTAGAGGGCGATCTTGGCATAAGCAAGGAGCACCGACAGCTCCGGCCGGGTGAAGCCCAGGTGCAGGCGCGCCCGTTCGGCCAGCTCGTCCTCGTCCGGCAGCACCTCGAGCCGGCGGTCGATCCTCCCCTCCCGTTCCAGCACCCGCATGAAGCGGGCCTGGCGGTCGAGCATGTGGTATCCCAGGGCATGGGTCACCGAGATCGCCTGCGTCTGCAGGTAGTTGTCGCGCAGCACCAGATGGCCGACCTCGTCGGTCATGGCCACCAGGAGCCGGTCGCGATCGTCGCGGGCGAGGCGCCCCTCCCGCTCGATCGCATTGAGCAGGATCTTGATGTTGACCTCGTGGTCCGAGCAGTCGACGCCGGCCGAGTTGTCGATGAAGTCGGTGTTGAGCCGGCCGCCGGTGCCGTCGGGGCCGCCCATCTGGGAGTATTCGATGCGGGCGCGCTGGGTCAGGGCCAGGTTCGCCCCTTCGCCGATGACGCGGGCGCGCAGCTCGCGGGCATCGACGCGCATCGCGTCGTTGGTCCGGTCCTTGGCGTCCGCATGGCTCTCGGCCGACGCCTTGACGAAGGTGCCGATGCCGCCGAAGAAGAACAGGTCCACCGGGCTGCGGAGGATCGCCTGGATCAGCTCGCCGGGGGTGAGCTGATCGACGGAGAGCCCGAAGAGCTGCGCCATCTCCGGCGACACCGGGATCGACCGCAGGGTCCGCTCGAACACGCCGCCGCCCGGCGAGATCAGGGAGGCATCGTAGTCCGCCCAGGACGAGCGCGGCAGCTGGAAGAGGCGCAGCCGCTCCTCGTAGCTGCGGCCCGGATCGGGTGCGGGGTCGATGAAGATGTGCCGGTGGTCGAAGGCCGCCACGAGCTTCGTGCAGCGGGAGCGCAGCAGCCCATTGCCGAAGACGTCGCCCGACATGTCGCCGATGCCGGCGCAGGTGAGCTCCTCGCGTTCGACGTCCCGCGGCGGATCGAGCTCGCGGAAATGGCGCCGGACCCCTTCCCAGACGCCGCGCGAGGTGATGGCCATCTCCTTGTGGTCATAGCCGCTCGAGCCGCCGGACGCGAAGGCGTCGCCGAGCCAGAAGCCATACTCTTCCGAGATGCCGTTGGCGATGTCCGAGAAGGTCGCCGTCCCCTTGTCGGCCGCCACCACGAGATAGGGATCGTTGTCGTCGCGGCGCACCACGTCGCGCGGCGGGACGACCGCATCGCCGACCAGGTTGTCGGTCACGTCGAGGAGGCCCCGCATCAGGGTCTTGTAGCACTCGATCCCTTCCTGCTGGTATGCCTCGCGGCCGGCCTCCGGAGCCGGCGGCCGCTTGACCACGAAGCCACCCTTGGAGCCGACCGGCACGATGACGGAGTTCTTCACCATCTGGGTCTTCATCAGGCCGAGGACCTCGGTGCGGAAGTCCTCGCGCCGGTCGGACCACCGGATGCCGCCGCGCGCCACCCGGCCGCCGCGCAGATGGATCGCCTCCACCCGCGGGCTGTAGACGAAGACCTCACGGAACGGCCGCGGCTTCGGCAGGTCCTCCAACGCCTGCGAATCGATCTTGATCGACAGGTACCCCTTGGGGCGGCCGTCCGTACCCGTCTGGAAATAGTTGGTGCGCAGCGTCGCCTCGATCAGGTTGAGGAAGCGGCGGAGGATGCGGTCCTCGTCCAGGTTGCGGACCTTCTCCAGAAGATGGCCGGTCTCTTCGCGGATCGCGGCGCTCCGGGCGCCGGCCCGCTGCGGATCGAAGGTCTCCAGGAAGAGGTCGACCAGGGCGCGGGCGATGCCGGGATTCTTCGCCAGGGTCTCTTCCATGTAGGCCTGGCTGAACGGGATCTGGGCCTGGCGCAGGTACTTGCAGCAGGCGCGCAGGATCATCACCTCGCGCCCCACCAGGCCGGCCCGCAGGACGAGCTTGTTGAAGCCGTCGTTCTCGATCTCCCCCCGCCAGACCGACTCGAAGGTGTCGTGGAAGGCCTGCCGTACGGCCGCCAGATCGAAGGCCCGTCCGTCCTCGGTCTTCATCCGGAAGTCGCGGATCCAGAGCCGCTGGTCCACTCCGGAGGGAGAGGTCTGGTAGGGGATCTCCTCCTGCACCCGGACGCCCATGCTCTCCAGCATGGGGAGGATGTCGGAGAGGGGCTTCTCCTCGCCCAAGCCGTAGAGCTTGAGGCGGAGCTCCCAGGGCGCACCTCCTTCCTCCTGAAAGAGGTTCTCGGCCAGGCCGTCGGTGGTCAGCGCCTCTTCGAGATACTGGATGTCGGTCACCGCGGCTTCGGCCGGGACGTCCGCCTCGTAGCGGGCGGGGAACGCCTTGGCATAGCGCCGGCCGAGGCGGAGGCTTTCCTCCTCGTCATGGCGTGCCGCCAGGGCCTCGTGGAGACGGTCGAACCAGGAGCGGGTCGCCTCTTCCAGGAGCTTCTGGACCTCGGCCGCATCGGCATCGCCGACCCGGCCGCCGTGGCCGTCGACCTGGATGTACAGACGGACGAGCACCGAAGCGCTGATCCGCGTTTCCACCGTCTTCGCCGTGCCGCCGTAGGCCTCGGCCAGGATCTGCTCCACGACCTGCCGCAGGCCCGTGTTGTAGCGGTCGCGCGGCAGGAAGACCAGGCAGGAGACCGAGCGCAGGAACGGATCGCGGCGCACGAACACCGCGACCTTCAGCCGCTCCTGCAGGTGGAGGATGCCCATCGCGATGTGGAAGAGCTCGTCCTCCGAGATCTGGAACAGCTCGTCCCGCGGGTAGGTTTCCAGGATGTAGCGGAGGTTCTTGCCGTTGTAGCTGTTCGGCGAGAAGCCGCCGCGCGCGAGCACGCCCTCGATCTTCTCCTTGAGCAGCGGGATGAGCAGCGGGCTGCAGTTGTACGCCGCGGCGGTGAAGAGACCGATGAACAGCCGCTCGCCGGTGACCTTTCCATATTCGTCGAACGTCTTGATCGCGACGGCGTCCATGGGCACCGACTTGTGCACGGTCGACAGCCGGTTGGACTTGGTGATCCGCACCAGGTCGGGGCGGCGCAGGAAGTCGCGGACGTCCTCGGGCAGGCGTCCCAGGTTGCGCAGCCCGTCGAAGACGGCATAGGCCTCGTCGCGCAGCAGGCCGCAGCCGGTGTCCGGCACGACGCGCGCCACCGCCGTCTCCCCCTCGCCTTCGAAGCTGTATTTGCGATATCCGAGGTAGGTGAAGTTCTTGTCGGCGAGCCAGCGGAGGAACTGCAGGCCCACCTCGATCTCCGCCGCCGGCAGCGGAGGAGGATTGAGCTCCAGCTCGTCCAGGATCCAGCCGCAGCGCTCCGCCATGGCCTTGAAATCCTCGACGATGACCCGGACGTCCTCGAGCACCGCGCGGAGCCCCTGCAGGATCTCCTCGCTCGGACCGGCGCTCCGCGCATCGATCCGGATCTGCATCAACGACTCGCGGTCCGCACCCTCCGGAGACGCGGGGAGGGCGAGGAGGCGCCCCGTCTCGTCGCGCCGGACCGCGACGATCGGATGGATCGCCAGATGGACCTCGGCGTGCCGGCGGTGCAGCTCCGCCACCACCGAGTCGAGCAGGAACGGCCGGTCGTCGTTCACGATCTCGACGATGGAGTACGGCGACTCCCAGCCCTCGTCCGCCGGCTTGTAGTGCCGCAGGACCGGACCCCCGGGCGCCCTCTCCTCAGCGAACCGCCAGAGGGCGAGCGCCGCGCCGGCCAGATTTTCGGGCGTGTCGCGGAGCAGATCGTCCGGCGGCACATTGGCATACATCTGGGAAACGAAGCGCTCGATCTCGTCCCGCCGGGCTCCTCCGGCCCGCTCTCCCGCCAGCGCGGCGGTCCGCTCGATCCGCTCCGTGGTCTGTCGCTCCTCGGTGATCAGCATGGGTGGAAGTCTATCGCGCCTAAACGCCCAGAGCGTCCAGGATCCCTCGAGCGTCCTGGAGCAGACCGAACGCCTGATCAGAGGTCAGGACTCCCGTGCTCACGAACGACTCGACCTGATGGACGAACGCCTCGATCTGGCTCGCCGCGGTCTGGTTCCGCCCGATCTGCATCTGGCGCTCGGCCGCCTTGAGCTTGGCCAAGAGGGCGTTGCCCTGGCCTCCGTTGAGCACACCGGCCGCGACCAGCCCCTCGACCGAGCTGCGCAGGAGGATGAGCTGCTCCTCCGCCGTACGGATCGTCACGAAGACCGCGGCGGTGCGGCCCGGCACCGTGAAGCTGCAGGTCGAGCCGGTGAAGGACGCCGTGCGGACGACCGGGTCCGACGACTGCCGCTGCATCGGGTGCAGCACGAGACCCTGGCACGGGAAGACCGTCAGCGGATAGGTGACCGTGTCCGGACGGGCGTTGATCAGCACCACGACCATGGCGTGCTGGTGGTCGACCGACCCCAGAGAGTCGGAGATCGAGTAGACGACGAGGCCCGGGACCTGGTCGGGCCCGGTGTTGTGGAAGCGCAGGTGGTCCTCGATCTCCCCGGCCGTGCGCAGCCGCAGCAGCCGCGTGCTCTTGCGGATCGCGAGCACCTCCTCGAAGTGCGCCAGCGCCTGCCCGATGTGGACCGGCGCCGGCTTCAGGGCCGGGTCGGCCAGCAGCGGGCGCAGGATCGACCAGTTGGCCTGGTTGTCCGGCGCCGGCGGGAGCCCCACGCCCCAGTTGTTGTCGACGTGGGTCCAGTCGATCCTGTTGAACCAGTCGCCGGAGTTGTAGCTGTTGCGGTCCATCGACTTCGAGCGCAGCAGCTCGACGCCGGCGTGGAAGAAGGGCACGCCCTGGGCGAAGCCGACGATGCTCACCCCCAGGTTCTGCATGCGCACCCGCTGGTCCATCGGGGTGTCCACCGGGGCCTTGACCGCGATGGCGTCGAACAGCGTCTCGTTGTCGTGCGCCTCGATGTAGTTGATGACCTCCTGCGGATCGGCGGTGTAACCGGCGTGCTGGCCGTTGTAGTCGATCGCGGAGGCGGGCACCTCGTTGCCGGACCGGTCCCGGCGGACGTAGTCCTTGAGAGTGCCGGCGATACCGACCCGCAGCCAGTCGGATTCGAGGAGCAGCCGGTCGAGCTGGTCGGCCGGCGAGCCCTGGTTGGTGCTGTTCGGGTCGGTGTAGAGGCCGTTGATGAAGCCCTGCTCCTGGATGCCGCTGAACGGTCCGCCGCCGCGCACGGCATCGCGCAGACGGTCGTTGAAGGTGCCGATGCCGGTCCCGGCCATGTTGGCCTGCGTCGCCTGCTCGCCGCGGGCGTTGTCAGCCACCTCGCCGAAGTTCCAGCCCTCGCCGTAGAGATAGACCTTCTTGCCGTCCACCCCGTCGTGCGCCAGGGTCAGCGCATCGAGCGCCGTGCGCAGCTTGAGCAGGTTCCGCTTCATGTGATGCCCCATCAGGTCGAAGCGGAAGCCGTCCACCTTGTACTGCTTGGCCCAGGTCAGCACCGAATCGATCATCAGCTTTTCCATCATGTTGAATTCGGACGCTGTGTTCTGGCAGCAGGAGCTGGTCTCGATGTTGCCGTCGGCGTTCAGGCGGTGGTAGTAGCCGGGCACGATGCGGTCGAGCACCGACTTGTCGTTCTGGCCCGCCGCGTTGGTGTGGTTGTAGACCACGTCCATGACCACCCGCAGGCCGATGCGGTCGAGGCCCTGCACCATCTCGCGGAACTCCTTGATGCGCGCCGGGCCGTCGGGATCGGTCGAGTAGCTCCCCTCGGGCACGGTGTAGTGCCAGGGATCGTAGCCCCAGTTGAAAGCGTCGTCGCCGGCCACCGCCATGACGCGGGCCTGCTGCTCCTCGGAGTCCGGGGGGAAGCTCGCGAGGTCCCCCGCGGGCTGCTGCCACTGCGACTTGTCCTCGTCGATCGTGGCGATGTCGAACGACGGCAGCAGATGGACGTGGGTCAGACCCGACTGGGCGAGGCCCGCCAGGTGCAGCATGCCGTTCGTCGTGCCCAGGGAGAACGCCTTGAAGGTCCCCTTGAGCGAGGCCGGGACGCTCGCGTCGGTGGCGCTGAAGTCGCGGACGTGGAGCTCGTAGAGCGCGATATCCTCGAACGCGTCGAGCCGCGGCTTGACCATTGACGACCAGCCGGGCGGGATCAGCGACGTGTCGCTCGCCAGGTCGATGATCTGGCTGCGCTGGCTGTTGCGCGACAGGCTGACCGAATAGGGATCGGTCACCAGGTTCGTTTCGACCTGGCCGGTCGAGCGGGCGAAGACGCGCACCTGATAGCGGTAGTACTTGCCGTACCAGGACGGCGCGCCCGAAGCGCTCCAGACGCCGGTGTCGGGATCGACGCTCATGGCCACGTCGCTCGACGGGCTTTCGGCGGTCGAGCTGTCGGTGACCAGCAGGCGCACCTCGTGGGCGGTCGGCGCCCAGACGCGGAAGGTCGGGGTGCGGTCGGCCGCGAAGGTGACGCCGAGCGGGCCGTCATAGGTGTAGAGGTCGTCGAGCACGCCCTGGATCTGCAGCGAGGTCGCGTCGACGAGCGTGCCGTCTCCCGCCTTGGCCTCGACGGCGAGCTGGCCCTTCAGGGCCTCGGGCACCTGGCCGAGCTTGTCGGACTGGATCTTGAAGGCGAGATAACCCGCGAGGTGCGGGAGCTTGGCGAGGACGTCGGCGGACAGCCCGACGGGATCCCAGGCGAGCGGGATTACCGTGCCTCCCTGGACGCCGTCGGAGGTGAGGACCAGGCCCGCATCCTCGTCATAGTGGAGGGCGAAGGTCCAGTCCGCCTGGACGTTACCCGGCTTCCAGGCGATGGTGTCGTCCGTCACCCAGTAGGCCTGGGAGCGGGTGATGTTGCCATGGGGGGCGCCGCTGGCGCTCACGGTCAGCACGTGCGAGGAGGAATCGTAGCTGAAGAACATCTGGGCGCACGCGTTGGGAACCGAGAACGCGATGTTGGCGCCGTCGCGGACGCCGTTGGCTCCATAGTTCTCCGACCAGCTCTCGTTGATCGCGACCTTGACCTCGTAGTTGCCGGCCGGGAGCTTGCTGGTGCTA
>DASPXX010000153.1:0-15915 GCA_035637095.1 Thermoanaerobaculia bacterium
AGCCGTTGGCTATAAATCAGCATTAGAGATCTCCTCCTTCCCCCCAGACAGAGCCAGGCGCTCTCTGTTGGGCCAATGGCTCGCCAACCAGGCTGGCTCAACTGACGAACTCGCCGTTCCAAAAGAGCCACACCCAAATCAGATCGATCCGCGTCGGAGCTCAAGAACTCGATGAACTCTTCGTAGTCGCGGAATTTCACGGATTCCCTTCGCCTTCAAAGCGGAGAGCAGGCAGTCCTGCACCGCGTTCACGCGCTCTTCGGGAGAGAGCTCCTCGTACCAGAAGCGGAAGTCCGCCTCCTCGGCTTCGGCCTCGGACACGACCGTCGCCGTCCAGGTTCTGCCGTGCCGGTCGATGGCTTGCCCTCTCTGTTTCATGATTCCACGATAGCATCGCGGAGAGCTGATCGGCTGCAACGCTCCGATGTACCGGTCCAAAGCTCCGTTGTACCAGTGCAACGCTCCGATGTACCGGTGCAATCGGCCGTTGTACCGGTGCAAAGCTCCATTGCACCAGTACAATACCTCGATGTACCAGTACAACGCCTCAATGTACCGGTGCGATGCCTCGTTGTACCAGTACAATCGCCCGTTGTACCAGTACAAAGCTTGATTGCACCGGTACAATGCCTCGTTGCACCAGTGCAATCTCCCGATGTACCGGTACAGAGCTCCATTGCACCAGTACAAAGCGCCGTTGCACCGGTACAAAGCCCCGTTGTACCAGTGCGATGCCTCGTTGTACCGGTACAAAACTCGGTTGTACCGGTGCAATGCCGCGTTTCCCCGGTGCAATGAGGCATCGTCATCGATCGGCGGGAGCGATGTGCGGATGAGGTTGGCCCGGTGGGGGTACAGCCGCGCAAAAAAAGGGCGTGGCCGAAGCCACGCCCCATCGGATGCAGCGATGGACTCTTCGTCCTACTCGGCGGGGGTCTCCGGGACGGGGGCGGCGGGGGTGGCATCCTGGAGCTTCTTCTTCTTGGCCGCCTTCTCCGCCTTTGCCGCCTTCCGGCCGCGGAACGGCTGGAGGTTGAAGGCGGACAGCTTCTCCGACCTGGTCCCATACTGCTGCTTCACCCCTGCCCGCAGGAAGGCCGCCAGCTGCCTCCCGTCGCCGACCAGGACCTGCAGCCGCTTGGAGGTTTCCTGCCTTTTCGCCGTCAGGTCGGCCTGCTGCAGGAGGAGATCTCCCACTTCGGTGTCGATTGCTTCGAGCCGGATCCGCGGCGCCTCCAGATGCGGGAAGTCCGCCGCGTTGGCGACCAGCGGCGGGATCAGCCGCCGCCAGTCGTCCCGAGTCTCTGCGTTGGTGTCTGCCCGTCGTGCCATCGGTGTTGCTCCTTCGGTGATCCCGGCGCCTTCATTGACGCCGGTGAAGAGCAGCGTGACCCGAGGAGCGCAAGACCCCAAAACGGGCGATCTGGTCATGCCGGGTGTAAACCGCACAATCTACGGGAGATAGAGATTCGAGGACTTAGGAAAAAAGGCGCAATGATCCTTCCATTTCGACGCCGGAGGGTGGAGGAAGGATCAGAAGGATCGGGTGCCGCCCTTTCACCGGGCCGGCAACCAGCGGTGGACCTGCCGGCAGTAGGCTTCGTAGTCCTCGCCGAAGGTCTGCCGGAGAGTCGGCTCCTCGTACAAGACCACGAAGGCGTACATGAGCAGGAAGAATCCGACCGCATAGGCGAGCAGCGCGCCGGACAGGTAGAAGAGGGCGGCGCCCGCGAGTGCCAGGGTCGCTCCCAGGTACATCGGGTTCCGCACGTAGCGGTACGGCCCCCGCACCACGAGGCGGCGCGGCGGGTCGAAGGGCGCCGGAGTCCCGCGGCCGATCACGACGAAGCTGAGAATGCACCACACGGCGATCGAGGCGCCTACCAGGGTCGCCACCGCTCCGGCGAACTGCGGCAGCCCGAGCCGGTCGGGCCTGCCGAGGCCCGCCCAGGAAAGCGCCCGCGCCGGCAGGTAGACGAGCAGGAAACCGATGAAGAGCGCCGAGTATGTGACCGCCCGCATCAGGATGCCAACCATCGTTCACCTCCGCTCTTTACGGTTCGACCGACATCCAGGGATACGCTCGGAAATGCTCGAAGGTTGCAAGCCGACTGGCCTCCCCCTCTCCCGGCGGATGGGTGAGCGATGGGAGAGGGGGATTGAGGGGGTGAGGCCTCCCCTTGCAAGACTAGGGGAAGATGCGCTACCGTCTCCGCAGGCGATGGAGGGCCTGCGATGGGACGCGATTCAGGAGATCTCTTACAAGGCACGCTCGGACTGCTGATCCTCAAGGCGCTCGCCGCGGAGGAGCGGCACGGCTACGGCATCGTGCGGTGGATCCAGGACGTCACCGGCGACGTGGTGGTGATCGAGGAGGGCTCGCTCTATCCGGCGCTGCGGCGCCTGGAGGACCGCGGCTTCGTCGAGTCGCGGTGGGGGCTTTCCGAGAACAACCGCCGCGCCCGCTTCTACGCGGTCACCCGCGAAGGCCGGCAGCACCTGCTCGCCGACGCCTCGTCGTGGATGCGCTTCGCCCGCGCCGTCATGTGCGTGCTCGAAGCCGAGCCGTCGGTGGTTTGAGGGCCTCATGCGCGAGCAGCCCCGCTGGCGGCGCTATCTGCGCTTCTGGGGACCGGATGTCGCGGCGGACGTCGACGATGAGCTGCGCTTCCATCTCGACATGCGGGAGCGCGACTTCCTCGCCGCCGGCCTGCCGCCCGCCGCCGCCCGCGAGGAGGCCCTCGCCCGGTTCGGCGATCCCGACGAGGTGGCGCGCTGGCTGCGCGATCACGACACCCGCAAGCTCCGCCGATCCAGGAGGACCCAGGCCATGAGCGACTTGCTCCAGGACATCCGCTACGGAGTGCGCAGGCTGTGGAAGAGCCCCGGCTTCACCCTGGCCGTGGTCGTGGTGCTCGCGCTCGGCATCGGCGCCACGACGGCGATCTTCAGCGTGATCGACGCCGCCCTGCTCCGGCCGCTGCCGTACCCTGAGCCCGAGCGCCTGGTCGCGGTCTACAATTCCGGCCAGATACCGTCCTCGTTTCCCCAGTATCTCGACTGGAAACGGGACACGGAGGTCTTCGCCGACCTCGGCACGTACTGGAAGACGACCTACGCGCTGACCGGCACGGGGGAGCCGGAGCTCCTCCAGGTCGGCCGGATGTCGGCGAACGTGCCGCGGATGCTGGGCGTCGTGCCGCGCGTCGGGCGTCTGTTCACGCCGGCCGAGGATCTGCCCGGCACTGATCGCGTGATCATGCTGAGCGAAGCGCTGTGGCGGCGCCGCTTCGGCGGCGATCCGCACATCCTCGGCCGGACCGTCACGCTGGGGGAGGAGCCGTACACCGTCATCGGGATCATCCCCCCGGGCCGGCGCTCGACCCTGCCGACCGCCCTGGCCGCCGCGCAGGAGCTCGACGCGTGGATTTCCCTGCAGCTCAACACGAAAAGCGCGCCACGCGACCTGCAATTCCTGGACATGCTCGGGCGCTTGCGCCCCGGGCTCGCCCTTGCACGGGCTGAAGAGCGGACCGCGTCCTTCGCTCGCGGGCTGAAGGAGGCCGTGGGGACGGACCAGGACGTCGAGCTCGTCCCCCTGGAGCGCCTCGTGATCGGCAATGCGCGGCCCCTCCTCATCGCCCTCGCCGGCGCCGTGGCCATGGTGCTCCTCATCGCGTGCACCAACGTGGCGAACCTGCTGCTCGCGCGCGCGGCGGTACGGCGTCGCGAGATCGCCATCCGGGCGGCGCTCGGCGCGGCGCGCGGGCGCCTCGTGCGGCAGCTGCTGGCCGAGAGCCTGCTGCTGGCGCTCCTGGGCGGCGCCGCCGGTGTGCTCGTGGCCTGGGCCGGCGTAGCGGGTCTGCGCGCGCTCGGCCCGGGCAGCGTGCCGCGGCTCGCCGAGACCACGGTCGATGCGCGGATCCTGGGTTTCGCGCTGGTCCTGTCCGTCTGCACCGGGCTGCTCTTCGGCCTCCTCCCGGCGCTGCGCGCCTCGCGGGCAGACCTGGGCGAGGTGATGAAAGAAGGCTCGCGCGGGACCGCCGGCGGACCGGCCCGCGAGCGTCTGCGCGGCACGCTCATCGTGGCCGAGGTGGCGCTCTCGTTCGCGCTCCTCATCGGCGCCGGCCTGCTCCTGCGCAGCCTCGAGCGGCTGCTCGCCGTCGACAAGGGCTTCGACGCCGAGCGCGTGCTCAGCAGCTATCTCCTCCTGCCGTACACCCGCTACCCGCAAGGGTACCAGCAGGCCGCCTTCTTCCGCGAGGTGCGCGAGCGTGCGCAGGCGCTTCCGGGCGTTGAGACCGCGGCCCTGGTCAGCGACATACCTCTCACCGGCGGGACCAACGGGGGATTCGGCATCGAGGGGCGCGAGTATCCACCCGGCAAAAATCCCTTCGCCGAGAAGCGGATCGCCTCGCCGGGCTATTTCGAGGTGCTGCGCATCCGGATCCTCGCCGGGCGCGTCTTCAACGAGCGCGACATCGCCGGCACGCCGGCGGTGGTCGTCGTCAACCAGGCCTTCGCGCAGAGCTATTTCCCCGGCGAGAGCCCGCTCGGCAAGCGCGTCGACTTCAGGTGGGGTACCAGCGGGATGCAGGAGATCGTCGGCGTGGTCGGAGACGTCCGGGAGCAGGCGCTCCACCAACCGGCGAGGCCGGTGATCTACATTCCGCTCGCGCAGCGTCCGGCGGAATGGGCCTATCTCCTCGTGCGGACGACCGGAGACCCACACGACATCGTGCCTTCGCTACGCCGGGTGGTGGCCGCGCTGGACCGCAACCTGCCGGTGGCCGAGGTGCGGACCCTGGAGGACGTGGTGGCCGCGAGGCTCGCGGACCGCCGGCTCGCCATGGCGCTCTTCGGCGTCTTTTCCGTGCTGTCCCTGGTGCTCGCGGCTCTGGGTCTCTATGCCGTCATCAGCTACATGGTCGTGCAGCGGCGGCAGGAGATCGGCATCCGGATGGCGCTCGGCGCGCGCACCGAGCAGGTCATGCGTCTGGTCCTCAGGCAGGGGCTGGCGCTGATCGCGGCCGGCGTGATCGTCGGCGCGGTCGCCGCCCTCTGGCTCGGGAGGTTCCTCGCAGGGCTCGTGTTCGGAGTCGGCACCACCGATCCCATCACTTTCGGCGGCGTCGCGCTCCTCCTCGCGGTGACGGCGCTCCTGGCAAGCATGATCCCGGCCCTCCGCGCCGCCCACGTCGATCCGGCGAGCGTGCTGCGGAGCGAGTAGAAAGGTTTCGAATGCGTGAGCAGCCTCCTATGCTCCAGAACAATCGCCGCACTCTGCGTTTCTGGGGACCGGACGTCGCGGCGGACGTCGACGACGAGCTGCGCTTCCATCTCGAGATGCGGGAGCGCGATTTTCTGGCCGCCGGTCTCTCCCCCACCGCCGCCCGCGAGGAGGCCCTCGCCCGGTTCGGCGATCCCGACAAGGTGGCGCGCTGGCTGCGCGACCACGACAACCGCAAGCTCCGCCGGTACAGGAGGATCGAAGCGATGAGCCAGTTGCTGCAGGATGCCCGCTACGGGCTGCGCCGGCTGTGGAAGGCGCCCGGCTTCACCCTCGCCGTGGTTACGGTGCTCGCGCTCGGCATCGGCGTCACGACGGCGATCTTCAGCGTGATCGACGCCGCCCTGCTGCGGCCTCTGCCCTATCCGGAGCCCGAACGGCTGGTCGTGGTCCGTGACGTCCAGGGGCAGGACGAGGTGGTGGCGTCGTACCCCGAATATCTCGACTGGAAGCGGAACACCGAGGTCTTTTCCGATCTTGGCGCGTACTGGACGATGTCGTACGCGCTGACCGGCGCGGGCGAGCCGGAGACGCTCCAGGCCGTGCGCATGTCCGCCAGCGTGCCGCGGATGCTGGGCGCCGTGCCGCGCGTCGGGCGCGCCTTCACGCCCGGCGACGACGTGCGGGGCTCCGAGCGCGTCGTCCTGATCTCCGAAAGACTGTGGAAGCGCCGTTTCGGCGGCGATCCGGGCGTCCTCGGCCGCGCCATAACCCTGGCAGACCGGCCGTACACGGTGATCGGGATCATCCCGCCCGGAAGGCGCGCGACCGTTCCGACCGCCCTGGCCCAGGCACTGGAATTCGATCTCTGGGTCCCCCTGCAGTGCGATTTGGAGAATGCGCCGCCCGGCCTTCACTTCCTCGACATCCTCGGGCGGCTGCGTCCCGGGCTCGACCTCGCGCGCGCCGACGAGCGCATCGCCTCGTTCGCCCGCCGGTTGCAGGAGACCGGGGCGTCCGAGCACGGGATCCATCTCTTCTCCCTGGAACGCCTCGTGATCGGCGACTCGCGCCCTCTTCTCGTCGCTCTGGCGGGCGCCGTGGGCATGGTGCTCCTCATCGCCTGCACGAACGTGGCGAACCTCCTGCTCGCCCGTTCGGCGGTGCGGCGGCGCGAGATCGCGGTCCGGGCGGCGCTCGGCGCGTCGCGCGGCCGCCTCGTGCGGCAGTTGCTGATCGAGAGCCTGCTCCTGGCGCTTTTGGGCGGCGGCGCCGGCGTGCTCGTCGCCTGGGCCGGCGTGGCGGGGCTCCGCGCGCTCGGCCCGGCCAGCGTGCCGCGGCTCGCCGAAGCCATGGTGGACGCGCGCCTGCTGGTCTTCGCGCTCGTCCTGTCGCTCGCCACCGGCCTCCTCTTCGGCCTCCTGCCTGCGCTGCGCGCCTCTCGTGCCGATCTCGGCGAGGTGATGAAAGAGGGCGCGCGGGGCACCGCCGGCGGCCCCGCCCGCGACCGGCTGCGCGGCTCGCTCATCGTGGCCGATGTGGCTCTCTCGTTCGCGCTGCTCCTCGGCGCCAGCCTTCTCCTGCGCAGCCTCGAACGGCTGCTCGCCGTCGACAAGGGCTTCGACGCCGAGCACGTGATCACCGGAACTCTCGACCTGTCGCCCACCCGCTATCCGGAAGCGCCGCAACAGGTGGCGTTCTTCCGCGACCTGCGCGAGCGGGTGAAGACCCTCCCGGGGGTCCAAGCCGTGGCCTTCGTCAACAATCTCCCGCTCACCGGCGGAACCAACGGAGGGATCGCCATCGAGGGCAAGGAGTTCCCGAAGGATGCGCAACCCATGGCCGAGAAGCGGATCGCCACGCCCGGCTACTTCGACGTGCTGCGCACGCCGGTCCTCGCCGGGCGCGCCTTCACCGAGCGGGACGTGGCCGGCGCGCCGGTCGTGGTCGTGGTCAACAAAACCTTCGCAGAGCGCTACTTCCCCGGCGAGGACCCGCTCGGCAAGCGCGTCGCTTTCTCTTGGGAGATCACGGGGATGCAGGAGATCGTCGGCGTCGTCGCCGACGTCCGGGAGCAGGCGCTCCACCAACCGGCCGCGCCGGCGATCTACATTCCCCTCGCGCAGCGCCCGATGGACTGGGCCTATCTCGCCGTGCGCACGACCGGAGATCCGGCCAGCCTCGTGCCCGCGCTGCGGCGGGCCGTGACCTCGCTCGACCGCAACATGCCGATCGGCGAGGTACGTACGCTGGAGGAGGTCGTCGCTCAGGCACTCGCGGAACGCCGGCTCGCCATGGCGCTCTTCGGCGTCTTTTCCGTGCTGTCGCTGGCGCTCGCGGCCCTGGGCCTCTATGCCGTCATCAGCTACATGGTGGTGCAGCGGCGGCAGGAGATCGGCATCCGGATGGCCCTCGGCGCGCGCACCGAGCAGATCCTGCGCCTGGTCCTCGGGCAGGGACTGGCGCTGATCGCGGCCGGCGTGATCGTCGGCGCGGTCGCCGCTCTCTGGCTCGGACGGTTCCTGGCAGGGCTCGTCTTCGGCGTCGGCACCACCGATCCCCTCACCTTCGGCGGCGTGGCGCTCCTCCTCGCGACCACCGCGCTCCTGGCAAGCATGATTCCTGCTTTCCGCGCCGCGCACCTCGACCCGGCGAGCGTGCTGCGGAGCGAGTAGTCCTGAACACTTTCAGCATTCCCGGGTCTCCAGTCGTGATTGGCTCGAGCGTCAGGCTTGGGCTGCGCTAAGATTGACCGAGAGGACGTCCACCCCAGAAGCCTCCGGTCCGTGACCGATGAGACCCCAATCCCACGATCCTGCGCGCTGGCGGGCTTACCGCAGGCAGACGGTCGATACCCGTCATGTCATCCACTATTTGCTCTACGTTGAGTCTCATAGTGGCCAGACGCGGGAGGACCTGGACGCCCTCGAACAGGAGAAAGACAACATCTTTGCCGCAATGGACCAGGCATTCCGGAACGGCAAGTGGCGCCGTTACCAGCGGTTTGCCCAGGCGCTCTGCCGGGAGCATGGACTGTTCCACGTGCGCGGCGACTGGGCCCGGTGGCGCAGATCGCTCGAACAGGCGATCACGGCGGCACGGAACGAACAGAACCACTGGGCAGAGGTGGAATTCGTCCAAATGCTCCATACGATGAGCATAGCGTCTCGGGAGAACTCTCCAGGCCCCCTGCTGGAGTCCCTCGAAGTGCAGCTCGAGAGCCTGCCCTGGAATGACTCGATCATGCAGGCGCTGGCGGCCATGGCCGCCGTGTTCGGAGCCGGCGATGCCGCTGGCGGCTACGAGGGCCCCGGCCCGACGCTGTCAGGCCTGATCGAAAAAGACCTGCAAGAGAGCCCGCTCGGCTCTGCCGACCTCCTGCAACTGGTCACCGGCAGGCAACTCCCCAAGTGGTTCAAGATCCATGAGCGCCGCAGAGCCCGTTCTCTGACTCATCGCGCCAATCTGTCGCTCATGGCGGGTCACTTCCAAGAGGCGAAGGTGCTCCTTCAGGAAAGTGAAGCGGTGCTCGCACGCTGGGACGATGCAAAAGCGCAGGCGGTCTCGCAGGTGAACCAGGCAATCATCCTCGACTTGGGTGGCGAACAGGGCAAAGCGGACCAGCTGTACAACGAGCATCTGGAAGCCGCCCTGCAGTCGAGCCAGGAGGTCGATCAGGCCTATCTTCTGCGCCTGAAGGGTATGCGGCACCTTCGCCGTGATGAGCTGCCCGAAGCTGAGCGGCTGTTGAGCCGCAGCCGGGAGCTCTTCGAGGCGATGGGGTTCAAAGCGGAGATCGCCAAATCGCTCCATTTGCAGGCAGAGCTGGAAATCCAGCACGGCCGGCTCTTGGAGGCCCGCCAGCTCCTGCTCGAAAGCTTGGTCATCGAGGAAAATCTCGACAAACAGGACGGAATCTGTCACGCGCTCTACGACCTTGCCTCCTTGGCGCTTCGGCGCAATGAATACAGTGAGGCGGAGTGCCATTGCGACCGCGGCCTGGCCATCTGCGCAAGCACGCAAGAGCCGATCTGGCAGGCCAGCTTCCTGCGGCAGCGAGGCAGGATCTCTCATCAGCAAGGACGGCATGACATCGCTTCGCGAAATTATGCGGAGAGCCTGCGGCTCTTGGAGCAGGGTGATTCGCAAGGAGAGCTCGGTGCCGTGCTGCGCGATCTCGGAGAGCTGGGGCTGGACCTGGGGCACGACGAGCTGGCGAAGGAATACTTCCTGCGCGCCTATGGGCTGGCGAAGAAACATGGGGATATGGCCGGGATGGGCAAGTCGGCCCTGCACCTCGGCCAGCTGTTCGCGCTCTCGGGAGAGTCGGACGCGGCCGAACGCGTGTACCACGAGGGGATCGTCGTCTCACGTACAACAGGCGACCGCGCACGGGAGGGGGTGATATTGTACTGCCTCGCCCGATTGTATGCCGCGCAGAGGAGATGGGACGAGGCGAGGCGGACAGCGGAACAAGCCTATGCCATCGCCGAGCGAGGGAATCTCAGAGAGTGGATTGCTGCTCTTCTCGATGAAGTCGGTCAGACGGAGGAGCCATCATGCCTGTAGAGGTGTCCGGTCTCCATTCCGACGATCTTCTGCGGCGGTTGCAGCATGACCTGTCGGCGCGTCTGGGCTCTGGGATCCGCTACGAGATCGATCTGCAGGCCTTCATCCCTTACAACGTCAGCGTTCGATATATCGACGGATGCTATCTGTTGACGATTTGCCTGGGAATTGGATTCGACGAAAAAGAGTATCGGTCCACGGTGGATTACATCATCGGGTTCATTGGCGATCACCAGGAGGAGCTGCAATATCAAGAGAGCTCGAGCAGGGACGACCTTTCCTCACAAGAGGAGCACTCCGGACCTGCCGCTGTACCACGCCGGGAGGAATCTGGCGCGCTGCCGAACTCCTCGACGGAATGGAACAACCGGGGCTACGACCTGGCCGAGCGAGGGAGATGGGAGGAGGCCATTCCGTACTATCGGCGTGCTCTGGCTCTGGACCCACAGCACACCCTGGCGTGGTCGAACCTCGGAAATGCACTCCTGGAAACCGGGCACCCGGTCGAGGCGCTGAATTGCCAGGAGCGGGCGCTGGCGCTGGACCCGACGTTCGCTCTGGGTTGGGCGAACAAGGCCGTTGTTCTCGCCGGCCTCGGCCGGCGCGAGGAGGCCCTGCCGTGCTACGACCAAGCGTTGGAGCTGGACCCGTTCAATCCTATGACCTGGTTCAGCAAAGGAAGCACCCTCGCAATCCTCGGTCGACACGAGGCGGCCCTGCACTGCTTCGACCATATCCTCACCCGGCTGGACTCGCGGATGAAGAACGCGTTCGGGGCCAAGAGCGAGATGCTGCGGCAACTCGGCCGGCGCGAGGAGGCCCTCCAAGCCCTCGACGAGCTCCTCTCTCTCGATCCGCTCGACGCTCATGGACACGCGTACAAGGGAGCGCTGCTCCTCGACTTGGAGCGGCCTGCGGAAGCTCTCAAGGCGCTCGACCGCTCCCTCGCGATCCAACCGGGACAGTCGCGAACGCTCTCCCACAAAGGGCGTGCCCTGCACCTGCTGCACCAGCCCGCACAGGCGATCGCCTTCTACGACCGCGCTCTGGACATCGAGCCAGGCCTCTCGACCACTCTTCTGCACAAGGCGGCAGCCTTGGAGGCTCTTGGCCAACTGGAAGAAGCCCTCGCCTGCTACGGACGTGCCCACCAGCTCGGCCATCCCGATGCCGCCCGAGCTATCGCGGCCTACCAGGAGAGACTGAGCTCCGGTGACGATCTTGGAGGTGAAGCCACTCCGACGGGAACCATCGCCAACTGGTTCGAAGCGAGCCAGGACGACGATGCCGGCGCTGTGGACTTTTGCCGCGAGCTCTTCCACTGGCTGGACACCCACTCCGCTTTCGATGATCTCATGCGCCACGCCCAGGTGACGGAGAGCCAGGCCCGCCAATGGGTGCAGGAGATCCTCGACGACCTGTCCGCCGGCGCCATGCAGCCCGCCAAATCCGTCGTCCACAATGCGATCGCCTGGCGCTTGACAGGCCAATGGCTGGTGGATGATCCGGGCTTTGCGAGCGGTCTTTCGGAGAGCCTTCTTGAGGTGTATCGCGGCTTGGCCTACGCAGTCACCACGTTCGCCAGCGCTGCGCCTCGCGTCGAGCACGTGCGGGACCTGAGCCAGGCGTTCTTCGATCTGCTCTGGTCGAACCGCCCCATGTTCGTCTCGTTGACTCCGCAGAACCGATTGTTCCTGAAGCCTGTCCTGGCAATCCGCGACGCGATCACCGAAGTCCGCCTTGAGGAGCGGAAGGAGACCGCGGTTTTGTCACTCAGTCAAGGTGGCTCGCGGCTGTGTGAGGTCGAGGCGCTTCGGCAACACTGGCTGGACCTCTATCTGTGCCTTCGCTTGGAGTCGCACTTCCGGATTCCTGTGAGTCAACGGTTCCGCCTCGGGCAAAGCGAGCTGTCCATTCGATTCAAGATCGGTGCGATCCTCGATATCGGACCATACGCTCTGCACGTCGGCGGAGAAAGCGAGTCGTTCTTTTTTGATGAGCTCGCGGAGTTCTTGCGGCGTTACGCGGTTGCGCACTGGCGGGATACCCGGCACCTCCTTGCTCGGCTGGACGTTCTGCTTACCTGGATGAAAGGCCAGCTCTCCACGGAGATCGTGGCGTCGGCCGCCGAGTTGAAGCATGCGGGAGTGGGAGACCGGGCCTGGGCTGCTCTGCAGTCGGTCGGCATCGCGATCACCTTCGAGCCAAAGCAGTCTGCGCTTGGTCGCCTGGTCGCTCGGCTGCGCGAGGCAGGGCAGGCAGTCCGAACGGAGCTTTCCACCGCCCTCTCCTGAAGCGGGCCCCAGCCGGAAAATCGAGGAACAGGCCGTGAAATCAGATCGTCCGATTCGCATTCTTTTCCTCTCGGCCAATCCAGTCGTGGATTCCATCGAACCAGACTCGGAGGAGTCTCTCGCGCCCTTGGCGCTGGGCGAGGAGGCTCGCGCGATCGAGACGAAGCTGCGGGCGGCAGGCGCCGGGCCTGCGATCGAATTCATCACCAAATGGGCAGTTCGGCCGGACGACCTGCTGCAGTGGCTCAATCTGTACCAGCCGCACATCGTTCATTTCAGCGGGCATGGAAGCCGGACGGCGCAAATCATCCTGGTCGATGATCAGGGTAACCCAAAACCGGTCGGCAAGGCGGCCTTGGTGAGCTTGTTCCAGACACTCCAGGGAAACATTCGCCTCGTCGTCCTCAACGCCTGCTATGCCAGAGCCCAAGCCCTGGCAGTCACTGAAGTGATCGATTGTGCCGTCGGTATGAACAAAGCGATCGGTGACCAGGCCGCCATCACTTTCGCCGCTGCTTTCTACCGCGCGATCGGCTTCGGCTGCTCGGTCAAGGCTGCCTTCGAGCAGGGCAAGACGGCGTTGCTTTTGGAGGGAATTCCCGAGCAGAACACCCCGGAGCTCCTGGTCCGCCAGGGCATCGATCCCTCCCGGATCCACCTAATAGGTTCCGCTGAGGAGCCCCCGTCGACCGGCCACGGTCCTGATCCCGCGACGCTGCCGCCACCGAGCCTGCCGGAGAAGCCATATTTCGAGCTGATCGGTCGGACCGAGGAACAGGTCCAGGTCCTAAGCGTCCTGCGGGGCGAGGGAGCGGCGCTCGGGGTGGAAGTGGTGGGCATGGGCGGCATCGGCAAGACGTCGCTGGCTCACGAGATCGCCGAGCGGGCTCTCCGGGAGAAGCTGTTTGAGAGCGTCGTCTGGACCAGCGCCAAGACGGAGGAACTCGTGGAGGGCAGGATCTTATCGCGTGGGGAGCTACGGTACGATTTCGATGGATTGCTGAGCGACATCGGCCGGCAGATGGGGCATCCCGAGATCGCGACCCTGCCCCGCGAGGAGAAAAAGCAGGCGCTCGGACGAACTCTGGCGTCGCACCGTGTGCTGATCGTGATGGACAACCTCGAGACGGTTCCTGAGAACCCATCCCTGGTCAGCGGGGTACTGGCTCTGTTGGGCGCTGGGCGGCTCCTGTTGACTAGCCGGCACCGCATCTTCCACGAACGGTTGTACACCCTAGAGCTGCGCGGGCTCTCCCGGGAAAATTGCATCCTCTTTCTACAGGTGGAGGGCCGGCAACGGAATATCCCCGCGGTGACCCAGGCCAGCCGGGCCGCGCTGACGAGGATCCATGCAGCGACCGGTGGCGCGCCGCTCGCGCTGAAACTGGTCATGGGCCAGCTCAGCCGCCAGCCGCTGGACGTGATCCTGCAGATGCTGGAAGAGGCTTCCGCGAAGGGGCAAGACGAAGAATTCTACCGCTTCGTCTACTGGCATTCCTGGAGCTTGCTCAACGAGGAGAGTCGAAAGGCGCTGGTGGATCTATCGGCCTTCCCTCCAATGACGGGTGGCACGGCGCGGGACGTCGAGAAAGTCAGCCAAGTGGAGAGACCGGTCTTCTGGTCGGCCATCGGGCAGCTCGTGAATCTTTGCCTGGTAGAAAAGACCGGCCCCGCCGGGCGAGAGCGGTTTGCGCTGCACGCTCTGACCCACCACTTCGTCCTGGCGGATATTACCGAGGAGTGGTTGGGGTGATGGCATCTCCCCCGGGTTGAAATGAATGCGCCACTGGCGGCCAGCCCTGGTATGGTCTTCCTGTATACTTCTAGCACATTCCGGTCGGCTTTCCTTGGGGAGGAGCGATGGCCCGGAAGATTGAAGCTGCTCAGGCGGCGGACCAGGACCGCCGCCTCGGCAAGCGCTCTTCGGCATCTTTTCCGTCTTGTCGCTGGCGCTCGCGGCTCTCGGCCTCTACGCCGTGATCAGCTACATGGTGGTGCAGCGGCGGCAGGAGATCGGCATCCGGATGGCCTCGGCGCGCGCACCGAGCAGATCCTGCGCCTGGTCCTCGGGCAGGGACTGGCGCTGATCGCGACCGGTGTGATCGTCGGCGCGGTCGCCGCCCTCTGGCTCGGACGGTTCCTCGCCGGCCTCGTCTTCGGCGTCGGCACCACCGACCCCCTCACCTTCGGCGGCGTGGCGCTCCTCCTCGCGACGACGGCGCTCCTGGCGAGCACGATCCCCGCTCTACGCGCCGCCCGCCTCGACCCGGCGAGCGTGCTGCGGAGCGAGTAGGGGACCTGCGCCGGCCCTGGGGTGATTGGAGGTGGTAGAGTTGTGGTGGGCGACGATTCGCCGGAGGTGAGCTTGTGACCTCGAGCCCTGCTTTGATCTTTCAGGACGATTTGTCCATCCCGGCCGATGTCTCCGACCTGGACCGCTTCCGCCGATGGACCCGGGATGAGACCTTTCCCGAGCGCGGCCGGATCGACTACCTGGCCGGCACCGTGGAGGTGGATTTGAGCCCGGAGGATCTCTACACCCACGGAGTCGTCAAGACGACGATCACTGCACGGCTGTACCCCCTGATCGTGGACAGCGGGCGGGGCAGCTTGTTCTCCGACAGCACCCGCATCGTCTCGCCGGCGGCAGAGCTGTCGGCCGAGCCGGACGTCGTCGTCGTCCTCTGGGAGTCGCTGCGGCAGGGGCGCATCCGCGAGATTCCGTCGGCCAAGGCGGAAGAAGATCGATTCATCGAGCTCGAGGGCACGCCCGACCTCATCGTCGAGATCGTCAGCGATTCCTCAGAGCGCAAAGACCTGGAGCGTCTCCCCCGGCTCTACGCCGCCGCAGGCGTCCCCGAGCTCTGGCTCGCCGACTGTCGGACCGACCTTGCCTTCGAGATCCACACCCTCGGCCGCGCCGGATACGAGCAGCAGCCGGCCGACCCGGAAGGCTGGAGCCGCTCGCCATTGCTCGACCGCAGCGTCCGGCTCGTCCGCAGGCGCAACGAGCTCTCCCGCTGGGTGTATGACCTGGAGAGCCGGGGCTGAGGTGGCGTCTGAAGACGCGCGTGAGCCTTCAGGAGCTGAGCTGGCCCGCCGCGGCCTTGCCCCCGCCCAGCCCTCTGCCGTCCGCAACGGCATCCGCCTCTTCCCCGTTCGGTCCGACGCCGGCCCCGTGACCCCCGAGTTGGTCAAGGCTTTGGCAGAGGCCCTGGATTGAGACGCCACCTCCTCGACATCAACACGCTACTCGCAGCCGCATGATCCCGGAGCTCCGGGTATAGTACGCACCGGTCCACAAAACTCCCCCCGGAGGAACCCGATGACGACGACGTTCCGGCTCTTCTTCAGCCTCGCCCTGCTCCTGCTCGCGTCCGGCCCGCGCCTGGAGGCGCAGGCGGCGCCTTTCGATCTGGTGATCCGCAACGGCCGCGTGGTCGACGGCACCGGCTCGCCGTGGTATGCGGCCGACGTCGGCATCCGGGACGGCCGGATCGCGGCGATCGGGCGGCTGGAGGGGGCTGCTGCGAAGCGGACGATCGATGCCGCGGGGAAGGTGGTGGCTCCCGGGTTCATCGACATGCTCGGCCAGTCCGAGTACAACGTCCTCGTCGATCCGCGGGCCGCGAGCAAGATCACCCAGGGCATCACCACCGAGCTGACGGGCGAGGGTGGCTCCATCGCCCCCGTCAACGAGCGGATGATCGCCGACGGCAAGGACGTCTGGGCCCACTACGGCGTCACCCCCGACTGGACCACGCTGGAGGGCTACTTCCGTGCCTTCGAGCGGGCCCGGCCGACGATCAACCTCGGAACCTT
>DASPXX010000154.1:0-12544 GCA_035637095.1 Thermoanaerobaculia bacterium
CTCCCAAAAGGCCGTCGTCCGCCGGCTGACTCAGCGGCTCGAAGACCTCGGCTTCTCCGTCAACCTTCAACTCAAGGAGGACCCCCCGACCGCCCAGGCAGCTTAAACCTTATTTTCAGAGCAGGGGCCGGGGGTGAGGGCTCTTTTACCGTCGCGTCAGATCCACCCGCCGGGCCGAGCGCACCACGGGGATCTCGCAGAGCTGGTCGACCAGGGCCTCGGGCACCTCCTGGTCGACGCGCAGCACCGCCATGGCTTCGCGCTCGCCGCTCGGGCCGCGGCGATCGGTCCGTGCGAGGTGGATGTCCGCGATGTTGATCCCGCCTTCGGCGAGCAGGGTGCCGACTTTGCCGACCACGCCCGGCACATCCAGGTTCTCGACGACGATGAGCTGGCCTTCGGGACGAAACTCCAGGCGGTAGCCGCCGATCCGCACCACCCGCTGATCGTGCTCGCCGAACAGGGTGCCGTCCAGCTCCACCGTGCGCCCGCCGCCGCTCAGGGTGACTCCCACGAGGCTCGGGTAGTCCGCCGCCGCCGTGTGGGTCGAGCGCACGACCTCGAGGTTGCGCGCCTCGGCCAGCCGCTCGGCGTTGACGTAGTTGACCATCGAGTCGCGCAGGAAGGTGCTGAGCACGCCCATGAGGGCCGCCATGGCCACCGGGATGCGGACCCCCTCTTCGACCCCCCAGAGGTCCACCTGCAGGCGCTGCGGCGCGCTGCCCAGGAGGAGGCTGGCCATGCGGCCGAGCGTCTCGCCCAGCGCCATGTAGGGCTCGACGCGCGCTCCGGCCGCCCGGAACGGCAGGTTGACCGCCGCCACCGAGAGCGAGCCGGAGAGCGCGGCAAGGATCATCTCGGCGGTCTCGGTGGAGATCCGCTCCTGCGCCTCGCGGGTCTGGGCGCCCAGGTGAGGCGTGGCCACCACTTTGGGATGCCGCACCAGGGTGAGGTCCTTGGGCGGCTCTTCGGAAAAGACGTCGAGCGCCGCACCGCCGAGGTGCCCGGACTCCAGGGCCTCCAAGAGCGCCGCCTCGTCCACCACCCCGCCGCGGCCGCAGTTGACGACGAGAGCGCCCTTCTTCATCAAGGCGATGCGCTCGCGGTTCAGGAGGTTGCGGGTCTGGTCCGTCAGCGGCGTGTGGAAGGTGACCACGTCGCTGCGGCTCAGGAGGTCCTCCAGGGAGACCAGCTCGACCTCCATGCGGCGGGCCGCCGCGGCGTCGAGGAACGGGTCGTAGGCCAGGACCTGCAGGTCGAAGGCGCGCGCCCGGACGGCGACCTTCTGGCCGATGCGGCCGAAGCCGATGACGCCGATGGTCTTGCCCTGGAGCTCCAGGCCGGTGATCTTCCTGTCCCACTTGCCCTCTTTCATGGAGGCGTCGGCGAACGGCACCCGGCGGGCCAGAGCCAGCAGGAGGGCGAAGGTGTGCTCGGTGGCCGAAACCAGGTTGGCGGTGGGCGCGTTGACGACCAGGATGCCCAGGTCGGTCGCGGCGGCCACGTCCACGTTGTCCACCCCGATCCCGGCGCGCCCCACGACCTTGAGGCTCTTGCCGGCGCGCAGCAGATCGGCGGTCACCTGGGTCGAGCTGCGGACCACCAGGGCGTCGTAGTCGGGGAGGATCTCGGCGAGGCGCGGCTTCTCCTCGGGAGTGACGACGTGGACCTCCGCCCCGGACTGCCGGAGCAGCTCCAGGCCGGCGGGATCGAGAGAGTCGGCGATCAGGATGCGGTACATGGCAGCCCTCCCCGGCGGTCAGCCCGCCAGCCCCTTCAGGATGTCGTCGATCTCGCCCAGCAGAGCTTCCAGATCGCTCTCCTGGACCTGGCCCATGTGGCCGATGCGGAACGTGGTCGGCTTCCAGTCGCCATAGCCGCCGCCGATCGTGATGCCGCGCTCGGCGAGCTTCTTGACGATCGCCTGCGGGTCGACCCCCGCCGGCGGCTTCAGGCAGCTCACCGTCACCGAGCGGGCGTTCTCGGCCGAGGCATAGGTGATGCCGCGTTCGGCGGCCCACTCCGCGGTCCGGCGATAGAGCCGCTCGTGGCGTGCCCAGCGCGCCTCCATCCCCTCGGCGAGCATGATGTCCATCTGCTTGTCGAGCGCCCAGAGGAGCGGGATGGCGGGCGTGGTGATGAAGCCGCCCTCCTGGTGCTTCTCCAGATAGCGGAGGAGATCGGTATAGAAGCCGCGGTGCGGCACCTGCTTCGCCCGCTCGACCGCGCGATCGGAAAGGGTGAAGACGGTCAGGCCGGGCGGCACCGCGATCGCCTTCTGGGTCCCGGCGAGGACCACGTCGAGCCCCCAGGCGTCGGATTCGACCCGGGCACCGGCCAGAGAGGAGACCGTGTCCACCAGGATCAGCGCGTCGCTCTCCTCGCGGATCACCTTGGCGATGTCGGCGATCGGGCTCAGCACGCCGGTCGAGGTCTCGTTGTGGACCAGGGTCACGGCGTCGTACTTTTTACGCCGCAGAGCGGCACGAACCGTCTCGGGGTCGATCGCCTCGCCCCAGGGGAAGGCGACCTTGTCGGCGTTCTTGCCGACGCTCTTGGAGATGGAATGCCAGCGCTCGGAGAACGCGCCGTTGGTCAGGTTGAGCACCTCGGATCTGGCGCAGGACACCACGGCGCTCTCCATGACCAGGGTCGAGCTGCCGGAGGCGACCATGACGTCGCCGGAGGTGCGCAGCAGAGGAGGGAGCTTCTTGGAGAGCTCGATGTAGAAGGCTTTGAACCCGGCCGACCGGTGTCCGACCATCGGCTTGGTCATCGCCTGGCGGACCTCTTCGAGCACATAGGACGGGCCGGGAAGGAAGAACCGGATCTGTTCGGTCACGGCGGAACCTCGGATCAGTCAAGGAAGGCGGTTTCAGGGATTGGGACGCTCCACACTCATCTATGCCGCATTGTGGCAAAAAGGGGGGCGGGAGGGCAAGAGAGGCTACCCCAGACGGATGTTCTGCACCACGATCCCCAGGCCGGGAGCTCTGGACAGAGGGCCGTCCGCGGTGAGGAGCGGTGCCTCGTAGAGCTTTGCCACGGCCACATAGAAGGCGTCGTAAGCGCTGACGTTGTGTCTGTGCTTCCAGGCTTCTCGCAAAAGCCCCGCGTGTGGAATGCGGTCGACCGGCCAGTCGCCGAGATCCTCGAGCGCCAACCGCGCACGGTGTTCCTCGATTTTCTTCTGGAGCAGAGCACGCCTCAGGACCGACAGCACCTCAACATCCATGAGCTCAGGGGCCACCAGGGAGGCCTCCTCGATGAGGTCCTCAAGCTTCTGACCGAGGGGGGTGCGGAGAAGATACTCCACCGCCGCGGAGGCGTCGATCACAAAGCGGATCACCCGAGATCTTTCTCGCGCTGCTGCCGCTCTTGCTCCAGCAGCGAAGCGGCTGAATCCCCGAGATCGGTGGCTGGGCGCTGCGAGTGCCGTTCGTGCCATTCAGAGCGGGCCATCTCGCGTTCGAGGGCTTCCAAGGCGATGTCGCTGATCGTGCGGTGATGCTTCTGCGCGTAGCGCCGGAGGCGTTCATGGAGGGCATCTGGAAGATTCTTGACCTGGAGGTTTGCCATAGCATGATCATCGCATGCTTCCGGCATGCTGTCGAGTGGAAGGGCAAACGGGGCATCCGCATTGGGGGCGGGAGGGGCAAGAGAGCCGATCTCCGGCGCAACGCGGTGAGCCGGTCTATACTAGCGGCCCCAGGAGGAACGTCATGAAAAAGAAGACCGACAAGAAGCTCTCACTCCACCGCGAATCACTCCGTCTCCTCACCCCAGACGCGCTCCGGCGCGTGGAGGGCGGCGAAATCTTTACCTATTCCAGCTGGCCGACCTATCCTGTTTCCTGCGATCGGAACCCGGACACTGCGTAGGTATCCCCGCAAAGAGGCGCCGATGCGAGTGATCCGGTCGGGCGCGCGTACAGCGAAGAGCGGCGAGGGAGAGCCCGACTGAGAGCATCTGGAGAGCCCTCATCCACTGCGGAGCTCCAGTCGAGGCCATGGGTCTGCCGGTTGCTGATCTCGCCCGGCCGGGGGGAGGCCTGTACCTCGAAGGGAGAGGCCTGTACCTCGAAGGGAGAGGCCCGTACCTCGAAGGGAGAGGCCCGTACCTCGAAGGGAGAGGCCCGTACCTCGAAGGGAGAGGCTCTGTACCTCGAAGGGAGAGGCCCGTACCTCGAAGGGGGAAGCTCTGGACCTCGAAGGGGGAGGCCGGTACCTCGAAGGGGGAAGCTCTGTACCTCGAAGGGGGAGGCCGGTACCTCGAAGGGGGAGGCCTCTCCCCGCCAGTTGAGGCCCTGTACCTCGCTCCGTCACAACAACAGCGCGTAGCCGATCTTCAGGAACACCGTCCGGTCCGTCTGGGTGAGGTCGATCTGGTCTCTCCCCGCGTAGTCGTCCGAGTAGCCCAGCAGGAGCACGGTCTGGGCGTTGAGGCGGTAGGAGAAGAGGAGCTGGGAGAGGAGGTCTTCCGTCTTCCGCCGCACCGGGTCGATGTAGAGGTCCGGATTCCGCTCCAGCCATTCATATTGGAAGATGGCGCGCACGAAGCTCCGGTTGTTGAAGTGGTAGAACATGCGCGTCTGTGCCAGGTCCACGGTGAACAGGCGACCGCCGCGGACGTCGAAGGTCTCGTGGATCCAGTCGAGCCTCCCCTGGAGGTGGCGCCCCAACCGCAGGTCGAGCGCCGGAACCAGCTGGACGAAGCTCCCTTCCCGGTTGTTGGCGATGTCGATGTCCTCCCCCCAGCGCACCTGCATCGACAAGGTCGAGCCGCCGCTCGGCTGGAACGCGCCGTAGATGCTCTGGCGGGTGTTGTGGTAGGTGACGCCCTGGAAATACTCCTGGTTCGGGGCCAGCGCCAGGGTCACCTCGCTCTGCCGCGGACCCTGGTAGCCGGCGATCAGGTCCGATCCCCACTCGTTGAACGCGCCGTCGTACTCCTTGAGGCCATCGATGCTGGCGTCGAAATAGAGGACCGAGAACCAGCCCCCCGGTTTTCCCCAGACGCGCCGCTCGATGTCGGCCGAGCTGGTGCGGACTCCGACGCGGTCGACGAAGCCGCTGTCCGCCCGGAACTCGGGAGCGAGCTCCTGGTAGGCGACGTTCCAGGTCCAGTCGTGGTCCCCGTGATGGAAGCGCGTGGAGAGAGCATGGCCGTCGAAGCTCCCCACGGGCTCTCCCGCGCCTTGCGCGAAACCCTCCGGATACCGGGTGGTCGAGCCGGCGAGCTGATAGCGCACCACGTCGCTGCCGGTGATTCGATAGACGCCGTCGATTCCGGCCACATGGTTGCGGTAGTCCTCGCCCTCCCGGCCCGTCCACAGCACCCCGAGCGTAGACCCGTTGCTCAAGTCCCGGCGGTAGCGCAGGACTCCGCTCGTGACGTCCTGGCCGATCGAGGCGAGGCCCGACGCCTGGCTGCCGGGGAGGATCAGGTTGTTGATCCGGTCGCGGGCGAAGAAGCCGCCGAAGGCGTGGGCGTCCTGTTTGCCGGTGATCTTGAGCCCGGCGACCGGATCGGCCACCGTGCGGGTGAAGACGAGCGGGAACTGGGTCTCGAAGAAGTCCGCTCCTTCGAGGAAGAAGGGGCGCTTCTCCGGGAAGAAGAGGGCGAACCGCGTATTGACGTCGAGCTGGGCGGCGTCGGCCTCGACCTGCGAGAAGTCGGGGTTGATCGCGAGGTTCACGGCCACGTTCGGCGTCACGCCCCAGCGTGCGGAGACCCCCGGGTCCAGCTTGTCTTCCGTTGTCTCGAAGCGGCCGTCGGGAAAACCCTGGCGCTCCTCCGAGTGATTGCCGGTGAGGGTCGGCGTGATCTCCAGGTTGCGGCCGGTCTCCATCCCCTGCAAGCCGGTGAGGTCACCGACCTGGCAAACGACGCAGTTGCGGTCCTGATCGGTGACGATCGAGCGCATGCGGTGGCGGATCGACCGGGGCCAGTCGCGCATCGCCATGAATCCCCAGGTCTGGACGCCGCTCGCGGCCGGGAACCGGAGTTGCCGGAACGGCAGGGCGACCTCGACCACGTAGCCCTCCGCGGTCACCTTCCCCGCGGACTCCCAGATGGCATCCCAGGAAAAGTCCTCGCTCCCCTCGACGTCGGAGTTGACCGCGTCCATCTGCACGCCCAGGGGGTTGATCCGGAACTGGAAGGCCCGGCGGCCGTCGTGGAAGGGATCGAGCATGAACCCGACGGTGTCGTCGTCGGTCGGGACGTCGCGGTCGGCGAAGCGGGCGCGGATCTTGGACGGCTCCGGGTCGGCGGCCCGGAAGGCGATGTACAGGCGCTCGGCGTCGTAGGTGACCAGGGCCGTCGTCTCGACCGGCGCCGGGACGTCGTCGCCCGGATACCACTCGTGGTTGACCGGGATGACGGTGGCCTGCTGCCAGGCCGGCTCGTCGAGGGCGCCGTCGACGCGGATCGGGGAGGTGGTCCGGGAGATCTCGATGGGCGCCGGCACGTCCGCCGCGGCTGGCGGGGACAGGACGAGGGTGAGGATAACCGCGAGGGCCCCCGCGGAAGATTTCATGGTCATAATAAGATCAGTCTTTGGCTCAGCCGGCTAGCAGCCCTCACCCGGAACGGCCGGCTCGAAGAACGTGCCCGAGAGAATCCGGTGCAAGGTCTTGCCATATTCGCGGGAGGCGCTGGTCAGCGGCGTGCCGTCTCCGGGCACGGCGGTGTTCGGGTTCACACCTGATTGTACGTTCACTCCTTCGCGAACGCCGCTCCGGATCGCTTCATCGTCCAGCGCTCCGGAGACGCCCTGCTCCACGGCCTCCTCCGCCACCTCTCGCGGCAGCGCAGCCGCCCCCTCGATCGAGGAGCTCCTGCCACTCCGCCGGAGCGGGGCGGGAACCGGCGCGCAGCCGGGAGAGGTGATACAGCGCGAGAGCGAGGCGGAGCAGGAGGAGGAGGGAGATGGTCAGGGCTCCCGCCAGGGATTGAAATCCCTGGCTACCATGGAAAAAACCGACCCCTGAAGGGGGCGAAGCGGGGGCGTCGTCCCCTCGGGGACGATCGTTTTCATGGTAGCCAGGGGTTTGAACCCCTGGCGGCCGAGCGGCCGCGGGTGTTGGGACGTACCCGGTTTCAACCCGGGGAACCGGCAGATCCCACGCAGGCAGGGCCGCCACCAACACCGGCAGCAGAACGAGGACGGCCGCGGCGAGGGCGAGCACCAGGTGGCGGCTGGCAGCCGAGGAGCGGCGCAGAGCAGCGGCCACGCCCAGGGCGGCGAGAGAGATCAAGGCACCCTTTCCCGCCATCGCGAAGACCGTGGACGGGAGCTCTCCGATGAAGGATGCGTGGCTCATGGCTCTTCCTCCTTCCTCGTTTCCTTGGCCTTTTCAATGACTCCCGCCAGCCGGTCCAGCTCCTCGCGGGAGAGGTCCTCGGCGCCGTCGAGCAGGGCGGTCACCGCCTCCGTGGTGGACCCGCCGAAGAATGTACGGACCAGCCGGGAGAGAGCGTTGCGCCGCTCCCGGGTCTTGGAAACCGCCGGGGAGTACACGTACCGCACCCCCTCTTCCCGGTGGCTCACATATCCCTTCTTCTCCAGACGCGTGAGCATCACCCGCACCGCCGAATAGCTCGGCGGATCGGGGAGCCGTTGCCGGATGTCCTCGGCCGGCGCCTCTCCAACCTCCAGAAGCACGTCGAGAATCTGCCGCTCGCGCCGGCTCATCTCCGGTTTGCTCATTCGTCTCATGGCTGCCTCCGTTGCGACATTTGTAGCATGCTACATCTGTCGCATGAAGCGCGTCAAGAGGGCTTGGCGCGGCGCCGCCAGACGAGCGTGTAGACCACAGCGTTCAGGACCAGTACGAACATCCCCAGCGCAAGTTGCACCTCGTGGGTGAGCCCCGCGGGGTAGAGGACCGGCAGGACGTAGTGCTCGACGAAGCCGCCGCTGTAGCCGGCTTCGCCGCCGAGCCGGCGGAAGTGGTTCTCCAGAGGAGTGAGGGGGCAGATGCCGGCGGCGAATTCGATACCGGCGCCCCAGAGCGCGGCAGGGAGGTGGAACCAGGCGGCTCGCGGCCAGCGCAGGGCCAGGAGGCCGCCGAACACCACGAAGAGCACGAAGCCGGAATGGAGGAGGACGACGAGGTCGGCGAGGAGGCGGTAGAGCATAAACCCTCACCCCCGGCCCCTCTCCCGCGAGCGGGAGAGGGGAGAGGGTTAGTCGATAAGGGGAGAACGCGAAATCCCTTCTAACCTACACCCCTCTCCCGCTTGCGGGAGAGGGGCCGGGGGTGAGGGCTACGCCATCTCCTCGCGCCTCACCGTCAGATCCTCCACCCGGTTGAGATCCACCTCGACGCCCATGCCGGGGCGGTCCACCGGGACCTTCATCATCCCCTCCCGGTCCATGGTCCACTCAGGTGTCACGATGTCCTTTTCCCAGTAGCGCTCGGAGGGCGAGGTGTCCCCCGGCAGGGTGAAGTTCGGCAGCGAGGCGAGCGCCACGTTGTGCGCCCGGCCCACGCCGCTCTCCAGCATGCCGCCGCACCAGACCGGGATGCCGTGCCGCTGGCAGATGTCGTGGATCGCCAGCGACTGCCGGTGCCCGCCCACCCGGCCGGCCTTGACGTTCACGATGCGGCCGGCGCCGAGCGCGACCATGTCCTCGGCCCGGTCCGGGCTGGTGATCGACTCGTCCAGGCAGATCGGGGTCTTGAGCTCCCTCTGCAGCCGCACGTGCCGCAGCAGGTCGTCCCAGGCCAGCGGCTGCTCGATCATGATCAGGCCGAAGGCGTCGAGCCGGCGCAGGACGTCGAGGTCGTCCAGCGTATAGGCGTTGTTGGCGTCGGCCATCAGCGGCGCATCAGGGCCGAGCGCTTCGCGGACGGCGCCGATGTACTCGATGTCGGAGCCGGGCTGGATCTTGATCTTCACCTTGCGGTAGCCGCGCTCCAGCGCGGTCCGCACCTTCTCCACCAGAGCCGCCGGATCTTTCTGGATGCCGAGCGAGATGCCGACCTTGATGGCGTCGCGCGTGCCGCCGAGCTTGCGGGAGAGGGAGATCCCCTCCTTGCGCGCCGCGAGCTCCCAGCACGCCATCTCCACCGCCGCCTTGGCCATGTGATGGCCGCGGAAGTTGTGATCGAGGACCGGAAACATCTCCTGCGGACCGGCAAAGGTGCGGCCGAGGACCCGCGGCGCCACCCATTCGCGGAGGGCCAGCCAGCCCGTGTCGGTCGTCTCCGGGCTGTAGTTGGGAAACTCGCCGGTCGTGCACTCGCCCCACCCTTCGGCGCCGTCGCTGTCGCGGACCTGGACGAGGAGGATGCGGCGATGGCTCTGGGTGCCCGAGGAGATCTGGAACGGCTCCTTCAGGTTGAGCGCGACCTCGCGCAGGACGATGCTCCGGATCTGCAACATGTCGTTCCTCTCGATCATACCGTCCGGTGTTCCAGTCCATAGAAACGGCGGTCGCCTTCGCGCAGGTAGGCCGTCACGCGGTAGCCCCGCCCGAAGTAGTGCTCGATCGACCGGCGCGTGGACTGCCGCCAGACCGCGGCCTCGTCCGGGCGCTCGGTCTTGACCGCCTGGATATTGGCGGGGATCTCGACGCGCACCCGCGGAGCGTCCGGCAACGGAGTCGCCTCCGCCGCCGCCTCCAGGCCGAAGATCGGCGTCCCGGCGAAGCGCGCGGGGTCCTCAGAGAGAGTGCCGGCCAGGATGGCGGCCACCCGGTCGCTCGCGATACGCCAGCGCACGATGAAGCGGTCGGTGCCGATGCCCCGCGCCAGGTCGCTCCCCATCTCTCCCGCGTACATGTCCTCTATATAGTCGACGACCTCGGCCCCCAGGTGGTTCAGGTTGAGGTGGGCGTTCCTCGCCTCAAGCGGATCGTAGGTCCATTCCACGTCCTCGACGCCCAGGGGGAGGAGGAGCTCGCGCTGCAGGAGCTTGAGCCGCGTGCCGAGCCGCAGGTCCCGCGCGTCGGGATGGATCCCGAGCATGTGGGACCAGTGGAACGGCCGGCCGTCGCGCACGCCGGTCAGCCCCCAGATGAACCCGAGCATCCGGCCGTCGGGAGCGAACGCGCCGGCCGCGACGCTCCCCACCTTCTGGCTGACCTTGAGGATGCTGGACGGCGTCACATCAGAGAAGTCCTGTCCCCAGACGGCCTTCTGGAGCTCGACGCAGGCGTGGTAGTCCGCGGACCGGTCGAAGGAGCGGAAGGTCACATCCTCTGGGCGCAGGGTCATCGCTGGTCTCAGTCGCCGATGATTTCGTTCAGGCCTTCTACCACCATCTGGAGCTCTTCCGGAGACAAACGTCCGAGCCGGTCGCCGAGGCGCTCGGTCGAGAGCGTGCGGATTTGGCTGATCTTGACCCAAGACCGTTTCGGTAGCGGGACGGACCCAATTTCAAGCGTCAATGGAAAACCGACTGTGGGTGCTTGACTGGTGAGCACGGCCGCGATGACCGTGCCTGAGCGCTCATTGAAAACATCCTGGCTCAGCACCAAGATAGGTCTCCTGCCGGCCTGCTCGCGACCTCGAACAGGATCGAGGTCAGCCCAGATGATATCGCCCCTCAGTATTCGGGCCATTCGGCCTCGCCACAGAAGAGCTCTTCAGCCGCTGACTGCTCGGCATGGCGTTCCAGCTTGGCACATTCTCGAGCAAGCCGGACCCGCCGCAGACGCAGCAGCTTCTCGGCGACCGCGTCCTGAATGAGCTTGCTCCGGCTCGGAAACAGCCCCCCTTCGACGAGTTGGTCGACCTGCTTGAGGGCCTCTGGATCCAGAGAGATGGCGATCTTGGCGCTGCTCATGCAGACATGGTATCACCGCTGGTCGTACCCAAAGCAAGAGCGCGGCGTGGTAGTCCGCGGACCGGTCGAAGGAGCGGAAGGTCACATCCTCTAGGCGCAGGGTCATCACGGAGTCCCCCCGACGAGGCGTTCCAAGGGAGCGCATAGGGTGCGGGGATTGTAGCGCGGGAGCCTCGCTTCCGGCCCCTGGCCGCTCTCAATGCGGCGGACCTTACTCTTCTACAGCCTCTCCCGCCTCTTGGAGGACGCGTTCAATCAGCTTGCCTGAGAGCCAGACGCCTTTTGATCTCAGCTCGATCAGGAGGGGAGCAAGCTCGGGAACTCGGCCCTGCCGACGCGCCTCAAGCAAGATTCCCAGCGTCCCTCGAACCCGGAGCTCAAGCCTCTCGGCGGCGAGCCTCGCCTGCCGGTCATCCGAGAGAACCAAGTCTGCGCCGAGGTCCAGGGCCAGTGCGATGGCAGCCGCTTCACCGGAATCCAGATGGCTTTCAAGAAGTCGCGACAACTCGGGGCGGACATCGGCTTCATGCAGGTCAGCCCAGGTCGCGTTCCGGAGCTCTTCACTACCTGGCAGCTCCCTCTCGGTCTGGACGACCTCTTCGTACACTCGTCGAGGCACGACCACTCTTCCGAAGAGTGCTGGGATCAGATTCAGGTGGCCGATCAGGCTGAGGTGAATGATGGGTCCTGCGTCTGCGACGACAATCAACGCCGCGGCCCGAGCTCTCGCGCCAGCTCGTCCTCGTCATAGTCGAACGGCGTGATGTGATGCTTGCCCATCAGGAGGAGGAACTGGGCGACTGGAAGACCGGCGAGCTCGGCGGCCTTCCCGAAGCCCAGCCGACGCGACCGGACCTCTTCGAGCAGCCAGAGCAGCCGCATCTCATCCGCGACCTCTTGCGGATCCCAGCGCCGGTGCTGAAACGCATCGTCTGGCAAGTCGACCACGATCGAGCGGGCTTTCGAAGATCCAGACATGGTCTCAGTATAGCTGATGGTAAAGAGGCAATTGGGCTCCTGGGTGGCTGAGTGCTCGCGGGCATGCGGTATCGCAGCCCCACGCCCGCCGCTTCCCACCGGCCGGACCGGCGAGGATCGCGATGAGGCCCGCAATCGACGCTGTGAAGGCTCTCGCGTTCATTGAGGTGCCTCCCTTGTCTCGTTCATGTCTTCTAGACGCTAAAGCCTATCATGGCGGGTGCGGTATCTTCTCCCCATGCCCGCCCCCCTCCCGACCGGCCGGATCGACTTCCAGCGCTACCGGAAGTTGCGCCGGTTCGTGCGGCAGGTCTTCATCCATGTGATGTGGTGGGACGTCCTGCTCAACGCTCCGTGGCTGCGCCGGTTCCGGCAGCCGGCGACGGCCCGCTGGGCGCGCATCGCCCGCCGCTACCGCGCCCTGGCGATCGAGATGGGGGGGGTGCTGATCAAGATCGGCCAGTTCTTCTCGGTGCGCGTGGACCTGCTGCCGCCGGAGGTCACGCGCGAGCTGGCAGGGCTCCAGGACGAGGTCCCTCCCGCGGAGTTCTCGACCCTGGCGCTCCAGATCGCGGAGGACTTCGGCCGGCCCGTCGAGGCGGTCTTTGAGGAGATCTCCCCCATCCCCATCGGCTCCGCCTCCCTGGCCCAGGTCCACCGCGCCCGCCTGCCCGGCGGCGAGCAGGTGGTGGTCAAGGTCCTCCGGCCGCGCATCGACGTGCTCGTGGAGACCGATCTCGCCGCCGTGTCGCTGGCGCTGCGCCTC
>DASPXX010000155.1:0-3918 GCA_035637095.1 Thermoanaerobaculia bacterium
CATCCTGCTCTTCGACGTCTATCTCATCGCGACCATCATGGCCGTCTTCATGATCATGGGCCTTTCGCGGGCCGTGAACCGGCTGAGCCGGGCGACCGACGCCGTGCGCGCCGGGAACTTCGGCCTGCGCATCCCGGTGCGCCGGCGCGACCAGCTGGGGGATCTGCAGCGCTCGTTCAACGAGATGTCGGAGCACCTGCAGTCGCTGGTCGCCGCGGCCGCCGAGAAAGAGGTCCTGGAGAAGGAGCTGTCCATCGCCCGCGACCTCCAGAAGAGCCTGATCCCCTCCAACCTCCCGATCCGCGAGGGGGTGGAGTTCGCCACCCTGTTCGAGCCGAGCGCGGCGATCGGCGGCGACTATTTCGACGTGCTCCGCCTCTCGGAAGACGAGCTGGCGGTGATCATCGCCGACGTGTCGGGACATGGCCTGTCGAGCGGCCTGCGGATGGCGATGGTCAAAGCCGCGCTGCTCATCCTGGTGGAAGAGACGAGCGAGCCCGAGGAGATCTTCCGCCGTCTCGACCGCGTCGTGCGCGACGGCCGCGCCTTCGTCACCGCCACGCTCGGGCTGATCAACCTGCAGACCGGGATGCTCCGCCTGCTCAACGCCGGCCATCCGCCCACCTATCTGATCCGGCGCGGCGAGGCCCGGGAGATCCTTCTGCCCAGCTCTCCTCTCGGAGGCCTGGGGAGGACCTACGGACACGAGTCCGTGGCTCTGGAGCGGGGGGACGTGATCGTCTGGCTGTCGGACGGGCTCATCGAAGCCGCCGACGCCGCGGGCGACCCCTTCGGCTATGACACGGTGCTGCGCACTCTCCAGGGATTCCCCGCCGGGACGAGCGCCGCGGACGTGCGCAACCGGCTGGTCACCGCGGTCGAGCGCCACGTCGGCACCCAGCCGCCGGGCGACGACCGGACGCTGATGGTAATGCGCTGGCGGGGACGGGGACCCGCACCCCCGGCCGGTTGATCCCGCTCAGAACCCCCAGCCGTGGATGAGGCCGCCGATCACCAGACCGCCGAGCCCCCCGACGATCAGGATGGGCGCATAGGCCTTGGTGATGATCGCGGAAGGCAGGCTCAGCAGCAACCCGAAGCACAGGCCCACCGCCCAACCAGGCCAAGGGAGCTCCACACACCCGATGACCAGGCCGATGGCGAAGCGGTCGGCGAAGGCTCCCAGCAGCGCAGTCCGCTTGTCCGGGAACGACATCGGGAGCATCATCCCGACCGCGATGGCGCCGAACACCACGCCGGCGATCAAACCCCACAGAGGACTCGACATTGCACAAATCTCCTAGGATGCCTGCGACTGGGGACCGAGCAGGTTCGCGTCACGGAAGAGGACCCAGGAGCCGTCGGATTTCTTGCGGAAGATCGTGAGGGTGTTGCCCGAGCGGCGCGTCGGCGATCCTCCCTCGAGAGGGGTCATGGTCACCGAGAGACTGGTCCAGCAGTACGCCCAATCTCCCAGCACCCGGATCTCCTCCACCTCGCTGCTCCCCTCGATGCGACCCTTTTGGGTCACCGTCCGGAAGCCCTGCGCGAAGGTCTCCCGCCCGCGCATCGGCGGATTCCCGGGGGTCAGGAAAATCACGTCCTCGTCCATCAAGCGCAGCACTCGGTCCAGATCGCCGGCCGTGCTGGCCCGCTGCCATTCGTCGATCAGATCGCGGATCGCCTGTTCGTCGTCGTGCATGATGGTTCCTCCACTCGCGGGATGCTGCCGGGCGTGACCGAGTCGCACCAGCGCATGAGGAGCTTATCTGGTCTGTTCCTTGAACTGGCGGGCGCCCCGCTATTTGCGTTTCCGGGGAGCGGCATGGATGAAGACCCAGCTGGAATCGTTCTCGTCATTGTAGAAGAGAGTCACCCAGACATTCAGGGCGCCGGTCGCGAGATCGAAGATGAAGGGGAAGACCGTGTGCAGAGATCTCTTCTGCACTCCTTCCCGGAACCTGCCCGCGAACTCCTGGACGTTGGTGCAGGGCGCCACGTCTGTGAAGAAGTTCTTCCCGATCACGCTCTCCTTCCTCCGGCCCACCAGATCGGCTTCGGTCTGGTTGTAGCGGAGGACGTTCCCGTCTTTGTCGAGGCGGATCGCTCCGAAGGGGAGACTGTCGAGCTCGGTCTCCCCAAGGCCCTGGATGCGTTCGATCTCCGCACGGTCGATCCGGTGCTTCTTCGGTTCCATGAGCGCCCCTCCAGAAGAGACCCTCACTGTACACACTTTAGAGCTTGCTCGACAAGAAGAGTAGAGCGGCGGCGGGACCGCGCGAGGCGGCCTTGCAGGGGAAACGGTTGGGAGAGCCTTACTCCTCCACCCCCACCCGCGCGTCTTCGATCTCGTCGAAGTAATTCTGCGGCACGAGGACCTCGCGGGGCTTGCTGCCCTGGGCGGGACCGAGGAGGCCGTCGCGCTCCATCATGTCGATCAGGCGGGCGGCGCGGGAGAAGCCGACGCGCATGCGGCGCTGCAGGAAGCTCGCGGAGGCTTGGCGCTCCTGGACCACCAGCTTCGACGCCTCGTCGTAGAGCTCGTCGTCGTTGTCGCCGTCGCCGCCGCCGCTCGGCCCTCCCTCGTCGGAGGCCTTGAGCACGTCGGGGTCGAGATCCGGCTTGCCCAGCTTCTTGAGCCAGCGGATGAGCGCCGCGGTCTCCTGCTCGGAGATGTAGGCGCCATGCAGGCGCATGATGCGCGACGAGCCGGGAGGCATCATCAGCATGTCGCCCTTGCCGAGCAGCTTCTCCGAGCCCACCTGGTCGAGGATGGTCCGCGAGTCGTGCCGGCTCGCCGTGGCGAACGAGATGCGGCAGGGGAAGTTCGCCTTGATCGTGCCGGTCAGCACGTCGACCGACGGCCGCTGCGTGGCCACGATCAGGTGGATGCCCACGGCCCGCGCCATCTGCGCCAGGCGGGCGATCGAGGTCTCGACGTCCGACGAGGCCACCATCATGAGGTCGGCCAGCTCGTCGATGACCACCACGTAATAGGGCATGGGCTTCAGGTCCGCCGCGGTGAAGGTGGCCTGCGCCTCTTCCGAGAGGGCGAGGCGCTCGCGCACCTGCGGGTCCTGGATCGCCCGGTTGTAGTAGGCGATCGAGCGGACGTGCACCTCGGCGAGCAGGCGATAGCGCCGCTCCATCTCGGCCACCGCCCAGCGCAGCGCGTTGGCCGCCTTCTTGGGGTCGACCACCACCTCGCACTTCAAGTGCGGGATGTCGGCGTAGACGCCCAGCTCGATCCGCTTGGGATCGATGAAGATGAACTGGACCTGGTCGCGCGTGGCCTTGTAGAGGATCGAGGTGATCATGCTCTGCAGGCCGACGCTCTTGCCGGCGCCGGTGGCGCCCGCCACCAAGAGGTGCGGCATGGAAGTGAGGTCGGCGTAGTACGGCTCGCCGTGGATGTCGGTGCCGAGCGCCATAGTGAGGACCGACGGGGCCTTCTTGAAGCGCTCGTCGGAGAGGAGCGAGCCGAGGCGGATGATCGAGCGCTCGCGGTTGGGCACCTCGATGCCCAGGGTGGAACGGCCGGGCATGCGGTCGATGCGCACGGACTCGGCCTTGAGCGCCAGGGCGAGGTCGTCCTGCAGGTTGACCACCTGGCTGACCTTGACGCCGGGCGCCGGCTGCAGCTCGAAGACGGTGATCACCGGGCCGGGGCTGATCCCGTCGATCGACCCCTCGACGCCGAACTCGGCGCAGCGGGTGCGGATGACCTCGCCGAGCCGCACCAGCTCGGCCTCGTCCATGGCGCTCCGCCCCTCCCCCATCTGGAGCAGGTTGACCGGCGGCAGAGTCCCGGGCGCGATCTCCGACGGAGCGAAGAGCGCCGACTGGGTGGCCGGCCGGGCCGCAGCCGCCTGCCGGGCGGTCGAGACCGGCCCGGGGAACGCCGGGAGAGGCTCCGCC
>DASPXX010000156.1:0-17857 GCA_035637095.1 Thermoanaerobaculia bacterium
GCGCTGGTCGCGTTGATCTGGAAGTCGTCCGAGAGCGGCGTGCCGCCGGCGGAAAAGACGCGCCCGAAGACGCCACCGCCTTCGCCGTCGCGATTCTCCTCCTCCCAGAGGATGACGAAGCTTCCGTCGGCCGCCAGTGCGACCGCCGGGTCGACCTGCCTGAATTCGTCCTCCGGATCGCTGCTGACCGGGAATGCCTTTCCGCGGGGGGCACCGCCCGGCGCGAACCTCTGAGCCATCAGCTGCCACTCGCTCCAGGCGGCGACCAGGCTGCCGTCCTGCCCCGCTCCGAGGGAAGCTCCCGAAGTATCCACGCAGCAGTACAGCGGATCGCTGAGCTGGACCTGTTTCTTCTGGTGCGCCTTCGAGTCGTAGCGCCTCAGGTAGTTGTTGTAGAGATCGGGAGCGATGTAGTCCTGAAGCTGCACGGTCATCGAGCCACCGGGTCCGAGAGCCAATCCGGCTGGGTGAGAGTAGGTGTTGTCATCCCCGATTCCGGGATATCCCACGCCGACGGTGAATTCCCTGGTGAGCGGGATTCCCTGGGAGTTGAAGATCCGGGCCACGGAGTTGACGTAGCTTCTGTAGTCGGGCTTCAGATCGATGTTCGCCCGCCAAGCCACTGCGAAGCGGCCGTCCGCGCCGACCGCGAGCACGCTGTCGTACTGATCCGACTTGTGAGCCTCGTTGGCCTGGAGGCGCTTGCCCCGCGGTGTGCCGTTGCGGTTGAAGCGGCGCACGAAGACGTCGGCCTTCCCATTCGCCGTCTCGGTCCAGGACACGAGGAAGCTGCCGTCTCGGTCGGCCACGACCTGATCCGCGGATTGTGAATCACCGGTCCGGTCGACCAGGCGGAGCTCGCCGCCGGCCGGCGTCCCGTCCCGCGTGAAGAACCGGGCGTGGATCACCGAGCGGCCGTGGCCGTCCAAGGGGCGGACGGTCCACACGACCACGAAGCCGCCGTCCGGAAAGACGGCGACCTGCGGGTTGTCGTGGGACACGTGCTCCAGCAGACTGACGCGGATCTCGCCTCCTTGTGGCACGGGAGGACCAGTCGCGGCGGCTGTCTCCGGCAGGAGGGGGAGGAGGGCGAGAACGACCGCGGAGGCTTTGAGGAGCATTCTCAAATTCTATCAGCTCTTGCTCTATCCCCTACGCTCCCCGTTATAATGGGTCTCGTGATACGCTCCTTCGCCGACCAGGGTACCGAGGACGTATTCGACGGCATCAACAGCAAGGAAGCTCGCGCGACCTGCCCCGCCAACCTGTGGGCCATGGCGCAGCGAAAGCTGGACCAGATCAACCGAGCTCGGGATCTGTCTGACCTGGCGGTCCCTCCTGGGAACCGGCTGGAGCGCTTGAAAGGCGATCGCGCAGGACAGTACAGCATCCGCATCAACGATCAGTACCGCATCTGTTTCTCATGGAAGGAAGGTTATGCCGACGAAGTCGAAATCACGGACTACCACTGAGGCCCACTCCCTGAAGCAGGCGGCTTCGGGCCGGGAACGTCTAGTGGCACGGCGGCTCCCCACCCATCGTCCGCCGACGCACCCTGGAGAGATGCTCCTGGAGGAATTTCTCAAACCGCTCGGGATCAGTCAGTCGGCCTTCGCAATCCGCCTGGGAGTCTCCTTCCCGCGGCTCAACGAGATCATTCGGGGCAAGCGAGCCGTCACCCCCGATACGGCCCTCCGCCTGGCCCGAGTCCTCGGCATGTCGGCCGACTTCTGGCTGGGCCTCCAACAGGACTGGGACCTGTGGCACGCCCTGCGCAGCAAAGCGGCGGCCGAAATCGAGCACCTCGAGCCGCTCCGCCTCCCCGCGTAGCCGGAGGGCCTTGCCCGAAGGAGGGCCGCCACCCCAGCGACCACGTCCGGCACCCCACCCCCGGGTATACAATCCTCCTCCGACCTTTTTGACCTGCGTGGAGAGGAGGACGCCCTTCCCATGATTCCCGTCAAGCCGCACATCGCCGAGCGCGCCTGGATCAAGAGCCTAGACGAATACCGCGAGATGTACCGCCGCTCCATCGAAGACCCCCAGGGTTTCTGGCAGGAGCAGTCGCAGATCCTCGAATGGTTCCATCCGCCCCGCGGCATCATGGACGTGGACATGGAGGAGGTCGACTTCTCCTGGTTCGCGGGCGCGCGTTTGAACGCCTGCTTCAACTGCGTCGACCGCCACCTCGCGACCCTGGGCGAGAAGACCGCCATCATCTGGGCCGGCGACGAGCCGGGCGAGTACCGCTACATCTCCTACCGCGACGTCAAGCACAACGTCGCGCGGATCGCCAACGTCCTCCTGAGCCTGGGCGTGCGCAAGGGCGACCGGGTGTGCATCTACCTGCCGATGATCCCCGAGCTCGCCTATTCGATGCTCGCCTGCGCGCGGATCGGCGCGGTCCACTCGGTGGTCTTCGCCGGGTTCTCCGCCGAGTCGCTGCGCGGCCGCATCCTGGACGCCGGCGCCAAGCTCGCGATCACCGCCAACGAGGGGCTCCGCGGCGGCAAGCGCATCCCTCTGAAGGCGACGGTCGATCAGGCGATCGAGGGGCTCGGAGTGGTCGAGAACGTGCTGGTCGCCCGCCGCACCGACAAGGAGGTCCCGATGCGGCAGGGGCGCGACCTCTGGCTGGAGGAGGAGGTCCACAAGCAGCGCTCGACCTGCCCGCTCGAATGGATGTCGGCGGAAGACCCCCTGTTCACCCTCTACACCTCCGGCTCCACGGGCAAGCCCAAGGGCGTGCTCCACACCACCGCCGGCTACCTGGTCTACGCCGCGATGACGCACAAGTACATCTTCGACTACCACCCGGGCGACATCTACATGTGCGCCGCGGATATCGGTTGGGTCACCGGGCACACCTACATCCTCTATGGGCCGCTCGCCAACGGGGCGACCACGGTGATGTTCGAATCGATCCCCACCTATCCGGACGCCGGGCGGTACTGGCGGATCGTCGACGACCTCGGGGTGAACACCTTCTACACGGCGCCGACCGCGATCCGCGCCATCGCCCGCGCCGGCGACGAGTGGGTGAAGCGCTACAGCCGCGAGTCGCTGCGCATCCTGGGCTCGGTGGGCGAGCCGATCAACCCGGAGGTCTGGATGTGGTACCACGACGTGGTCGGCGAGGGGCGCTGCGCGGTGGTCGACACCTGGTGGCAGACGGAGACCGGGGGCATCCTGATCACGCCGCTGCCGGGCGCGACCCCGTGCAAGCCGGGGTCGGCGACGCTGCCGTTCTTCGGCATCCGGCCGGTGATCGTGGACGAGCAGGGCAAGGAGTTGCCGGGCAACGACGTGTCGGGCAACCTCTGCCTGCGCGGCACGTGGCCCGGCCAGGCGCGGACGATCTACGGCGACCACCGGCGATTCAAGGAGACCTACTTCTCGCAGTATCCCGGCCTCTACTTCACCGGCGACGGCTGCCGGCGCGACCAGGACGGCTACTACTGGATCACCGGCCGGGTGGACGACGTGTTGAACGTCGCGGGCCACCGGCTGGGCACGGCGGAGATCGAGAGCGCCTTGGTGGCGCATCCGGCGGTCGCCGAGGCCGCGGTGGTGGGATTCCCGCACGAGATCAAGGGGACGGGGATCTACGCCTACGTCTACATCACGCCCGACTACGAGAGCTGGGACGAGGAGGAGCTGATCGGGGCTCTCAAGGAGCAGGTGCGGCAGGCGATCGGCCCGATCGCCGCGCCGGACCGCATCCAGATCACGCACGGGCTGCCCAAGACCCGCTCGGGCAAGATCATGCGGCGCATCCTGCGCAAGATCGCGACCGGCGAATACGGCGAGCTCGGGGACATCACGACGCTGGCCGACCCGAGCGTGGTGGAGAAGCTGGTCGAGGATCACCGGGCGAAGCACGCGGTGGCGTAGAAGACCCTCACCCCCGGCCCCTCTCCCGCGAGCGGGAGAGGGGTGTAGGTGAGCCAAGAGCTCTTCCGCACACTCCAAAACCCTCTAACCCTCTCCCCTCGCCCACTCGTGGGAGAGGGGCCGGGGGTGAGGGTTCGGATGTAGGGTTTTCCCCTAAACGCTCGGCTCGCGGGCTTCGTATGAAAAAAGGGGTTGCACTTTCCGCTGGGATGTCGTGCTAGACTGTACGTAGTTCCTCAGTGGGTGAGGCTCCATCTCTCCGGTTGGTTGTTTCGGGCAGCCCCAGGCGGACGCTCGCCCTCCTTCCAGACCAGATAGGATCCGATGGCATTCCTCGTCTCGATCGGCCTCGCCGCGGTCCTTTTCTACGTCCTCCAGACCCGCATCAAGGAGCAGGCCGAGCGGATCGAGCGGCTCCAGGACGAGGTCCGCTGGCTCAGAGCCCGGTTGGATCGCCTCGAAGCGCCGGCGCCCGTGGAAGCCGCCCCCGCTCCGGAGCCCGTCCCGGAGACGGTTGTCGCGGCGGCTCCCGCCCCTGCTGTGCTGAACGTTCCGGAGGCCTCAGTCCCCTCGCCTCTCCCGCCCCCCGCGCCTCCTGAGGACCTGCAGGCTCCTGCTGCACTGCCTGTGCCGGCCGCGGCGCCGCCTCCGGTCCGCAAGGTCAGCCTCGAGGAGCTGCTCGGAGCACGGCTGCTGGTGTGGATCGCCTCGATCGCTCTCGCCTTCGCCGGAGCATTCACCGTCAAGCTCTCCTTCGACTATGGATGGTTCTCGCCGACCGTGCGGGTGGTGATCGGGGTCCTCTTCGGAGTCATTCTGTTGGGAGCGGGGGAGTGGATGCGGCGGCCGTCGGAGCGGATCGCACAAGGTCTGTCCGCCGCGGGAGTCGCCGACCTCTACGCCTGCTTCCTTGCCGGCATCCATCTCTACGGGATCATCCAGCCGGGGGTGGGATTCGGCCTGATGGCTCTGACCACCATCGTGGCGGTGGCGCTGTCGCTCCGCCAGGGGGTGATGGTGGCGCTGATCGGCATGATCGGCGGGTTCCTGACGCCCTACCTGGTGCGCACGGGCGAGCCGGACGTGCGCGGCCTCTTTGCCTATCTGCTGCTGCTCCAGATCGGTCTGCTGACCGTGGCCCGGCGGCGCGGCTGGCCGGCGATCGGCGCGCTGGCCCTGGCCGGCGGCATCTTCTGGACCCTCGCCTGGGTGCTCGGCTCGTTCCGGGCGGACGACGCGATTCCGCTGGGCCTCTTCCTGGTCCTCTCGGTGCTCGCGACGCTGATCGTCGGGCTGGCCGGGGTGCCGCGCGAAGCCGAGGCTCGGAGCCTCGGGGCAGCCTGGGTGGCTGTGCCCGGGGGCCTGCTCGCCATGGCGCTGGTGGCTGGACGCGGCGGGTACGAGCCGGCGGAGTGGGGGCTCTTCGGCTTGATCGCCGCCGGAACGCTGGTGCTCGCGCGGTTGCGCCCCCTCTTCCGTCCCCTCGCCTGGGTGGCGGCGGCCACCGGCGCGGTGCTTCTCGGGTCCTGGGGGCTGGATGATCTGGGGGATGCGGATATCGGACGGTTCCTCATCACCGCGGCGGCGTTGGGTCTCCTCTTTGCCGGGGGCGCCTATGCCGCGGCCTGGAAAGACGAGAGGCCGGGGCACTGGGGAGCGCTCTCGGCCGCGTCGGGCCTCGCCTTCTTCCTCATCGCCTATGCCGCGACGGAGAGCAAGGTAGCGATTCCCTGGGCTGCGGTCGCGCTGGGGATCGCGGCTCTCTATCTGGTGGCAGCGCTTCCGGTGGCGCGGCGGCGTCCGGCCATGGACGGCCTGCTGGCGGCTCTGGCGGTGGCGGTCACCTCCTTTGTCAGCCTGGCGATCCCGATCCAGCTCGAACGGCAGTGGTTGACCGTGGGCTGGGCTGTGGAGGTGGCGGCGCTGGTCTGGCTCGGCGGGAAGTTCCGGCTGCCGCCTCTGGGCGCGCTGGCGCGGGTGCTGGCAATCGGCGTGACGATCCGCCTGCTGCTCAACGCCTCGGTGCTCGATTACCCCATCGGCGACCATCCGCTTTTCCATTGGCTCTGGTTCGGCTACGGCGTGCCGGTCCTCGCCTTTGCCGCGGCGGCCTATCTCGCGCGCCGGCGGATCGGAGACGAGGGGTTCGCCACTCTGCTGGAAGCCGGGGCCCTGGCGTTTGCCTTCGCGCTGGCCACGCTGGCGGTCCGCCAGCTCTACCATCCCGGCAAGCTGGCGGCGGGGACGATCGGTCTGGAGGAGTGGGGAGCGCTGATCGTGGCCTGGGTGGTGCTGGCCCTGGGCCTGCTTCTGGTGAACCGGCGGTGGCTGCCGCTGCTTCCGAGCCTGGAGTGGGGTGGCCAGATCGGGCTCGTGGTGGGCGCGGCCCTGATGATCATGGGACCGCTCGGGTTCGACAACCCGCTGTGGGCGAGCGAGCCGGTGGGGGAGACCCTGATCTTCAACCTCCTCCTCTGGGTCTACGGTGTGCCGGCCGTCCTCTTCGGGCTGGCGGCGGCGGAGCTGGGAAAACGGGAGTCGCAGCTGGCTCCGGTCCTGGCCGTCCTGACGGTCGTGCTGGCCTTCGCGCTGGTCTCGTTGGAGGTGCGGCAGGCCTTCCAGGGAAGCCTGCTGAACGGGCCGACTACTTCGATTGTGGAGCGCTGGTCCTATTCGATGGCATGGATCGTCTTCGGAGCGGTCCTGCTGGTCCTCGGAGTGACGCGCCGGGGCAAGATGTTGCGCTATGCCTCGCTGGCCGTGATGCTCCTGGTGATCGCGAAAGTGTTCCTCTACGACATGGCCAACCTCTCGGACCTCTGGCGGGTGTTCTCGTTCCTCGGCTTGGGAGTGAGCCTCCTGGCGCTCGCCTGGGTGTATCAGCGGTTCGTGTTCCGGGAGGACGGTTTGCGCTAGTCTGGTCGGCGCGATGCCGATCTCCCTCGCCCCCCTGTCGCTGGTTGCGCTGCTGGCTGCGGTGCCTGCCGCTCCCGCTCCCGGCGGCTTCCTTATTGAGCGCGACGTCGACGTCCCCGCCCCGGGTTGGGTGCGGGTGCCGCTCGATCTGGCGGCGGTGCGGCGCCTGGCGCCGGAGGCGGCGGACCTCCACGTCATTGCTCCTGGCGGCGGCGAGGAGCCGGTGCGGGTCGAGCCGCGGGCTCCGCGCAGCGAACGGCGGCCCGTCCAGGTCGCCGCCGTCGAACGCGGGGATGCGGGGTGGACGGTGCTGCTCGACACCGGCGCCGCGCCGGTCTCCCATGAGCGGCTGTTCTTCGAGATCACCCGGGCCACGGCGGCGCCTTCCGTCCGCCTGGAGGGGAGCCGCGACCGCTCCGCCTGGCAGACGCTCGCGGTGGGAGACCTGTTCCGGATCGGCACGGATGGTCAGGAGAAGGGGCTGCAGCGGACGGCGCTCTCCTATCCGGTGACCGACGACCGCTGGCTGCGCCTCTCCTGGCCCCGGGAGGCCGGCTTTCCGCGCGTCTCGGCCGTCGAGGTGGAGACCGTGAGCGGTCCCACGCTGACCTTCGCCGCTCGGGGAGCGTCCTGCCGGACCGCGGGATCGCAGGAGGCGACCGTCTGCGAGCTCTCTCTCCCCGGGCTGGGACAGGTCTTGCGGCGGCTGACGCTCGACCTCGAAGGCGCCGGCGCGGTCGGCTACCGGCTCGATACGCCGGCAGGCGGCGTCTGGCGGCCCCTTGCCGCGGGCGTCTGGCAGCGGACGGAAGAGAAGACGCGGCATCTCCTCTCCGGAGATGCGGAGCCGGTCGAGGGCGCCGTGCTGCGGCTGGAGCTCTACGGCCAGGGCAAGGCACCGCGCCTGACGGGGTATACGGTGGACCTGGCGGTGACGACCGTCCTGTTCCGGGCTCCGGAGGCCGGGCGGTACACCCTGGCCTACGGAGGCGCGGTGCGCAGAGCCGGCGGGTTCGAGCCGCCCGACGCGGGGGAGGAGGAGGCCTGGCTGGAGGCGGGGCCGGAGCGGGAGCGTCCGGCGGCCCCACTGCCGGCCGGAGCTCCGGGTGCCCCCCTCGGCGCGGGGCGCTTCCGCGGCTCCTGGCGGGTCCTCGCTCCCTCGGCACGGCCGGGCGACCTGATCCGGCTCGAGGTGCCCGCTGTGGTCTACGGCGTCGCCCGCCCGGGTCTCCGCGACGTGCGTCTGGTGTTCGGCGATCTCCAGATCCCCTTCTTCCTCTGGACGCCGCCGGCTCCGGCGCTCGCCGCCGAGGCCAGGGACCTGAAGCCGCGGCCGCTCCGCCGGGAGCACGAGAGCGAGGCCGAGATCGACCTGCCGGTCTCGGGGCTCCCCCTGACGCAGCTCTTCCTGATCGCTCCGGGGGCCGGCCCGCTCCGCCGGAGCGTCGGCATCCGCTACCGCCCGCGCCGGCCGGTCACCCGGCAGCGCGAACGGGGGCCGATCGTGCGCGAGACCTGGGATTGCGATCCGGAGCCGCCGCTCCCCTGCCGGACGGGGCTGGCCCTCCAGGGAGAGGCGCCGGACATCGTGGCCGTGCGGATCGAGGACGGCGACGATCCCCCCCTCGCCCATCTCGGCGCGGAGGTCTGGCGGCGGCGCGACGTCCTCCTCTTCGTCTGGCCCGCGGTCCCCAAGGGGAGCGAAGGCGACGTGAGGCTCCTCGCCGGAGGGCGGGACCTGGAGGCCCCGGACTACGACTTCGCGGCCCTGGGGCCGGTGCTCCTGGCGCGCCCCTGGCATCCGGCCGAGCTCGACCTGGCGAGGGAGTCGAAAGGCGGAGGCTGGTGGGGACGGTGGGTGCTGCCGGCCGCGCTGGGAGTCGCGGCGGTGTTTCTGCTTCTGCTGCTGCGGAAGATTCTCGCGGAGCCGTAGGAAAGGGAGATGGCTCCTCGGGAGGGACTTGAACCCCCGACCAATCGGTTAACAGCCGATCGCTCTACCACTGAGCTACCGAGGAATGTGTTGTAGAGAACCCTCCCGCCCTCCGGACACCGCTCCCGGAGGGCGGGATATTAGGCCCAAGGAGGCGAGAGTGTCAAGCCAGCCTAGGCGGAGTCGAGGAACGGCTTCAGCTTCGTCGCCCGGCTGGGGTGGCGTAGCTTGCGCAGCGCCTTCGACTCGATCTGCCGGATGCGCTCGCGGGTGACGTTGAACGACCGGCCCACCTCCTCGAGCGTGTGCTCGGAACCGTCGCCCACACCGAAGCGCATCTTCAAGACCAGCTCCTCGCGCGGCGTCAGCGTCTTCAGCACCTTCCGGGTCTGGTCCTTCAGGTTGGCGAAGATCACCGAGTCGATCGGGGAGATGGCGTTCTTGTCCTCGATGAAGTCCCCCAGATGCGAATCCTCCTCTTCGCCGATCGGCGTCTCGAGGGAGATCGGCTCCTGGGCGATCTTCATGATCTTGCGCACCTTGGAGGCCGGCAGGTCCATCCGCTCGCCGATCTCTTCGGCCGTGGGCTCGCGCCCCAGCTCCTGCACCAGCGAGCGGCTGGTGCGGGTCAGCTTGTTGATCGTCTCGATCATGTGCACCGGGATGCGGATCGTGCGCGCCTGATCGGCGATGGCGCGGGTGATCGCCTGGCGGATCCACCAGGTGGCATAGGTCGAGAACTTGTAGCCGCGGCGGTATTCGAACTTCTCCACCGCCTTCATCAGGCCGATGTTCCCCTCCTGGATCAGGTCGAGGAACTGCAGGCCGCGGTTGGTGTACTTCTTGGCGATCGAGACCACCAGGCGGAGGTTGGCCACGATGAGCTCCTCCTTGGCGCGCTCGCAGGTGGCCTCGCCCTGCCGGATCTTGCCGATGGTGGCGGCGATCTCGGCGTGGGTGGTGCCGTAGCGCTCCTCGAGCTCCTTCAGGTTGGCGCGGTACTTCTCGATCCGCCGGCGGTGCAGCGCCTTGAGCTCTTCGCTCGTCTCCTTCTTGAGCGCGGTCTGCGCCCGCTTGATGTCCTGCTCGAAGCGCGAGAACTGCCGGTCGATGTCCTTCAGGAAGTCGACCAGCCGGTTGCGCGTCTGCACGCTGAAGTCGATGGTGCGGATGTCCTTGGCGATCTTGGCGACCAGGCGGTCGATCTCCCGCTCGATCTCCAGGTACTTGTCGCCGTCGGGCTTGCAGCGCTTCTGGCGCTTGCGCAGCTCCTGGATGTCGTGGTCGTTCACCGCGATTTGCTCGAAGATCTTGAGGTTGCCGCGGATGCGGTCCGAGGCCTTGGGATCGAGCGGCTCGTCGGGATCGGAGGAGACGAGCTCGCGGAGGATCCGCTTGTCGCGGGCGGCCATCTCGTTGAGACGCAACAGCTCGCGCAGCACGACCGGGTTCTCGCACAACGCCTCGTAGATCATCCACTCGCCCTGCTCGATGCGCTGCGCGATCTCCACCTCGCCCTCGCGGTCGAGGAGGGGCACCGTCCCCATCTCGCGCAGGTACATGCGGACCGGGTCGTTCGTCTTCTCGTGGGTGGTGAGACCGAACTCGGTCGTCTCGTCCTCTTTCTTGTCGAAGTCGCTCGTGCCCGATTCGAAGTCGTCGCGGTTCTGGTAGCGCTCGGGCCGGTCGATGACGTCGACCCCGAGGTCCGAGAACCGGAGATAGATCTCGTCCAGCTCGTCCGGAAGGCTCACCACCTCCTCGGGCAACATCTCGTAGATCTCGTCGTAGAGGAGATAGCCCTTCTCCTTGCCCAGCTCGATCAACTGCTTGACCGAGGTGTACTTCTCTTCCACGGGTGTGAGGCTCGAAATGGTCAAAGTGCTCTCCCTATGAACTTAAGGTACGGGCAGCGGGGGAATCAGCCATCGTTCCCCAACGCCCCAGGCCGGGACCGCCGGTGCAAGCTCAGACCCAGACTCCTCTTTTCTTCGTAGAGTTGTGTCGCGCGCAGCTCGTCCTTCTGGCGTACGGCCTCGCGGATCGCGTTCGCCAGCTCCCTCTGTCGTTGTCGTAACCAACGATCTTCCAGTTTGTCGAGGGACTCCAGGAGCCCGATCCTCCCGGGAGCAAAACTCCCTTCTAGCAGAATCCTGGCGAACCGGTCAACTATTCCCCCTTCATGGCCCAGGGCGTCCCGGACCGTGCGGGCGTCGGGCCGGCGGCCCGGGTCCTTCGCATAGAGAGCACAAAAGGTCTGGTAAATATTCCTGCATCCCGTGTCGAGGAAGACCTCGGCCGGCGGCAGCTCGGCCGGAGGGGGGATCGCCTCCTCCGCCTCCAGCAGGCGCTCGATCACTCTCTCCTCCAGGCGGCCCGCAAGCGGCTCTTTCTCGGCCAAGCGCACCGCAGACTGCTCACCCCCGGTCCGCCGCACCAGCATCTCCACAGGAACGTTCAGATGGTTGGCGGCGCCCCGCGCGTAGCCGTAGCGCAGGATGGCGTCCGGGATCGGGCGCAGCAGCTCCGCCACGGCCGTGGCCCCCTTGGCCTGCGCCCGCGGATCGGAGGCCGTGCCGGGCGGGATCAGGCGCTCGATCTCGGCGGCGACCGCATCCTGGGCGGCGTCGACGGCCTCGGCCACGGCGGCTTCTCCCGTCTCCAGGCGCAACGAGTCCGGGTCGTGCCCTTCGGGGAAGCGCGCCCGCCGCACGCCGAGCCCCTCGCCAAGAAGGAGCGGCAGCGCGCGGCGGAAGGCGTTCTCGCCGGCATTGTCCCCGTCGTAGGCGACGACCACGTCCTCGGCATAACGCGACAGGAGCTTCGCCTGTTCCGGGGTGAGTGCCGTGCCCATGCCGGCCACCGCGCCTTCGAGCCCGCAGGCGACGGTTCCGATCACGTCGAAGTACCCCTCGCAGAGCACGGCCCGGCCGGTCTCGCGAATCTCCTTCTTGGCCAGGTGCAGGCCATAGAGGAGGAGCCCCTTGTGGAAGCGGTCGGTCTCGCTGGTGTTGATGTACTTGGCCTTGTCGTCGCCCAGGGTGCGCCCGCCGAAGCCGACGAGCCGGCCGGAGGCGTTGTGGATCGGGAACATCAGCCGGTGGCGGAAGCGGTCGTACGGCTCTCCTCCGCGCTCGGGCCTCCCCACCAGCCCTGCAGCTTCGAGATCGGCCATGGGGATGCGCGGGTGGAGCGCCTGAACCAGGGTGCGCCAGCCGTCCGGCGCGTAGCCGAGGCCGAAGCGCTCGATCAGCTCGGGCGGGATGCGCCGCTTCTCCAGGTACTGCCGCGGCACCGCCGACCTGGCGAGCTGGTCGACGAAGAACCGGGCGGCCGCCTGGAGGGCCCCCTCCAGGTCCCGCTCCTCCCGCTCGCCGCCGCTCCAGCCGGCCCGTTTCTCCGCCCGCGACGGCAGGGGGATGCCGAAGCGCAGGGCGAGAGCCTCGATCGCGGCCGGGAAGTCGTCGCCGCTGGTCAGCATGTGGAGCTTGATGGCGTCGCCGCCGGCGCCGCAGCCGAAGCAATAGAAGAGGCCCTGCACGGGATCGACGCTGAACGAGGGGGTCTTTTCTTTGTGAATGGGGCAGAGCCCCTGATAGCGCCGCCCTGCCTTGCGCAGGCGCGTGTGCTCGGAGGCCACGGCGACGATGTCGGCGGCATCGCGCACGGCCTGCACGAGCTGGGGGGTGATATGGACGTTGCCGAGGGTCATGGCGCGCTTCACCTTTTCAGGTGCGCAAAGTGACCACGGTCGCGCCGTTGCCCCCCTCGTTGGGAGCTCCGGAGCGGACCGCCGCGACAGCGGAGTGGCCGCGCAGGTGGTCCCGCACGGCTTGGCGCAGGCGTCCGGTGCCGTGGCCGTGGACCACACGGACCTCGCGACGGTGCGACAGGAGCGCCTGATCGAGATAACCGTCGAGCTCCTCCAGGGCTGGCTCGACCCGCTTGCCGATCAGGTTGATCTCCGGCGGGAGCTCGATCGACTCGTCGAGGTCGCGGCGGCCGGAGCGGAGATCCGATCGATCGGTCCGATTCGTCCGATCAGCCCGGCCGGCGCTCGCGGGCGCCAGCTCCTCGGGGCGGCAGCGCAGGCGCTTCCCCTTGACCACGACCTCGGCGCGGCCGGGCTCCAGCTTCTCGAGGATCCCCTGCCAGCCGAGCCCGCGGTGGCGCACCTGCGTGCCGACCGCGAGGATCCCCTCGGCGGGCTCGGGCTCCGCCTCCACGAGAACGGGAGCCGCGGCGAAGAGGGTCTCGACCGCTTCGGCCTCCAGGCCCTTGCGGCGCCCCTCGGCGAAGCGCTCCCGCATCTTGTCGACCTCGGCACGCAGGCGCTCGGTGGTCTCGCGGCGGAACGCATCGAGCTCGCCGCGCAGGCGCCGGCCCACCGACCGCCGCTCCTCCTCCAGCGCGGCGAGCTCGTCGGCCAGGCGGCGGCGGAGCTTCTCGGCGTCGGTCCGCTCCACCTCCATGCGGTCGCGGGTCTCGGCGAGCTCGCGACGGACGCGCTCCACCTCGGCGATCAGCCGGCGCAGGTCGCGGTGCTCGGAGCCGAGACGCGCTTCGGCGCGGTCGAGCCAGGCGGCGGGAAGGCCGAGCCGGCGGGCCAGGGCGAGCGCCTCGCTGCCTCCCGGCGGGCCGGGCATCAGATGGAACGTCGGCCGGTCGGTCTCCGGATCGAACTCCATGGCGGCGCAGGAGGCGCCGGGCATCTCCAGGGCCGCGGCGGCGAGCTGGGTCAGGTGGGTCGTGATCACCGCCAGGCTCGCCTTCTCGACGAGGCCTTCGAGGAGGGCGATGGACAGCGCCGCGCCCTCCTCGGGGTCGGTGCCCGAGCCCAGCTCGTCGAGCAGGATCAGCGCATCCGGTCCGGCGGCCTCCCAGGCTTCCTTCAGGCGGAGGAGCCGGCCGCTGAAGGTCGAGCGGTCGGCCAGGAGGTCCTGCTCGTCGCCCACGGTGGCCACCAGGGCGCGCAGGAACGGGACCCGGCTGCCGGGCGAGGCGGGGATCGGCAGGCCGCACTGGGCGACGAGAGCCAGGAGGCCCACGGTCTTCAGGGCCACGGTCTTGCCGCCGGCGTTGGGACCGGTCACCACCAGGATGCGCCGGCCGGAGGCGAGCTCTGCGTCGAGCGGCACGATCTCGCCGGAGTGGCCGGCCTGCCCCAGGGCCTCGGCGCGCAGGTCGGCCAGGCAGGGGTCGAGGAGCGGGTGCCGCGCGCCGGTGAGGCGCAGCTCGTGGCGCGGGCCGATCTCCGGGAGAGCGCCGCCGCAGCGCTCGCCGAAGCGGACGGCGGTCTGCAGGAGGTCGAGCTCGGCGAGGAAGTCGGCGTGGGCGCGCAGCGCGGGCAGGGCGCCGCGGACTTCCGCCAGGACCTCGTTCAGGATGCGGCGCCGCTCGGCCTCCTCGTCCTCCACCGACTGCTGGAGCGAGTTGTTCGTCTCCACCACCTGGAGGGGCTCGAAGTAGAAGCTCTTGCCGGTGGCGGAGCGGCCGTGCACCAGGCCGGCGCTGCGGCCGCGGGCGCCCGACTGCAGGACGACGACCAGGCGGCCGCCGCGCATCGGGATGGTATCCTCGGAGAGCTCCTCTTTGTGCCCGCTCACGAACTCGCCGAGATCGCGGTAGAGCTGGTCGCGGACGCGGCGGATCTGGGTGCGCAGGCCGGCCAGACGCGGGCTGGCGTCCTCGCGCACCTCGCCGCGGCGGTCGAACGTGCGGTCGATGCGCCGCAGCAGCGGATCGAGGTCGGGGAGCCCGGCGGCCAGCTCGCCCAGGCCGGGGCAGGGAGGCACGGCCTCGCGGATCCGCTGCGCCGCCGAGCGCGTCGCCTTGCCGAGATCGGCCAGGCGGACGAGGTCGATCCCTTCGATCGGCGGCCGGCCCTGCACGAGACGGTCGAGGAGCTGCAGCAGGGGAATCTCGAAAGCCGGCACCAGCGAGCGCTCGCCGGCCAGGCGGGAGGCCTCCTCGAAGCGTCCCCGCCAGGCGCGGAGATCCGCTTCCTCGGTGAACGGGTGGAGGCCGAGCACGCGCTCCCGCCCGAGGTCGCTCGCCGCGAGCTGGGCGACCACGGCGAGGAGGCTCGGCACCTCCAGGGCCTGCGCGGTGGCCGCGGAATACAGGGGAGAAGGGGTGCTCACCGGGGTCAGTCTACTAGAGGGGACGGATCGCCCGGGAGCTCGCCGAGCGCCCAGAGCCGCCGGACGATCCGCGCGCACTGTGGACAACCGGCGAGCAGATGGCGCACGATGGTCCGGCACGCCGCCCGTCCGGCGGCCCCCGAAAGCTCGCCGCGGACGAACCGCTCGAGGAGGTCGGGGTCGGGATGATCCCGGATGCTGCCGGGCCCGGATTGGCGTTCAGGCGCGATTCGCAAGGGTCAACTCCCTGAAGACAGCACGGATTCCGGGGTCGATCGTCTCGAATTGTGTGTCGCCAGTCGAGTACATCTTGTCAAGCGAGACAACTCTAGTCGGCGACTAATCCTCTTGTCAAGCACAAAAGCCCGGTTCGAGGGAACGATTTTCCTGATATAAGTCATTGAGGCACATAAGTTTGTGCTTGCCTTGCGGCGCCAGAGAAGGTAAATTTCGCGCATGTCCATCTTCCTTGGTCTCGGCAGGGCCCTACGTTGGCTTCGTGACAGGCAAGGTAAAAGACAGTACCAGGTCGCGGATGCGGCCGGCATCACCAAGGCGATGCTGTCTGCCTATGAAACCGGCAAGCAGAAACCATCGCTGGATACGTTGGAGAAGATCCTCACCGCTCTCGAGTGTGATCTCAACGACCTGCACAATGCGTTGCAGATCGTGAACGAGCGGCCTGAGGCGATCCGCCGGTCCGGCGGACCGCGGGAGGGCATGTGGCCCGGGCACCCGCGCGAGACCGGCCGCGACGGCGAGTCTCCCAACGTCTACAACATCCTCGGCATCAACCGTCCGCTCCCCCCGATGGAGGAGCAGGCCCTCAGCGAAATGCTGCGGGGGTTCCACAAGCTCGTCCGCTATCTGCACGATTCCGTTGCCCAGCGGCCGAGCCATCCGGAACCGGTGGACGAGCGCGAGGAGCCGGAGGAAGAGGCCACCTGATCCCGATGCGGCCCGGCATCCCGGGCCGCCGCTCGGCTCCGTCCCGGCCGGCGCCGCTGCCGCCTGCGCCTTGCTGCGCATGCTTCTTGCACCCTCGGTCTCCCGAGGGTGAGGAAACCGATGCGAAGCGAGCGACAGCGAGAGGGGCAGGGTGCCGGAAGGAGCTCAGCGAGCAGGGATCTGGAACGCCGGCTGGCTCGGTTGCGTCACGGCGACCACGCCTGTTTCATCTACGACACGCTCGCCGAGCTGTCGGCGGTCCTCGTTCCCTTCCTGCGCGCCGGCCTCGCCGCCGGGGACCGCTGCATCTACATCGGCCCCGCGGCCGGAGCCGTCCGGCTCGAGAGTGATCTCCGCTCCGCCGGGGTACCGGTCGACCGTGAGCTCGAACGCGGCGCTGCCGTGATGCTCGGCCAGCGCGAGTCCTGGCTGCAGGAGGGGCGTTTCGATCCCTGGGCGATGATGGATCTCCTGCGGCAGGCCGAGCAGCAGGCCCTCGACGACGGCTTCGCCGGTCTGCGCGCGACCTGGGACATGACCTGGGTGCTCGCCGGGCGCGACGGAGCCGAGCGGCTCGTCGAGTACGAGGCCCATCTCAACCGGTTCCTCGCCAAGAGCCGCACGACGGTGCTCTGCCGCTATGCCCGCTCCTCGGCGTCCCCTGAGCTGATCCAGGGCGCGCTGCACACCCACCCGCTCGCCGTCCTCGGCGACCAGCTCTGCCCGAACGTCTTTTACGAGCCTGCGGAGATGGTGCTCGGTGACCACTCGCCGGACGAGCGCATCGACTGGATGATCGGCCAGCTCCGGCGCGCCCGCCTCAACGAGGAGAAGCTCGAGGAGGTCACCCGCCGCCTCGCCCATCAGGGCGCGGCGCTGGAACGGGCCGACCGGGCCAAGGACGAGCTGCTGGCCATGCTCGCCCACGAGCTGCGCAACCCCTTGGGGACCATCAGCAACGCCCTCCAGGTCCTGCGCCTGCGCAGCGAATCCGAGGACGAGTCCTGGCGGCGGGCGATCGATACCGCGGAACGGCAGGTGCTCCACCAGGCCCTGCTGGTCGACGATCTGCTGGAGGCGTCGCGGGTCACCCGCGGGGAGATCGAGCTGAACTGCGAGGAGCTCGACCTCGTCCGCCTGGTGTGCGACACGGTCGAGGGCTATCGCGAAGTGCTGCGCGGCGCCGGCTTGACCGTCGACCTGGACCTCCCGGACGAGTCTCTGTGGGTGCGGGGAGATCGCATGCGCCTGTCGCAGGCGCTCTCGAACCTGCTGCACAACGCGACCAAGTTCTCGGAGCCCGGCGGCCGGATCTCGGTACGCGCCGGCCGCTCGCCCGGGGGAGGACGGGCCGAGGTGGCCGTCCGCGACGACGGCCAGGGGATCAGCCCGGAGGTGCTGCCGTACGTCTTCGAGATCTTCACCCAGGCGGACCACAGTCTCGACCGCGTCCTGGGAGGCCTGGGGGTGGGGCTCGCGGTGGTCAAAGGGCTCGTCGAGATGCACGGCGGAGAGGTGCAGGCCCGGAGCGAGGGGGAGGGGAAGGGAGCCGAGCTGACCATGAGGCTGCCGCTCCTGCCGGAGGCGGAGCGCACCGCCGGCCGCGAGGAGGTCCGCGCTGCCGCCGAGCCGGCGCCGGAACCGTCCGCCGAGCACCGGCGCATCCTGGTCGTCGAGGACAACCCCGACGCCGCGGCGATGATGCGCGACTTCTTGGAGCTCGCCGGGCACGAGGTGGAGCTGGCAGCCACCGGGAGCGCCGGCGTGGAGGCCGCCCGCCAGTTCCATCCCGAGGTGGTGCTCTGCGATCTCGGCCTGCCCGGGATGAACGGCTACGAGGTGGCGGCGCAGCTCCGCCGCGACCCCGCCACGGCGGCGGCGAAGCTGATCGCGGTCACCGGCTACGGCCGGGAGGAGGACCGCCGCCGTTCCAGGGAGGCCGGCTTCGACCTCCACCTGACCAAGCCGGTCGATCCGGTCCAGCTTCGCAGGGAGCTGCAGAGACCACGCGAGAGCGTCAGGC
>DASPXX010000157.1:0-56832 GCA_035637095.1 Thermoanaerobaculia bacterium
CCGCCCAACCCAGACAGGTGATCCCGGCAAACAGAGGCGCCCCCACCAGCACGGCCACCGCGTAGTCGAGCGTGACCGCGCCGACCGCCTGCCGGTAGAGGGCTTTGACCATGACGCTGACGACGCCGCCCTCCATGGCGCCCAGCGAGACGGCGAATAAAAGCCAGGCCGCGACTTCGAGGCGCTCACGGCGGCCGTCCTCGCCGCGGGCCGCCTGCCGGGTGCGGTCAGTCATCGGATGCGCCCGCCGCGTTGAGACCCGCGGTCCGCCGCGGCTCGGCGACGGGTTTGCGGAAAGGCGACGCGGGGTTTGCCCGCACCCGGCGCACCGCCTCCTGAACATTGGCGACGAAGGCGTCCTCGTCGATCTCGTAGTTCCAGAATTTCGGGTTCTGCCGGTTCTCCTCGGCCACCGAGATGTCCGGCGGAAAACGGCGGACGACGTCGGACTCCCGCGCCTTGAGGTAGCCGACGCCGGCGAGACGGGTGAGGTCGGAGTAGGTGTCGACATCGCCGCAGTTGTAGATCTCGTACATCACCGCCCACTCGGGCAGCCACAGGGTGTGGACCAGGCCGGCGCCATGCATCCCGATCAGGACGTCGGTCTCGGCCATCAGCGCGAGCTGGCCGGTGATCGGCGGGCGGCCGTTCCAATCGAAATTGACCACCTCGATCTCGACGCCCGGCACCCGGCGGCGCAACGCCGCCACCAGCTCGGCTTCGTTGGTGACCTTGCGGGTTCCCGAGGTTGTGCCCGTGCCTGCGGAGCGCGACATGATCTTGATGCGCACCGGATCGTCCGGCCCGGGACGGCGCGGCGGATGCGCCAGCACCCGCGCCTTGGTGCGCTCGGCGAAGGCGCGCACGAAGCCGCCCGGCCCGGAGTGGCAGCTCTCGGCGCGGCCGGGCACGTCCATGTTGAAATAGAAGGTCCCGACGGCGCGCGGATTGACCGCGAACACGGCGTTGTCGAAACACACGCTCTTGCCCGCCCAGAACCCGAGCGGACGCACCGGCCGCGTGGTGAAGGCGTCATAGAGCTCGTACCAGCCCGACGGCACGCGCTCGGCGGTGGACGCCGGATCCCAGGTGACGATCTGCAAATCTGGGGCGTCCTGCCAACCGGCGATCCACGCCGACAGGAACAGGTTTACGTGATCGCAGATGCCGTGGTAGATGTTGGCCCGGCTGTCCGGCTTGATGAGCAGCGTCGGCTCGTGGATCACCACGTCGCAGGGCCGGCCGTCCTGCGCCCCCTGCAGATCGCGCAGCTCCGGCCCCCAATCCGAAATGCCGCCGAAAAACCGCCCCGACCGCGGATAGCCGGTATTCACCGCGCATGTGGTAGACACTGTGACGCCGGCGGTTTTGTTGTCCTGGGACGGTTTCTCAGGGAGCGGGACGTCGATCCGGACACCGCGCGCCTGGCAGATGCGCAGATCGGGCGTGCAGCGCATGGAGGGGGAAGCCGGCGCGGCGGCGTCCGCGCAATATTCCACCATGCGCTCGCGGTGGCCCTCCACGACGCCCCAATCCGCGGTCGCAAAGAAGCGCTGACGCTCGGCCGCTACGGCAGTAGCGCTCCCATCGCACACCACGTCGGCGGCGGTGTCGGGTCTGGCCGCGGGTGCGGCCACGAGGGTCGCCGTCTCCGCAGCGCCAAGCGAGGGTGCGATGAGCACGGCAAGAAGAGCTGCCGTCCACAAAAGTGGCGACGATTTGAACGAGTTTCTGCTGTCGGATTGCGGCATTGCGCCTCCGGACGTACCTGCGTCCTCTGCTTTCCTCTCCGGTTGGAAGGAATGACGACGCCTACAATAGAGCTCGGCCTGAGCCGCGTCTATCCGCCCTGGAGAGGATTTTTGAACGGCTCCGCCTCCTCCCTAGAGAGGAGGCCGCGTCATCGCTTGAGAGGATATGAACGGGCGGAGCCTTGCTCTCGCGCCTAACAACCCGATTCAGTCGCGTGGGGCTACTGGTAGGTCACCACGAGCTGTGGGCGGTTGGCGGCGGTATTGTTGTCGCCGGAGTAGTAGCCGATGAAATCGTTGCCCGTGTCGTCGTTGTCGTCGAGGTTGAAGTAGACGCGGAGCTGCGTCGTCCCCGTCTTGCTGATGGCTGCGAGACCCGCGGCGTTCAAGCTGCCTTCCGACCAGTCCCCGTTCGCGGCGGCGTTGGTCAGGCTCGCCGCCTGGGCAACGGTCGCGGTGGCCTGGAAATCACCCGTCTGGAGCGTCGTCGACCCGGAGAAGCCGCCCGTCTGCACGTCGGCCCAGCAGGTGCCATGGGTGGTGAAGGGATTAGCGCCGGAGACCGTGCCGCGGCGCAGCCGCAGGGTCGCCGAGACGATCGTGGCACCGTCGGGGACGCCCGAGGTGTCGAAGGAGACGACCGCCTTGTACTGCTTGTCCTTGTTGTCGTCACCCACCCGCAACGCGCTGGTGGTGCCGGCGTTGGCATCGATCGAGCCGCCGAGGTTGGAGGTCTCGGTCGACTCCAGCACCCAGCCGTCCTGGGCGGCGACGGAGGTGAAGGTCACCGTCGTGGGGTTGGCGAAGCAGGTGTCGGTGCTCTCGTTGCAGGAGAGCGGGCTGCACGGATCGCTGCCCGCCTGGCAGAGGCCGGCGTTGCAGGTCTCGGCGCCGTTGCAGAAGAGGCCGTCATCGCATTGGCTGTTGAGGGTGCACGTCGAGCCGAGCGCACCGGTCACCACGACGGCGAAGGGCTGCGGGCCGTCGGGCACGTTGAACGAGCGCACGGTGACGGTGTAGGTGCCGGTGGCCGGAGCCGCCAGCAGCACCTGCTCCAGGTTGTTCCGCCGGTCCGCCGCGCCGCCCGTCGCCGAGACGCCGCCCGAGAAGACGTTACCGAGCCAGAGCGTGCCCCCGGGGCCGGTGACGCGCAGGTCGAGGTCGTTGTTCAAGTTGACGCTCGCCGCCGGAGTCGACGGGAAGTCGGTCCACGCCAGGGTGACCTTGAGCGGCTCGGCGCTGCTGGAGACGCTGAAGTTGTAAGTGCGGTCCTCGTTGGTGGAGCCGGTGGCGAAGGGGGTGTCGTTGTCCCTCGCCCACAGCTTGCGGGGCTGGCCGGTGAAATAGAGGGCGTTCTCCAGCAGGATGCGCCCCCAGCCCTGGCAGTTGGCAGGGATGGCGGTGGTGTTCGCCATACTCACCGCCGAGTTGACGAGCGTAGCCTTGAGCAGAGCTGCCGAGGGGGTGAAGCCGTCGGTCGAGACCTCGCTTCCCGTGGGATACCACCCGTCGGTGTAGTACTGGCGGATGAGCGCCGTCAAGCCCGTGGCGCCCGGGGAGGCCATGCTGGTGCCGGACATGGTGGCCGTGCCGCAGTTGTTGCTCGTGATGTTGCCGTCGTTGCCGGCCGAGACGATGGAGGAGCCGGGGATGGTGATATCGGGCTTGACGCGGCCGTCGATCGTCGGGCCGCAGCTGCTGAACGAGGCCATGGATTCGGCGCTGGTGCCGCGCAGGGTGGCGCCCACGGAGACGCCGTTCTTGTTGGTCGACGGGCTGCCGACGGTGCCGGCGCCCGGACCGGCGTTGCCGGCGGCGAAGAAGATCAGGTCGTCCTTGTGGTCCCACAGAAACTGATCCACGTCCTGGCTGCCCACGGTGTAGTTGTTCTGCACCGCACCGTTCTCGTTGTCACCCCAGGAGTTGGTGTGGAGGCGCGCGCCCTGGTCGTAGGCCTGCTGGAAGAGCGGCTTCAGGTCCACCACCGGGCAGCCGAGGCCCGGCAGGTCGGCGCAGTTGTCGGTCAGGAATCCGGCGTCCTGGATGACCAGCTTCGCCCCTGGGGCCATGCCGTCCGCCGTGTCGTGGGTCAGCAGGTTGGCGAAGTTGTCGCCCGCCACGGTGCCGGCCACGTGGGTGCCGTGGCCGTGGGTGTCCCACTCGTTGCCCGCGATGCCGCCGTTGCACTCGCTGGTGGCCAGGAAATCCACGGCGAGGACCTTGCGCTGGGCGGTGCTCACCATGGTGCCGCCGTTGCAGACGTTGGTGGGGGGCAGGCCCAGGGCCGTATCACGGAAGAAGCACATGTCGGGATCGATCCCGGTGTCGATGATCGCCACGGTCTGCCCTTCGCCGAAGATCCCCTGGCTGAAGATGGGCGTCGTCTGGCCGCCGGAGAGGCCCGACTGGCCCACCCAGATGGTGGTGTCGTTCAGCAGGGTCTTGCGGCTCTCGAGCTCGATCCAGAAGACATCGGAGAGCGCGGCGAGGGGCTCGCGCAGAGCGGCGATCTCGGCCGGGGTCAGGAGCAGCCGGACGCGGGAGAAGGACGGACCGCGGCCGACTCCCACGATCGCCTGCGCTCCCAGGTCCCGCATCGCCTGCACCGTCGCGGAGAGATCGGCGTCGGGCAGGATGTGGATCATCACCGGCCGGTAGTCCTGGGCCTTCACCGCGGCGCCTGTCTCTCCGGGCTCCACGGCGGCGATGTCGCGGGAGATCTTGTAGGCGGGATGGAACGGGCCGGACCAGGAGGCGCCCAGGCTGGTGAGGAGCGATTTCGTCGCCGCGCCGGCCGGCAGCTTCACCAGGTACGCGTAATACGGCAGATAGGTGTAGACCCGCAGGCTGGCGGCGCGCAGGGCTTGGACCTGGCGAGCCGTCACCGGCCGCGGGAATTTCACCAGAACGATTTCGCCCTCGCCCGGTTCCGCGGGACGGGCGCGCAGAGCCTTGGGGAGCAGGGGCTCCGGAAGGCTGGTGTCGATGACGCTGGAATTGAGCGAGATGACGGTGGCCGCCCGCTCCTCCAGGTTCCGGGAGCCCTGGGCCATGAGGCAGGGGCAGATGGCGGCAAGCAGCAAAAAAAAGATATTCCGGACCTTCTTCGATCGAGGCATGGTCTCATCCTCCAGTCTTGGATTCTTCCTACCCTCTTACATCATGGTGCCTGGGGCGGGCGAAAGAAGCCGGGGCCCGCGCCGCAGCACAGCCCCGGTTCACGCCGGGCGCCGCCCTACTGGTACGTCACCACGAGCTGCGGCCGGTTCGCCGCGGTCGTGTTGTCGCCCGAGTAGTAGCCGATGTAGTCGTTGCCCGTGTCGTCGTTGTCGTCGAGGTTGAAATAGACACGGAGCTGCGTCGTCCCCGTCTTGCTGACGGCCGCGAGGCCCGCTGCGCTCAGGCTGCCTTCGGACCAGGCGCCGTTCGTGGTGGCGTTGGTGAGGCTCGTGGCCTGGACGACGGTCGCCGCGGCCTGGAAGTCCCCGGTCTGGAGAGTGGTCGAGCCAGAGAAGCCGCCCGTCTGGACGTCGGCCCAGCAGGTGCCGTGGGTGGTGAAGGGGCTGGTGCCGGAGACCGTGCCACGGCGCAGGCGCAAGGTGGCTGAAACGATCGTGGCGCCGTCGGGGATCGAGGAGGTGTCGAAGGAGACGACCGCCTTGTACTGCTTGTCCTTGTTGTCGTCGCCCACCCGCAGGGCGCTGGTGGTGTTGGCAGTGGCGTCGATCGAGCCGCCGGCATTGGAGGTCTCGGTCGACTCCAGCACCCAGCCGTCCTGGGCGGCGACCGAGGTGAGAGTGACGACGGTCGGTGCAGCCACCGGTGTTGCCGACGCCTCGTTCGAATTCGGTCCCTCCCCCACTCCGTTGGTCGCGGTCACCACGTAGTAATACGTCGTCCCGTTGGTCAGACCAGTGTCGGTGAAGCTCGTGCCGGTCCAGTTGCTCTGGATGGTCGTGTAGGGCCCGCCGCTCACCGTTGCGCGGTGGACGCTATAGCCGGTGGCGCCGCTCGCGGCCGTCCAGGCGAGGCTGATCTGTCCGCTGCCCGGCGTGGCCGAGAGCGCGCCCGGAGCGCCCGGCAGCGTCTCGCAGTACTCGACCTGCTTGCCGATCACGGCGTACGGACAGGCAGACTGCTCGAGAAGATAGAGGACCGCCGCGCGGTTGCGGGAGGTCTGGGCCGGGATCACCTCGTCCGGAGGATAGAAGCCTGGCGAGCCCACCGGGTACATCTCGAAGGTGTAGGTGAAGATGTGGTGGACGCCGTAGGTCCAGTCGTCGATCGTTCCATCGGTGATGTAGAGGTCGCTCGATTGTTCCGGCGTATAGCCGTTCGTCGTCGCCATGGCCTGGCCCATCGTCACGTAGACATCGTGGTCGTCCTGGCTCATGTCGGCCGGCACGTCGGTGAAGGTATAGCCGTAGGGCCAGAGGACCAGCTCGCCGTAGGTGTGGAAGTCGATGCTGGTCGTGATCTGCTGCTTGCCGCCCACCACCCGGCTGTCCACGAAGTCGCGCACCACGTCGGTTTCGGGGGCGGAGAAGGCTGAGGCGCCGCGGTAGGTCTCGCTGCTCGGCGTGCCGCTGCTGCCGCCGCAGCAGCCAAACTTGTAGCCCCAGTTGCGGTTCAAGTCGGTGCCGATGGCGCTCGTGCCGGCGTTGGGCTGGCGGTTCTTGCGCCAGGAGGCATAGGTGCCGGTCGCGATGTCGTACTCTCCGCCGTCCGGATTCATGTCGAAGACGATCCAGATCTCGCGGCCGTCCACCAGGCTGGTGATCTCTGGATCGACACCGTACTCGTCGGTCAACATGTGGAGCGTATAGAGGGCCATCTCGACGGTCAGGTGCTCGCGGGCATGTTGATGATGCGTGAGGAGCACCTCGGGCTCGTCCTCGTCGACGCCCACGTTGTCCGAGATCTTGCCGGCCCAGACCGTGCGCCCCTCATATGACAGGCCCATGGAGAACAGCGAGAAGATCGCCGGATGGTCGAACGCGGCCTGCTGGAGCTCGGCCACCATTTCGGCGTAGTCGTGGTAGGCCGAGTCGGCTGGCGGAAAGGCCTTGAGGAATTCCTCCTGCGTCCTGAACCGCACGAGCTTCAGGCCCAGACGCTTCAAGGCCCTGGCTTCGCGGCCCGTGGCCTCGACGAGGACGTAGTCGTGACCGACCTCGAAGATGTCCGCACCGGTGGCGGCGATGGCCGAGCGGGTGCGGGCGTCGAAGACGTTCGAGATCTTGTAGGTGCCGGTCTCTTTGGTGGGCTGTGCGGCGGCGGGAGCCGCCAGGCCGAGCCCGAACAGCAGCGCGAGCATCAGCCCCAGCAGGGTTTTCATGACGATTCTCCTTTTTCCCGGTTTCCAGGAGACCCGCGCGGGTTGGCAGGCTGCGCCACAAGGAGTCGCCTGGTGAAACCTTCTCTGAGCTTACAGCTCAGCGTAGTGCCTGGGCTGAGGCGTGTCGATCCTCGCGAGGGAGGATCTTTGCGGCCTCCGCCTCCTCTCCAGGGAGGAGGGAGGGGTCCTCCTTTGGGAGGAGGACGCGAGGGAAGGCCGGGCCCTCGCAAGGACCCGGCCTTGGTCACCTACGGAGCTCGATCGCCACCCCGGGCTACGGCGCCTGGAACTCGGCGTTGAGGTTCACGTTGCTCGACGGCATCGTGAAACCGCAGTGCGTGATCGGGTTGGCGCAGAAGCAGCCCCAGCCGTAGTTGATTGTCGTGCAACCGGAGAGGTACGGGTTGCTGGTGAACCACATGAACCAGTAGTCCTGGTTGGCGATGGCATCGATCGACACCTCCGTGCCGGCCGCCACCGAGCTGCCGCACGACGTCCATGGCGAGCTGGACGAGGCGCGGCAGGAGATGCTCAGAGAGCCTCCGGCGAGCGACTGCACACCGTCCGTCGTCACGGTCGTGGTCAGCGTATAGCTCGTCGCCCAGGCCACGCCTTGCGGACCGAACCCGGCGAGGACGCCGAGCAGCAGAACGCACATCATTCCACTGGTCTTCGCGATTTTCATTGCACACCTCCTCTAGAAGAGGGGGTGCCTGAAAGAGAGGAAAACGCGCCGAGAGCCCGAGCTCCCCCACGACCGGCGGCTCTCCCTTTGTTCTTTTGGTTGGAGCGGGTTGGGGGGGCGGGCGCCGGGCCGCCCCCCCGGTCCGCAAAACTGCCATCCCGGTGCGGGTCTACTTTCGCGACGCGACTTAGACGGGCGGCGGCTCGCAGGTCACCCCCTGGCTGGCTGCCGCCTGCTCCAGCAGGCTGGCACAGTACTGGCCCTGCTCCGGCGAGACCGGCAGTCGGGTCCCACCAAAAATTAAAAAGGCCTCGCCACAGGACCATTGGCCGTCCTCGAGGACAGAGAACGCAAGGTCAGGGAAGTGGGTGAGTGTGATTCCGTCCGTGCTGTTGTAGAAGGGTTCGGTGAGGCAAGAGCCAGCCCGCCCCCCGATCCGGCCGACCGGAAGGGCGGGCGGGCGCGGGATGTCTCCCTACTGGTACGTCACGACGAGCTGCGGCCGGTTCGCCGCGGTCGTGTTGTCGCCCGAGTAGTAGCCGATGAAGTCGTTGCCCGTGTCGTCGTTGTCGTCGAGGTTGAAATAGACGCGGAGCTGCGTCGTGCCCGTCTTGCTGACGGCCGCGAGACCCGCGGCGTTCAAGCTGCCTTCGGACCACGCGCCGTTCGTGGCGGCGTTGGTGAGGCTGGTGGCCTGGACGGCGGTCGCCGCGGCCTGGAAGTCGCCGGTCTGGAGAGTCGTCGAGCCGGAGAGGCCGCCCGTCTGGACGTCCACCCAGCAGGTGCCGTGGGTGGTGAAGGGGTTGGTGCCGGAGACCGTGCCGCGGCGCAGGCGCAGGGTCACCGAGAGGATCGTGGCGCCGTCGGGGATCGACGAGGTGTCGAAGGAAACGACCGCCTTGTACTGCTTGTCCTTGTTGTCGTCACCCACCCGCAGTGCGCTGGTGGTGGTGGCGGTGGCGTCGATCGAGCCACCGGCGTTGGTGGTCTCGCCCGACTCCAGCACCCAGCCGTCCTGGGCTGCGACGGAGGTGAAGGTCGTGGTGGCCGGAGCCGCATTGACGACCTGCGGCGCGCCGCTGTCGTCACCGCTGCTGTTTTGCCATATGCCGGCGCCCGTGAAGGCGGCGGTGAGGGTGTGGCTACCCACCGCCAGCACCGCCGTGCTGAAGGCGGCGTGGCCGGTCCCGTCGACGGTGACGCCGGAGGCCCAGACGGTCGCTCCTTCGGTGAAGGTGACGGTGCCCGCGGGCACGCCGGAGCCGGAGGTCACGGTCGCCGTAAAGGTGACTGATTGCCCGGACGTCGAGGGGTTGGGAGCGGAGGTCAGCGTGGTGGTGGTCGGTGTGGCGGGGGCCGCCGGCGTGGCCTGCGCCTCGTTCGAGCTCGCGCCCTCGCCCTCGGCGTTGGTCGCGGTCACGACATAGAAGTACGTCGTCCCATTGGTCAGACCGGTGTCGGTGTAGCTCGTCCCCACGATGTTGCTCTTGATGGTCGTATAGGGGCCGCCGCTCGTCGTGCCGCGGTGGACGCCGTAGCCGGTTGCGCCGCTCGCGGCCGACCAGGTGAGGGCGGCCTGCCCGTTCCCCGGCGTGGCCGAGAGCCCGCTGGTCGCGCCCGGCGCCGCGATGGGGTCGACCCGGAAGATGAACGTGCCCGACCTCATGTCCGACAGGAGGACGTTGCCGGACGGGAGGAACACATGGATGTTCCAGGCGCCGTTGTAATTGCCGGTGATCGTCTTGTCGAACGTGCCATCGCCATCGGGATCGCGCCAGGTTTCGTATTTCCCGACCTCCACCGGATTGGCCGGGTTCGAGATGTCGAACACCCGCAGGCCGGCTTCGTAGTAGGCGGTGATCAGATATTTACCACGGACCTGGCCGTTGTGGATGCGGGAGTTGCCCGTGGCATCGCCCGACCATTGGAACGCCGTCACCTGCGTCGGGCTCGCCGGGTTCGAGACGTCGTAGACGCCGATGTCGCGGACGTTGAATTCCTCGAACGCGTAGAGATAGTGCGAATCGTCGTCCAGCCAGTTGCTGTGCGCGTAGATGCCGGAGACCGTGGGCGACTCTCCCACGAGCGTGGGCGTCCCGCCGGTGCGGACGTTGGTGATATCGAGGATCCGGTAGCGGATCGCATATCCCTCCGCCGCGTAGAGCAGGTCTTTGCCGCCCGATCCCGGGACGTTCGACCGGGTGAAGCTGTCATGGCAGTCGTGGCCGCTGCCGGTCCAACTCGGGAGGAGCGGCGGATCGAATGGATTCTGCAGCAGGTCGAAGATCTGGCAGCCGAGCGTGGAGGCATTGTTGGCCGTGTTCAAGAACAGCAGGCCCAGGTCTTCATTGACGAAGACGGTGTGGCCGTAGTTCGTGCGGCCCCGGTCGGCGATGCCCGCCGGCGGGATCGGATTGGAATCGACGCCGTGCGGGGCCGAATCGGACAGATACGAGAGGTCCACGACCCAGAAATTGCCATTCGCCTGCGCACCGACGTACGCATAGGTTTTTCCGGAAACCGGGTCGCGGTGGATGTCGACGTCCCGCCAGATCCGGCCTTTCGGCGGGCTGACGCCACCCGACATGTCGATGTACTGGACCTGGAAAGGAGCCGCCGGGTCGGTCACGTCGATGATGTGCAGGCCGAAGCTGTTGCACTGGAGAGCATATTCCCGCGTGCCGGCCGCGTAGCCCCAGATGCCGTTGTAGAGCGTGCCGGTCGAGGAGTTGTCGCCGTAGTACGGGCTCGGCGGCTGCGAATCGAGCTGGCCCAACTTCGTGACGTTGCCGTTGCCGGTGTAGTCGGCCGGCGCCGCCGCCGCGGGCGTCGGGTCCGGAGCGGCGAGGCCGAGGAGGGCCTTGAGATAGAGATTCATGTCCGGCGAGAGCTTCTTGCGCCTCTCCTGCGCATTCAGCCACCGGACGAGCTTCTCCAGGTGGCCGGCCGCGTAGTGGTGCTCGATGTACTCGTGCTGCACCTCGGTAATCGCGCCGTCGTCGACCAGGCCGTGCAGATAGACCTCGATCGAGCCGGGGGTTTCGTCGTGGGCCCAGGCCGTCGAGCTCGCGAGAGCGAGCAGGACGGCGAGCACCACCGCGAGAAGGCCGGCTTTCCGGGTTTGGGCGGGGAACGAATCGTTCATAGGGATCTTCATTGGAATCTCCTTGTCATGCGAGAGTGCTGCGGGCTGGTTGCTCGGTGAAAAAGGCGGCCGGGAAAGCCAGCAGAGGCGCTTCCCGGCCGTGGATGGAGGCGTTCCCCGCCTCGAAGGGTTGGTGTGCTCCGAGCGTCAGTCAGGGTTGGACTGCGCTCGGGACGTTGAAGGTCGCGTGGCAGCTAGTTGCAGGTCTCGGTGATCAGGCCCTTTTCCATGGTGATTACGCCATTGGCATTCATGGTGCCCTGGAAGCGGAAGGTCGCGTGAAAGTTCGGCGCGTCGCCCATGCCGATGGCATCGACACCGATGTTGATCCCTATGTTGGAGCTGCCCCCGGCGTTGTCGTTAGCGCGTTCGGGGAAGATCTCGAACTCCGGAAAATCGGCATGCAACTGGTAGGAATCGCCCGTCACACTGCCGATGCCGACCCCTTGAAGCTTGAAGTTGAGATGAAGGTGGGAACCGCCGGCGCCATCGTCCGTGATTCCGAAGACGGCATGGACCTTGAGGATGCCGTCCACGTCTTCTCCGAGTCCGCCGTTCGCGCAGGGGACGAAGATCGTGAAGTTGGTCTGGTCGCGGAACGTCTGGGTTTCCGCGGCGGCTGAGCCGGCGCTCACGATCATCAGGAGCGCCACGGCGAAGAGGGTGAGACCGAAACGAACGAGGTTCTTTTTCATGATTGTCTCCGTAAGGGAAGGGGTATTCCGCTCGAGCCCGGCGTCCGTCAACCGTTTCGACCTGGCCATCCCGAGCTGTTGCCAGGGTAGTGCCTGCGCGGAGGCGTGTCGATCGTCGCGAGCGATGATTTTTGCGGTCTCCGCCTCCTCTCTGGAGAGGAGGGAGAGCCTACCCGTTTGGACGGGGAGCGCTGCGGAAACCCCTCGGCTGAGAAAAGACGGCCGGGAGAGCCCATCAGAGAGGCTCGCCCCCTGGCCCCCCTCTCTCCACCACGATGACTTTGACAGGCCCTGCCCGCCTTCCCCCGCGCCAGGGGCCCTTGACAGGGGCGCGGGCCACGTGGTACTAGCAGAACAAGGAGGTCCTACCAAAACATCCATGTCCTACTCGACTCTCACTCGTAAAGGCCAGGTCACCATTCCCAAGCCCCTGCGAGATCGACTGGGATTGCACCTCGGAGATCGGATCTCCTTCCATCTGCGTGGAGAGGAGATCGTCTTGAAGCCCGTCCACCGCACCATCCTCGATCTCCAAGGCTCTGTGCAGCCGAAAAACCGGCCCGAAGATTTCAGCACTATTCGCCGCCAGGTCGCGGCGGCGCGGGGCCGCGCGCGAGCCAAACCCGATGCCTAGGGTTTTTGTCGACACCAACGTCTTCCTGCGCTTCCTCACCCAGGACGAGCCGGCAAGGATGCCGGCGCTCCCAGCGGGCGCAAGACCCGACTTCCGGCGCAAAGCGAACGGTATTGGGTTTTAGGCAGCCATGCCCGGAATCTGCGCGGCATAGAGCGCCAGCTCCACCCGGCTTTCCAGGCGCAGCTTCTCGTAGACGCTGCTCAGATGGGTGCGGACCGTCGTCACCGCCACGCCGAGCCGCCGGGCGATCTGCTTGTTGCCCATGCCTTCGGCCAACAGGCGGAGGATGTCCTGCTCGCGCTGGGTGAGGGTCTCGCCGTCCACCGGCGGCGGGCTCTCGCAGCCCCGCGCCGTGCCGATGGCGGCACGGGCCACCGCCGGGCTGACGTAGAACCGGTCCGCGAGGATCTCACGCACGGCGCGTTCGATCTCCTCGGGAGCCGAGGTCTTGGGCAGATAACCCCAAGCGCCGGCTGCGAACGCCGCCTGCACGCAGGAAGGCTCGGCGTGGATGCTCAGGATCAGGACCTTCACACCAGGGAGGGACGCCTGGAGCCTGCGCGTGGCCTCGATGCCGTCGAGACCGGGCATCCCGATGTCGGTGATGACGAGGTCGGGCCGCAGGCGCTCGGCGGCGGCGAGGAGTAGCTGGCCGTCCATCACCGTTCCGACGACTTCGAGCTCCGGCTCGAGCAGCTTGCGCAAGCCCGCGAGCATCATCGGATGGTCATCGGCGAGAAGGACTCTGGGACGAAGATCGGACATGCTTCCTGCCTCCCTGGAAGATCAACCTCGCCCCAATGGGTCGAGAGGAATTGGCACCATCTTAGAGAGGGCTTGCCCATGTGTCGTCCTCCAGGTGTATGACGAGGGCCTACCCTTTTGGGTGGGGCTTACCGGAGGGCCTGCCGCACGAAGTCCTCGATCTGGGCCGCCGGCCGTGCGCCGCTCGTGCGGGCGACCTCGCGGCCGCGCTGGGGCGGCCCCCCCTCAGCCGCCCCGCCGGGATCCCGTTACTCGGGGGTGCAGTGCTCGAGGAGCAACTGGGTGCAGGCAGCGACTTCCTCGAGAGTAATGTTGAGGACGATCTGCGGCGTTGTCGAAAGGACGCTGCAGCTGCCGCCGGTCGGCGAGCTCGGATCCTCCTTGGATTCGACAAAGCCGGTATCGGTAAGCAGGCTGATGCCGTTGCCAGAGTTGCCTCCGCACTCCAAGGTGTGGCCGGCCAGCGCGGCGTTGAATTCGGGGATCGCCTGGCAGGGGCAGGCGTTCTCGCAGGGCATGTCATGACCGGCGATGCGCTTGAACTGGTCCCGCACCTTGCCACAGGCGGTCGCCGAGGCGGCGGGGTTGGCGGTCTCGCAGTCCATGGCCTCACAGTAGGCGTTGCAGAGGCCGAAGGCGGCGCCGGACTCGACGTCGCAGACCGTTTCCATGGCCGGGGTCTGCCCGTCCGGGGTCTGGGCCAAGGAGGCGCCGGAACAGACGAGAAGCATAGCAAAGGCGAGAGAGAGACATACTTTCATACTCGGACTCCTTTTGGATTGTTGGGGGAACCCTGACGATCAGGATAGCAGAAGCGGGCGGCTTGTCGTCCGACAAAAAGCTGATTCTTCTCTCCACGTTTTGTTGAGCGGACCCCACCCCAAAGGGTGGGAGCTACAAGCCGGCTCAAGAGGATTCCGGCTGCACCAGCCCTGACCGCAGCGCATAGAGGGTAGCCTCCACCCGGTTGCTCACACCGAGCTTGTCCAGGATGTGACTCACGTGCGTGCGGACCGTCACCTCGCCGATCGAGAGCTCCCGGGCGATGCTCCGGTTGCTCCAGCCGCGCGCCAGCAGGGCGAGCACCTCGTTCTCCCGGTCGGTGAGCAGCTCTCGCGTCCCATAGGCGGGCTGCAGCTTGAGGTAGGTCAGTAATTTGCGGGTGAGCCGCGGGGGCAGCCAGGCCTCCCCCCGGGAGACCTGACGGATGGCCTCGAGGAAGTCCTCGCGCCGCGAAGTCTTGGCCAGATAGCCCAGAGCCCCCGCGGAGATCGCTGTCAGGACGTCCGCCTCCACCTCGGTACCGGTCAGGACGACGATCCCGACCTCCGGCCGCACGGCGAGGATCTTCCGGATCGCCTCGACCCCATTGACCTCGGGGAGCTGCAGATCCATCAGGATCACCTGGGGATCGCAGCGGCCCGCCTCCTCTACCGCCTGCCGCCCGTCATCCGCCTCACCGACGACCGTGATGTCGGCGGCGCCGGCCAGCAGCGCGCACACGCCCTTGCGGACCACGAAGTGATCGTCGACGATGAGGACTCGGACGGGACTCTTCATGACAGACCTTCACAGTGCGCGGAGATCTGATCGGCGACACTGGCGGCGCTGAGCGGAAGCAGGAGGACGACAGGGCTGCGTCGAAAAGGCTTCTCATTGGCGTTCATACGGCTCTCCTTGAAAGAGGGTCCTGCATTCCTCAACGCCGGCCATGGCTCTCGGGCGCCGATCTCGCCATGCCAGCGCATCGAGCCCACGACCGCGTTGCCGGAGTACCTGAGAGCAGACCCTCTCGCCAAATGAACGTCAATCTTCTAGGCGCTGCAAAATCAGTTTGCGAGTGTACTGGAAACCTGCTCGAAAGACAACTACAGGCCGTGCTTGCGGCACAGCTCCTGGAGCTCGGCGTCGTTCCAGCCGCGGGCCTGGAGGGCCTTCACCAGCGGGCGGGCCTCGTCGACCCGGCCGAGGTAGAGGAGGGCGCGGGCGTGGGTGTCGAGGAAGTCCACCGCCCCGGTGTCGGCGGTCAGCGGCGCCATCAGAGTGACGGCCTCGCGCCAGCTCGCCTCGGCGCGCTCCCGCTGGTCCAGGTCTCTCTCCAGCTTTCCGATCTCCACCAGGGTCTGGGCCAGGAGCTGCCGCTCGCCGGGATTGTCCGGATCGGCGGCGAGGCGCTTGCGGGTGGCGTCGATGGCGCGCTGATAGAGCGCCCGGGCCTCGGCAGAATCCCCCCGGTCGCGCCGCAGGGCGGCGAGGTTGCCGAGGGCCTGCGCAACGAGCGGGTGATCCGGGCCGAGACGCTGTTCCCAGATCGCGATCGCCCGCCGGTAGAGGGGCTCGGCCCCAGCGAGATCGCCCCGCTCGGCGAGCAGCAGGCCCAGGTTCATCAGCGTGTACGCGACGCTGGGGTGGTCGGGACCCAGAGCTCCTTCCTGGATGGCGAGCGTCTGCCGGTAGAGCGACTCGGCCTGGGCCACGTCGCCCCGGCGATGCGCGAGGGTTGCCAGGCTGTTGAGGCTGGAAGCGACCTCGGGATGGCCGGGACCGAGGGTTTTGCGCTGGATGTCCAGGGCGCGGCGCAGGAGGGTTTCGGCCTCGGCGTAGTCGCCCCGGTCGATCCGGCAGAGGCCCAGGTTGTAGAGGTTGCGGGCGACCTTGGGATGCTCGCGGCCGAGGATTTTCTCGTTCACCTCCAACGCCTGCCGGTACAGAGGCTCGGCCCGCGCCGGATCGCCGTGCTGGCGGTAGAAGTTGGCGAGGTTCGCGAGGCTTTCGGCCACCTGCGGATGGCGAGCGCCCAGGGCCTCTCGCCGCAGGGTCAGAGCGCGCTGGAACAGCTGCTCCGCCGCCGCGTTGTCCCCCGTCCGCAGGTGGGTGAGCGCGAGACGGTCGAGGAGCTCGGCGACCTGGGGATGGCGAGGGCCCAGGGCCTTCTCGCGCACGGCGAGGGCCCGCTGCCAGAAGGACTTGGCGCGATCGTAATCCCCCTCGGAGAAAGCGAGGCCGGCCAGCGCATCGAGGCTCTGGGCCACCTGCGGATCCTCCGGACCCAGGGCGGCCTCGCGGATCGCGAGCGAGCGCTCGAGGAGAGGCCGGGCTTGCGCATAGCGGCCCTGGCGGTCGTCGAGGCGGCCGAGGCTCTCGAGGCTCTCGGCGATCTCCAGGCTGTCGCCGCCGAGGAGCTTCCTCCGCGTCTCCAGGGCCTGTCGCAGCAGGGGTTCCGCCCGGTCGTAGAGGCCGAGCTGCTGGTAGACCGTGCCGATCGTCTGGAGCATCCGCGCCTTCACCCGCGGCTGGCCGGCCAGCTCGCGGTCGAGCCGCCCCGCACCCAGGTCGAGGATCTCGCGGGCGGTGATGGTGGGGCCGCGGCCTTGCTCGGGGTCCGAAACCCGGAACAGATCGACCAAGAATCCGGTGACCTGCTCGGCCTCGTTGCGGGCCTCGACGGCGAGCTGCCGCTCCCGCCGCAGGTCGAGGGTGTATTTGACGCCGCCCAGGATGAACAGCCCCGCCACGGCCGCTGCGAGGAGCCGCCGCCGGCGCCGGCCCGGCTTGCCGCGGATCCAGGCGAGCCGCTCGGCGGCCTCGGCGGCGGTGGGCCGCGCCTCCGGAGCCAGGGCCTTGAGCCGCCGGATGAGGGCTGCCAAGTCCGCATCCCGAACCCCCTCGACGGGCAGGGTGTCGCCGTCGGCGGCCTTGATCAGCAGCAGGTGCTCGGACAGCCCGGCTTCGTAGGGCGGCCGGCCGGTGAACAGCTCCTGGAGCAGCAGGCCCAGGGCGTAGGCGTCGCTGGCCGCGGTGGCCGGCGCGCCGCGGGCCTGCTCGGGGCTCATGCTGGCGGGAGTGCCCACCAGGGCTCCCAGAGCGGTGCGGGACGCCACCGAGGGCATCCAGAAGGCGGCGCCGGCCGAAGCCTGGACCGGGAGCGGGGCCTCCGGGAGCGATGCGCTCTCGTCCCCGGCATTCATGGTCTCCGAGCGGGCGAGGCCGAAGTCCAGCACCTTGACCCCGCCGTCTTCGGTGAGCATCACGTTGCCGGGCTTCAAGTCGCGATGGACGATGCCCTTCTCGTGGGCCGCCTCCAAAGCGCGAGCCACGGCCTCGGCGATCGCGAGCCGCGCGCCGGGATCGACCCCTTGGCGCAGGGCCTCGCGCAGGGTGCGGCCGCGGATCAGCTCCAGGATCAGGAAGTCGCCCTGCTCGCTCTCCAGATAACCGTAGATGCGGCAGATGTTGGGGTCGTCGAGCTGGGAGAGGAGGCGGGCCTCGAGCAGGAAGCGGGCGCGGGCCCCGGCGCTCAGCTGGTCGCTGCGGATCGCCTTCAGGGCGACTTGGCGCTCGAGCTTTTCGTCGAAAGCGATGAAGACGGCGCCCATCCCTCCTTCGGCGAGAGAGCCGTCGATCCGGAGATGACCGATCCGGTCGCCCGGGCGGATCACGACGGCGCCAGCCTCCCTGCAATGAGCCGGAACTCGCGCTTCACCGCCTGCAACGGGGCCGGGCAGGCGGCGAGGTCGCCCTGGCGCGCCAGCGCCTGGAGCTCGGAGCAGCGCTCGGCCAGCACCATGGCTCCCAGGAAGCCGGAGCTCCCGCCCAGGGAGTGGGCGGCGGCGGCGAGGGTCCCTCCATTCCCTTCAGCGAGAGCGGCCTCCATGGCTTCGAGGTCCTCGGTCCCCCTGTCGAGAAAGGCCTTGACCACACTTTCCAGAAGCTTGTCGCCGGTCTTCTCCCCGAGACGCTGCATCTCCGCCAGCCGTTCCTCGATCCTCCCGGCATCTTGGCTCTCCGGCGCGGCCGTCCCGATCCCCACCCAGCGGTCGAGCAGGGCGGCCAGCGTTTCGGTCTGGTAGGGCTTGGCGAGGAAGTCGTCCATCCCGGCGGCGAGGCACTTCTCCTGCTCCCCCTCCATGGCGTGAGCGGTCAGGGCGATCACCGGAACGTGCCGGCCGTCGGTCTCCATCTGGCGCAGCCGGCGGCAGGTTTCATAGCCGTCGAGCTCCGGCATCGCGCAGTCCAGAAGCACAGCGTCGTAGGGGCGCCCGGCGAGGAGGCTCAGCGCCGCCTCGCCACCCTCCGCGACGTCGACGAGGTAGCCGAGATCCCGGAGCTGCGCCAGGGCCAGGGTGCGGTTGACCGGGTGGTCGTCCACCACGAGGACACGAACAGCATGCCGCGCCGCGCGGCGCTTGGTCTCTCGTCCGGTGTCCGGGACCTCCGGCCGTGCGAGAACGCCGGTTCCCTGGGCGCGGACCAGAGGCAGCTTGAACCAGAAGGTCGAGCCGGCGCCATGGGTGCTCTCGAAACCGATCGTGCCCCCCATCAGCTCGACGACGCTCTTGGAGATGACCAGCCCCAGACCGGTCCCTCCCAGCTGGCGGGCGATCGCGCTGTCGGACTGGGTGAAGGGCTGGAAGAGCCGTGCCTGGACCTCCGGCCGGATGCCCGCGCCGGTGTCGCGCACCTGACAGCGGATCGCCGGAGCCTCCTTCTCACCCTTCACCAGATCGAAGCTCACGATCACGGACCCGTGGTGCGTGAAACGGATGGCGTTGCCCGTCAGGTTGAGGAGCACCTGGCGCAGGCGCACGGGATCGCCGTGCAGGACTCCCTGAAGCTCGGAGGCGAGTTGCAGGTAGAGGTCGACGTCCCGCGCGGCGGCTTGCGGAGCGAGGAGCTGCACCACGCTGACGGCCAGCTCCTGGAGGCGAAAATCGCGGAGCCGGAGCTCCAGGCGGCCGGCTTCGATACGGGAGAGATCGAGGATGTCGTTGGTCAGGGCGAGGAGCGCTTCGGCGGATGTCCGGATCGCTTCCACCTCCTCGCGCTGGACCGGCGTCAGCTCGCCGCGCAGCAGGAGGTCGGCCATGCCGAGCACTCCGTGCATCGGGGTGCGGATCTCGTGGCTCACGTCGGCCAGGAACTGGCCCTTGGCGTGGTCGGCGGCGCGAGCTTCCTGTTCCGCCCGCCTGCGCCGTTGCAGCTCGCTGTCGAGAGCTGCCCAGAAGCGCCGCCGCTGCCACAGGGCGAACCCGCAACAAGCCATGAGGACGATCAACGCGGCGAGGCGCAAGGAGGACAGCGCGAACGGAAAGGAACCGACGAGCACCACGAGGGCCGCCAGGAAGACGACGCCGTTGACGAGCCCCAGCAGCTCGAGCTCCCGCATCCGCCCCTCGCTCCCAGCTTCCGGGGCCTTGTCCACCAGACGCTGGAACCACAGGCGCGGCCGGCGCTCGATCTCTGGCTGGCTCATGGTGGCTCTGATTCAGGGAGCTTCCAACTGGACCAGTCCCGACCGCAGGGCATGGAGAGCCGCCTCCACCCGGTTGCTCACGCCGAGCTTGTCGAGAATGCGGCTGACGTGCGTGCGGACGGTGACCTCGGAGATCGCCAGCTCCTGGGCGATCTTGCGGTTGCCCCATCCACGCGCCAACAAGCCCAGCACCTCGCTCTCCCGCTCGGTCAGCGGCTCCCGCGTTTCGGCTGCGGGGCGCGACTTGAGATAGGTCAGCAGGCGGTGGGTGAGGTTCGGCGGCAGCCAGGCTTCCCCACCGGCGACCTGCCGGATGGCTGCGAGGAGGTCCCCCCACTCGGACGTCTTGGCGAGATAGCCCAAAGCTCCCGCCTGGATCGCGGCCAGGATCTCGTCCTCCGCCTCCGTGCTGGTCAGGACCACGATCCCGACCGCCGGCTGCGCGGCGAGGATCCTCCGGATCGCCTCGACCCCGTCGATCTCCGGGAGCTTCAGGTCCATGAGGATCACCTGCGGATCGCAGCGGCCCGCCTCGTCGACCGCCTGCCGTCCGTCGCCCGCCTCGCCCACCACCGCAATGTCGGCGGCGCCGGCCAGCAGCGCACACACCCCCTTGCGTACCACGAAATGATCGTCGACGACGAGAACTCGGATGGGCTTCTCCACGACCCCCTCGCCAAGCAGCTCCGGAGCGGCGACACCGCGGCGGAGCAAGCTGTCTCTGAACTACAAAAGCAGCTCAGAGTGTACTGGAGATGGCCCTGAAAAGGAATCGCCGGCGGTCTTTACGGCGTCAGCACCACCTTCGTGCACCCTTCCAGCTTGCGATCGAACACCTCGTACCCGCGCGGCCCCTCGCTCAGGGAGAGCCGGTGGGAGATCAGCGTCGCCAGGTCGTACCGGCCGGACCGGATCAGCGGCAGCAGCCGTTCCATGTAGCTTCGCGCCGAGGTGCGGCCGGCGCAGTAGGTGAGGTTCTTGTCGTAGACCTCGCCCGGCGAGATCGCCAGGTGGGTTTCGGCGTGCACACCCACGGCGGCGATCGTCCCGCCCGGACGGCTCAGGTTGAAGGCGAGGCGGGTCGCTTGCGGGCTGCCGACGGCTTCGATGACCGCATCGGCCCCTCTCCCCTCCGTGGCTTCGCGAATCCGGGCGGCCGGCTCGTCCGCCACGTCCACCGGCTCGGCTCCCCAGTGCGCCGCCAGGGCCAGACGCTCGTGGAGCGCGTCGAGCGCGAAGATGCGCTCGGCCCCCAGCTCACGGGCGGCGATCACCGCCATCAGCCCCACCGGACCGCAGCCGACCACGGCCACCATCTTTCCCGGACCGGCGTGCGCGGTCTCGGCGCCGAACCACCCGGTCGCCAGGACGTCTCCGGCGAAGAGGGCGGTCTCGGCGGGCACGTCCGCGGGGACCTTGACCAGCGTCGAATGCGCCAGCGGCACCCGCACGAGCTCGGCCTGCACACCGTGCAGGCCTCTCCCCTTCTCCACCCAGCCGAAGAGCTGGCCGCGCAGGCAGCGGGCGGTCAAGCCGGCGCGGCAATAGAAGCAGGCGCCGCAGCTCGTGGTAAACGGGCTGACCACCCGGTCGCCCGGCCGGAGCTCTGTGACCTCCGATCCGACCTCCACCACCTCGCCGGAGAACTCGTGCCCCATCACGGTCCCCGCGTCGAGGCCCATCTCCAGGCCGCGGTAGACGTGGAGATCCGAGCCGCAGATCGCCGCCGCCTCCACGCGCACGATCACATCGCCCGGCTCGCGGATCTCCGGATCGGCCACCGAGGCATGGTTGATCCGTCCGACTCTCTCGAAGATGAGGGCTTTCAAGGCTCAACGCCTCATCAGCTTGAAGGCGATGTTCCGGCCCATACCGGCCCCGTAGGCGAGATGGATCCACAGCATGGCGAAGTGCTCCAGCAGGTAGGCCGCGGAGAGCGGCCCGGCGTCTACCGGCTCGAAGCCGAGATCCTTCGCGAGCTTGGCCGCCACCTCCTTGGCGCCCGCGTCGTCGCCGCAATAGAGCATGGTCGCGCGGTCGTCGCCATAGTGCGGGTCCGCCATGTTGCCGGCGCCCGTCGAGTTGAACACCTTCACCACCCGCGCGCCGGGAGCCCAGGCCGATACCTGCTCCGCGGCCGAGTGAGCTCCTCCGGTATCCAGCCCGGACAGGTCGGGCTTGAGCGGATTGATGCAGTCGAAGACGATCTTGCCGGAGAGGCTGTCGGCGGTCCGGATCACGTCTTGGGCGCCGCCCCAAGGGATCGCCAGCACCACCACCTCGGCTCCGGAGGCCGCCGCGGCCACCGACGCCGCGCGGGCTCCCGTCTCGGAGACCAGCTTCTGGACCTCCGGCTTCCCCGTATCCCGGACTCCAAACACCACGTCGTGCCCCGCACGAGCGAACCCGCGCCCCAGGGCGCTCCCCACACTGCCTGTTCCGATGATCGCGATCTTCATGGCTGTCCTTTCTTCGACGCCCGAGCCCGAGCGTCCGCGATAGAGACGATATAGTCTGTCAAAAAAGCTGCGCGGCCAAGCGCGCCGCGCGGACGGAGACGCGGCGCATGACCGAGCACATCGGCATCTACCGGGTGGAACGGCCGATCGGCCGGGGTGGCATGGGCGAGGTCGTCCTCGCCTGGGACGACCGCCTGGAGCGCCGCGTCGCCATCAAGCGCGTGCGGCAGGACGCCGGGCTCTCCCCCGAGCAGCGGGAACGCTTCCGCCGCGAGGCCCGGCTGGCGGCCCGCCTGAGCCACTCCGCCGTCGTGCAGATCTACGACCTGGTGAACGCACCCTGGTCGAGCGCGTCGTCCGCGAGCGGCAGGCCGAGCGCTCGCCTCTCTTCGACTTCGTCGACGACATCCCGCAAGTCGTCGGCATCGTCAAGGGAGGCTATTCCTCCGTCGAGAACGGCGGGATCAAGATCCGCGATCTGGTATTCGACTTCATCGAGACCGCACGCGACAAGAATCCAAGCTCCTTCTGCAATCCTTGAACAACCGGCCTCAGCCCTCCCCCGGGGTCCCGTCAAAGCCGGGCGGAGGCGGAGTTTTCCCCCACCCCAAAGATCCTCACCCCCTGGCCCCCTCTCCCACCCGCACTTCCACCCTCCCGGGAGAGGGGAAACTGTGGCCCGGCAACGTCCGCGAGCTCGCCAACGCCGTCGAGCGGGCGACCGTCCTGGTGGATGAGGATGAGCTGATCCGCCCCGAGGACCTGCCGGAAGCCGTGCTCGAAGCCGCATCCGCCGCCGGCCGGCTTCCGGTGACGCGCTTCACGACACCTTGAACGAAACGAAAAAGGGTCTGATCCTGAGCGCCATCGAGCAGGCGGACGGCAACGTCAAGAGAGCCGCGGATCTGCTGGGCCTCAACCCCACCTACCTGCACCGGTTGATCAGCAATCTCGGTCTGCGCGACCGGATCAAGAGCTGACGGCACGAAAAATTGGCAAATCGACCCACCCTCTGTCGTCTTCAGGAGAGCACCGGCTGGGCTGGGGATGCCACACCCTCACTCGAAATAACCGCCGGCGTCCAGGATGAGATGAACCTGCCCGCTCCCTCCGACCAGCGAGCGGGCACCGACCGTGGCAGCTCCGTTCCGAGCGAGAGGCAGGACGGTGTTATTGGAGAGGGTCTGGCCGGCCGCGAAGGTGATCGAGGTCGCCACCGGCGCCGCGGTATCGCCGGGAAACAGGGTGACATACCCGGCTCCACTCCCTCCCGTCACGACCACATTGAGAGCCAGAGCGCGGACCGTCGGCGGGATCCCACACTGAGAAATCGGGATGGACAGGTTGAACACGCGGTCTTGACCGGAAAGCAGCGCGCTGCTCTGCCGGGTGTCGACGATTCGACAGGGCGTGATCGAATGAAAGTCGTGCCCCAGGAAAGCGAAGCGCCGTGCGAAGACTCCGGAGCCGTCGCCGTCCTGTCCAAGGCTCTGCCAAGCGGCAAGGAAGGTCCCAGCCGGGCTGCCCCCCAGAGCTGGGCGTCCCTGCTCTCCCGCAAAGGAGGCGTGTACGAGGGCTGCCGATACCGCCGGCTGTTCCAGGAAATCGAACGCTCGTACCAGGACTCCGGGCCCGCCCTGGTTCGCGCTCCCGCCCTCCCACATCACAAGGAAGTCGCCGGACCCTGCGCTCTCGACCACGGGTCGGGACGCGGCCCCCGCCACACCGGCGTCCGCCTGAACCTCGGTATCCAACGGTGCCAGGAAGCGGTCGAAGCGGCGCGCCTGGATCATTGGGCCCTCGGCTCCCGGCGCGGCGGCTTCCCACAGCGCGATCACATTGCCCGAGGCATCGCTGCCGAGCGCGGGGAAGCTTTGCGAGCCGCCGGCCGAGGCGTTGGCCCGGACCGCGGGGCCTGGCGTGCCGAGCGTCCCCGCGAAGCGACGGAGGAAGACCCCCGGGCCGTCGCCGTCCGGCGCGTCCCAGGCGAAGATCACCTCCCCGGTGGGCTGAAAGGCGAGATCCGGATGCCGCTGGTCGCCCGCGGTGACGCTGGGCACCAGGACTTCGGAAGACAGAGGACCCGAGCTTCCGAAGCGGCGCGCCACCACACCCCCGCCGTCGCCGTCCTGACCGAAGCTCTCCCAGACGACCACGAAGCTCCCGGCGGTGTCATGAGCAACCCGGGGCGACCGCTGATCGCCCGCCGTCGTGCTGGTCACCTGGGCTTCGGCTCCCAGGGCAGCCCCGGTTGTCGAGAAGCGCCGGTAGAAGATGCCGGAGCCATCGCCGTCTTCGCCCTCGCTCTGCCACACCACGGTGAACGTCCCATCTGGCGCCGCGGCGACATCGGGATTCAGCTGGCACCCGGGAAGATAGGAATTGACCACAAGCTCGGGGCCGAGGGGAGCCCCATCCGGCCCATAGGCGCGCGCCAGCACATCTGTGTCCTGGCCCCCGGCACCCGCGCTCTGCCAGACGACGAGGGCGCCACCTGAGAATGCCACGGCCGTCGCCGGAGCCGCCTGGGATCCGGCTGGATTCAGAGGAACCTGGGCCTCTGTGCTAATCGGCAGGATCTCCCCGTGGGCCGGGGCGGTTGCGAGGAGAGCGCAGACGAGGAGGGCGGGGGCGGGGTGTCTGGTTTGCATGGTAAATCACCTGCCGATTGGCTCTACGCCCCATTATACCAGGCGTCGTTCAGCCGGCGGCGTAGCTCGGTCTCGTCGTCGTCCTCCTCGAGACTCGCCTGGATTTCTCTCTCGACTTCGTCAGCGAGCGTTGCGATCTTCTTGGCAAGAGCGCCTGAGAATCGCCACAGGCGCTCTTTGCGAGGGGTCATGAGGCCCGCCTTCTCAGTATCCACCTCTGCGTCGTAGCTGCTTGTGAGAAAGCCCTGCAAATGCCGGAGATCGGCCATCACGGCTCGTAAGCTCTCGGCTTGGGCCTCGGCGAAGGTGTCATCCCAGGCGGGGCCGCCTTCCAGAGCCATGAGATATAGCGTTCGCGAGAAGACCCGAAAGGCTGCTGCATGCTCGGGATCGGACACCTCCCACATGAACGTTTCGCGAAAGACTGGCTGCTCCTCCCACTTCTCGGAATCGATTCTCGGTACGCGAGCGTGTCGGTATTCAGGATTGGACACTTTCTTCTTCTCCTATCTCGAAAGCTCATGACGCGGGCACCGGCAGTCATCGGCAGGCTCTGGGTAGGTGATCGTCGTGCGGTTGCCGTTCTGGTCCCAGGTGTAGGCGAGAGCGCCGTCCTGGAGCAGGCGGCCGAAGCGGTCGTAGCTATAGGCGAGCGCCTCGCCGTGACGGGTGATGCCGGCCAGCCGGCCTTTGCCGAACGCACCCGTGTCGTAGGTATAGGTCGTTTTCAGCGTCGGGTCGGGATAGCTCACGGCGGTCACCCGGTCGAGGGCGTCGGGGGTGCGTGTGGTGACGAGGTTGCGGGCATCGGTCTCCGGCAGACTAGCTGCCTGCAAACGCTCGGCTTGGCTCATGCTTGGCAATGTGCTTCTGCCGATTCTGCCCAGTTCAGGAAGATTTCGAGAATCTCCTCAAGGGTAGTGGAATCCCCTAGTCCATGGAAGATCCGGTCAGCAACGTAACAATGTAGCCAGGGAGGCTTTGGGTCCAGGCTGTTAACATCCCCGCGCGCCACTACAGTGAAGGGTTTACCTTCCAACTCGGTGCCTACCACATCGACCTTCACCCACCAACCAGGATTGTCACACGACTGGACAGAGACGCCGTAGTCGTTTTCCCATTCGCCATCGCAGTGCTGCCGATACCAAGACATGAGGCGCCCAAGAGTCGTATTGTCGGCCTGGAGAGCACTAGTCTTCATAGGCAGCCCCCAAACATTCTCTGCAGTCGACAGATACACTGCGGCGGAGGTCCCTGGTCGTAAATAGCTTCGGGTTGCGACCTCCCGCCGTGTTGGTTGGATAGGCGTAGGTGTCGGTGACCGTGCCTCGGGTTTCGGTGAGGCGATCGCCGATCCGGTCGTAGGTCCAGCTCCGCGGCCCCCAGGGGCCGTTGCCTTGCGTCAGGAAGTATTGGATGTCCTGGTAGGCGTAGGTGCGGTTGTTGGCGGCGTTCGGAAGGTCCGTGATACCGGTGATGTTTCCCACCGGGTCGGTCGTGTAGGACCAGTCCAGCACCGGGCTCGCGCCGTCCACGCGGATCTCTGACGGCGCGTAGCGATTGTCGAAGGCCCGCGTCTCGATCAGACTGTTGCCCAGGACCAGGGTCTTGAGCGGGCCGAACGGCTCGTAGCTCGCCACGTTGACCAACTGCAGCGGCGGATTGGCTCCGTTCCCTTCAGCGTCGTTGACACGCGTCATATAGTCTTGCATTGCACCAATGACTAAATCATTCATGTCCCTTGGGCGACGAGAGAGGCTCATGAACGCCCGTTGAGGGGAGAGGGCGCATAGAGGCATCATCCAGAGCCTTTAATGCGGAGTGAAGGTTCCCCAGTTCTGGCTCACCAGGCAACGAAAACAATCTCCAGGCCTGCTGCAAGGCTTTTTCACATAGTATCCGCTCGCGGGGAGTTAACTCCGCAATCCCTCTTTGCTCGACAAGGCCAGCGATCGCAGTCGCCCCCGAAGTCAGTGAGTCTTCTACTACCGTCTCGAGTGCTTTGAGAAACCAGGATCTGGCTCCCGCCGAGTCCTGCACCTTCCTGTGCAAGGAGGCGAGCATCAGCTCAAGAACATACCTTCCGTAAGTTGCTGGCGTGCTCAGAGCGTGCGCAGCCAAGTAATCTTCTTTGGCCTCTCGGATTCTTCCCTGTCGCTCCATTAGCTCGCCTCTCAAGCCGAGAATTTCTCTCCTAAGCTCTGGCGAATCCTGTTCTTGCAAAAATCTGTTGAGGCCCTCAATGGCACGGCTATAGTCCTTCTTTGCTGCAAAATGAAAAGACTGCTTCTGCAGCATAACCCATTGTTCCCACAGCTGATCTGAGAGCATCAAATCTCCTCATAGGGGACATTTATAAGTGGGCCAAAGGCCGCCTTTGTTTTGACACTCCCAATAGCAGTCGAGGCAATTCTTACGTGGACCGTATAGACTTCGATTCCAGGGTGGCTGCCAAGGATTTTCGAGGCAGCGGTCGCGCTGAATCTCGCAGGGCCCGCGCTCATCGTCATCATCACCATTCTTGCATCGCCTGCAAGTAGGCACAGGCTCATACAGGGTGTCTCGGCGAAGTCGTGGTCGTAGGTGGCGGTGATCGCTTCCGGGTAGGTGATCGTCGCGCGGTTGCCGTTCTTGTCCCAGGTGTAGGCGAGAGCGCCATCCTGGAGCAGGCGGCCGAAGCGGTCGTAGGTATAGGCGAGGGTCTCGCCGTGACGGGTGATGCCGGCCAGGCGGCCCTTGCCGAACGCACCCGTGTCGTAGGTGTAGGTCGAGTTCAGCGTCGGGTCGGGATAGCTCACGGAGGTCACCCGGTCGAGGGCGTCGGGGGTGCGTGTGGTGACGATGTTGCGGGCATCGGTCTCCGTCGCCTGCTCGCCGTGCTCATTATACGTGTAGGTCGATGTCCCCGAGACCGGCGAGACCTGTGGTTCATCAGGTTGGCACCGAAGTACTCGATGGTTCAGTTAGCAGCCCTGTCGTGAGCAATATCATAAACCAAGCCAGCCCCATACCTCGACAGGGGTAGATCCTCCGGAAGAACGCTCGAGGGCAATAACTCGGGTGCTAGCTCAGCCGCCGAACGGGTCAAAGGAGTAATGTACAGATCGCGCTTGGGCATCCAAGCCCGAGGAGGATTTCGATGTCGTACTTCCCATGACAATAGAAGAGATCGGCCCGACCGGTCTACCGCGTAGCAGTCAATGCGTGTTGCAAAAATCCAATCCTCGTGATACGCAACCCAGGACTCGATTGTGTACTTTTCCGCCACCAAACTACTTAAGGGAACTCCATCGATGGAGTAACTTCGTAGAACCTCCAAGTCTCTTGAGACTTTAATCTGGAGTCGATTATCGACAGTAGGACCCAAGACATAATACAAGAACCAACCGAGCAATGCGACACCTGTTATAGCTAGGAATGCCAAAAGATATTTCATCACAGTGTCAGGAGTTCCACAGCTTGTTTTACTTGCAATCGTAGCAGACAAGGACAAGCTTGCCCATGTTTTGAAAAAGCGGTGGACCCGACCAACCCGTGAATCGCGTCTGAACGCTAACTCCGATCCGGAGGTTGTTTCCGCGGCCGGTTCTCTCACGAAACTCAATTGATGGGTTCATCAAGCTGTACAACCAGCCAGCGCCGGGAGGCCCAAATGCAAGCGATGGGTTCGGCGCGACGGATATGTCGGTTGGGCTTTTGCAATCCTGGCAGTCTGTATTGTACCAGAGTAGGTTGAAGTAGTCCGGATCGTGTAGTCCTGGCAACCGATGCAGCAGTGAGCCAAGCCCGATGTAATGGTGCTCAGAGGGCTCGACGCACTTCGGCTCGAGGCCTAAAGGATCGACAACGTAGAGGGGATTGTCGTTCGCGTAGATATAGACGAAGGTCTGCTCAAAGCTCGGTAGTGGATCGGGGCCGGTGTACCGCCCCACCCCCCACCCATACCACCGCCACACGTTGTAATACAACCCGCTCTCCAACCGCCCACCCTCCCACTCCTCATCCACCCACTGCCCCGGAAACCGCAAGAACACCCCCGCCCCCGAGGCCCCGTTCCAGTTGGCACCGAACGGCTCAAAGCCGCCCTGCCAGACCAGCGTTCCCGTATCCGCCGTCGCGAGAACCGGCGTGCCCAGGTGGTCGGTGGTCAGGTAGTCGAGTGTGGAGCCGGTCGAGTAGAGCCGCAAGGTCGCGACCGGTCGGCCGGCGAAGTAGAAGATGGTGTCGGTGTCGAGAGGCGGCGCCGCAGGCGTGAACAGAGAGAGATGTGCACGGCGGTGAAGCAGGCCTTCCGAGTCATAGGTCGGAATCGTCACGCCGGGGCGGCATTCCTCCACTCCTGCCGAGGCCTGGCGCAGGAAGCCACGGCCGTCGTAGAGCAGGTGGGTCCGGGTGTCCTCCGCGACCGAGCGCAGGACGGACAGACGGTTCGATGCGTCGTAGAACAGGTCGAGCCGGGTCTTCTGGTCGTAGATCAGCGTGTTATCGCCGGCCGCGTTGTAGCCGTACTTGCGGGATTCGCCGGTGGGCGGGGCGACCGATTGCAGCTTCGGGTTGCGGCCTCCCGAGGTGTTGGTCGGATAGGTATAGGTGTCGGTCGCCGCGCCTCGGGTTTCGGTGAGACGGTCGCCGATCCGATCGTAGGTCCAACTCCTCGGGCCCCAGGGGCCGTTGCCCTGCGTCAGGAAGTATTGGACGTCCTGGTAGGCGTAGATGCGGTTGTTGTCGGCATTCAGGAGGTCGCTGATGCCGGTGATGTTGCCCACCGGGTCGGTCGTGTAAGACCAGTCCAGCACCGGGATCGTGCCGTCCACCCGGATCTCTGACGGGGCGTAGCGATTGTCGAAGGCCCGCGTTTCGGTCAGACCGTTGCCCAGGACCAGGGTCTTCAGCGGGCCGAAGGGCTCGTAGGTCGCCCCGTTGACCAGTTGCAGCGGCGGGTTGGCACCGACCTGGACCGTGAGGGTCGTTTCCCGGTCGGCGAAGTCGTGGTCGTAGGTGGCGGTGATCGCTTCCGGGTAGGTGATCGTCGCGCGGTTGCCGTTCTTGTCCCAGGTGTAGGCGAGAGCGCCATCCTGGAGCAGGCGGCCGAAGCGGTCGTAGGTATAGGCGAGCGTCTCGCCGTGACGGATGATGCCGGCCAGGCGGCCCTTGCCGAACGCACCCGTGTCGTAGGTGTAGGTCGAGTTCAGCGTCGGGTCGGGATAGCTCACGGCGGTCACCCGGTCGAGGGCGTCGGGGGTGCGTGTGGTGACGATGTTGCGGGCATCGGTCTCCGTCGCCTGCTCGCCGTGCTCATTATACGTGTAGGTCGATGTCCCCGAGACCGGCGAGACCTGCTGGGTCATCAGGTCGCGATCGCTGTAGGTGTAGGTCGTGAGGTTACTCTCGGCGTCGGTCACCGAGCTCAGGTGATCCTGCATGTCATAGCCGTAGGTGGTGACGGCGTTTCCTCCCCCGGCTCCGGCCCAGGGCTGCGTCACCGAGGTCAGCCGGTTCAATTCGTCGTAGGCGTAGAGCTGGGTGGGATTCGGGTTCGTCGCCCTGGGATGGTTCGGGTCCCAGACCTTCTCGAGGTTGTCGTTCAAGTCGTAGCAGTACTCGGTGACGCTCGGAATCGGGTTGTCCGCACCGCGTGTCGCCTTGTCCAGGTGGCAGGTGTATTCGTAGGTGGTCCTGGCGTCGCTCGCCCAGGCCGAGCCGGTCCAGCGCTCCAGGCTCTCCCCGATCCGGTTGCCGGTGCCGTCGAGCAGATACGCCGTTCGCTCGCGCGGCTGGGCGGTGTCGAGGCAGCTCGTGCTGGTGGGCGCCGCGACCACCGTTCCCCGGATCAGCTCCACCAGCCGCCCAGCCGCGTCGTAGACGTATTCGATGCCGTTGCCCCGCGGCAGCTTGGTGCAGAACAGGTCTCCAAAGGGTGTGTAGGTATAGGTGGTCACCAGGTCGTCGGCGGGCGTCGCGCCCTTGCGCCGGACCTCGGTGACCCGGTTGAGCGCGTCGTAGCTGGTCACGGTCTCGACACTGTTCGGGTCGATCACCGAGGTGCGGCGGTTGAGACCGTCGTAGCCGAAGGTGGTGGCGCCGACCAGCGGATCGGTGCGGCTGTCGGCGACATGGCCGTTGCGGCCCGCGAGGTTGTAGGTGAAGGAGGTCGCGTCGGCAGTGCCGAAGCCGGGAGGGTCGATCTGGCTCACCTCTCCCGAGCCGTTGTGGCCATAGGTCGTCACCTTGAACCCCGAAGGCAGCGGTGCTCCCGCTTCGTAGCTGTCGATAGTGCGGGTCGTCAGGACGCCGGTGGTCGAATCATAGGCCGAGTCGGTGCGGCGCTTGTTGGTCCCGGCGGAGGTCGAGGGGACCTCCACCCGGGTGACCAGCCCCGGGAAGCTCGGGTCATAGCTGTAGGTGGTCAGGCGCGTCAGAGCGGGGACGTTGGCCGCGTCGGTCTTCGTCTTCAGCCGGCCGTTGGCATCGTAGGTATAGTCGGTGCGCGTGTTCTTGGCATCGGTCATCGAGGACGGCAGGAGCGGGTTGGTGCCCGTGTAGGCGAAGCTCGTCGTGGGCGACAGGCCGCAGGCCGGACAGGAGCCCTGCATCGAGCTGAGCTTGGGCTTGGCGCTCACCGTGTCGCGGGCGAGGGCGTAGGTCGTCACCTGGTTGAAGGTGGCCGAGACGGTCCGCGTGACCACGGCCTGGGTGGGCAGCGCCGGGTTGGTGTAGCTGTAGGTGACCTTGTCGACCGCCTCGGGGCCGGTGAAGCTGGGATCGCCGCGCCAGCTCTTCGCCACGTTGTTGCTGCCCGCCGCATATTCGAACGCGGCGGCGACCCGGCCCTGCGGACCGGAGACCAGGTCCATCCGGGTCAGGTAGCCGGGCCGCGACGAGTCATAGAAGAACTGCCAGGCGGTGCCGTCCGGGCGCGTGGCGAGCGTCAGCTCATCGCCCGTCCAGGTGAAGGTCCAGGTCCGGGAGGGTGTCCCCGATCCGGCTACGGCAACTTCGGTGATCGCAGCGAGCTTGCCATCCGGATGATAGGTGAAGGTATCGCTGCGGCCGTCCGGAAAGCTGACCGAGGCGAGCTGGTTGCTCGCGTTGTAGGTGCCCTGGATCGGATGGGTCGGGTCCGCGGCGAAGACCGTGCGCAGCCACAGCCCGTCAGAACGGAAGACATCGGTCCTGCCGTCGAGGGTGTGGAGCTCCCAGCCGCCGGTGGCGGTGTCGAAGTACAGCTGGCGAAACTCGTCGGAAGGGGCGCGGTTCTGGTACAGGCGCAGGCCGCTGCCGGAGGCGGGATTGGAGAATTCGCGGAAGCTGCCGTAGCGGGTCAGCAGCCAGACATGGCTGGAGTCGGGATCGACCACGATCCGCTCGGCGAAGTCATGGACCCAGAATCGTCCCAGCGCCGTACGCCAGGCCGCCGAGCCCGGGAGGCCATCGCCGCCCACTCCTCCGGCCGCGTAGCGGACCTGGGCCTTGCCGAGGGACGCCGGCTCGCAGCTCGGGCCGCCCCCTCCGGCCGGGACGCCGCAACCGGCGCCGGCTCCTCCTCCGACCGGCTGGCAGAGGGGGCAGGAGAGTTCCGCAGCCCCGCTCGCCCCACCGCTTGGCTCGCCGCAGACCGAGGGAGGCGCCGAAGGACAGCCGAGCGATTGCGCCAGCTCGACCGCGGGGATGTCGATCACCGTCGAGGACGCGCAGTTGGCCACGTTGGGGCAGACGAGGATCTTGACCGAGAGAGTCAACGTCTTCGCCTGGGCGCAGGAGACCCCCCTCTCCAGCCAGGTGTCGAGATTGTCGAAGTTGATCTGCGCCTGGCCGGGCGGGACGCCGCAGAAGATGTCTCGCGTGCACGCCGCTCCCTGGCAGGGATACCACTCGACCCAGGGGGTGAGAGCGCTGCCGAGACCGTCCTCGACAACCATGTCGCGCACACCGGGAATGGTGGCCGTGGCGTGGATCCGGACCCCGCAGCTGCCCACCACCGGATCGCAGGCCGGGTTCGTCTTCTCGACGTACCATGACTTGTTCTCCACCGGGTAACACCGGGAGCCGGTTGGGCCCTGGCAGTTGTTGAGTTTCGTGATCTGGCCGGAGGCCGTCCAGAAGTAGTTGCCGATCGAGGTATCCCCGCAGGAGCTCTGGGCCTCGGCGGCTGGTGCCGTGAGACAGCTCAGCAGAACGACAGCGAGTTTCTGAACGTCCCTTCTGGCCACGCGGATCCCCTCCTTGCTGCTGCTGTTTCGAAATTAGCACAAGAAAATGTCGAACAGGAAACCGTTGAAGGGGGGAGAGGTGCTCTTCCTGACATCGTTCTATGGTGAAGATGGCCTTCGAGCTGAGCGCCGAGCCTGGAGCGGGTCCGTGCGCCGGGTTTTCGCCGGCACGAAAAATCGCCGAATCGACCCACCCACTGTCGTCTTCAGGAGAGCACCGGTTGGCCCCGGCGCGTTCCCCCGTTACCTTGCCCGCCATGAACCATCGCGAGATCCCGATCCTGGAGACGGAGCGGCTGCGGCTCCGGCCCTTTCGCGAGGACGACTTCGACGACTACGCCACGCTGTGCGCCGATCCCGAGGTGAACCGCCACATGCTGCGGGGGACGTTTACTCGCGAGCAGTCCTGGCGGCACATGGCTTTCCTCGCCGGGCATTGGCAGTTCCGGGGATACGGCATGTGGGCGGTCGAGGAGAAGGAGACCGGAGCGTTCGCCGGGATGACCGGCTTCTCCAATCCGGCGGGCTGGCCAGGCTTCGAGCTCTCCTGGACTCTCGCGCCGCGCTTCTGGGGGCGCGGCTACGCCACCGAGGGCGCCCGGGCCGCCCTGGCCTGGGCATTCACCGTTCTCAAGCGCGACCGCGTCATCAGCCTCATCCAGCCGGAGAACCACGCCTCGATCCGCGTGGCCGAGCGCCTCGGCGAAAGCCTGCAAGGCCGCACCGAGATGCTAGGAAAGGATCTCCTGGTCTATGGCATCGACCGGGAGAGCTTCCTGGTCATGGTGCGAAGCGCAGCCCCGGGATGAGCCCGCGCCACGATCAACTGCAGGTACAGGAAGCGGGGCAGGAACAATGGGCGCAGCGAGGCGAGGTGCATGTGGCAGAGCAGTTGGAGCCGTCTCCGCACGTTACGCTGCAAGACGAGCCACAGCCTCCGAGCCCGCCACTGGTGCCATAGTCCTGGTTGTCGACGTCCGCCTGCCCGGTCTGCTTGATCCCTGGCGGGAGCCTCAAGGCTTGTTCGTTCTTCGAGACGATCGAGGTCGCCGACTCGATCCGGGTCAGATCGTAGTTGGCACGCAGCAGCGCATCGAGCTCGGCCAACGCTGATGCCGTGTCGAGTTGCGGCCCGTCGGTCCTCGGCCGGGCGAGCTTGTCGATGCCCTCGACAGAGAAGTGCAGGGCCCTGCGCTGGCCGGGAGCAACGACGACGAGATGGCCCATCCAGAAGTGGATTTCCGCGTTCTCTGCGCTGAACGCCATGGTGCGCCCAGGCTGGTCTCCGGTTTCGATCTCGAACTGCTTGCGCCCGCCACCGTCCTGCCGGGTCAGGGTGACGATGAACGAATGGCCGTCGCCGCGAACGGTCACTCTGCCGGTGAGGGTCTCGGTGCTGTCGAGGGGAGAAGCCAGAGGGGGAGGTACCTTCGGAGCGCCGATGGCGGCTGAGGCGGTCAAGGCCAGGACGATCACCAAAAGGCAAAACCGTTGCCACATGCGAAATCCTCCTTTGACCTAAGAGAAGGGATCTCCTTCCCGCCCCACGAGCATACAAGATGATTCGTTGAGCTTCAATCCCTCGGAAAAGGTGCGCGCTCGGCGAGGAACGGCGTCACCTCCAGCGAGAACAGAGCTTCCGCGAACCGCCCGATCCCATTCCAGCCCGGCTCTCCTTGGGCTGCCCGGACCAGCTCGCGGAGGCAGGGGAGCGCTTCCAGGGCCTCGTCCAGGGGAGCTCCCACGGCTGCGGCGAGCCGCTCCAGCGTCCTTTTCCTGGGCGCCTGCTTCCACCGCTCGTAGGCCGAGATCTGGCTCCTCTGGACGCCCGAGGCGCTCGCCAGCTCTTCCTGGGTCCAGTGCCGGAGAGAACGGAGGAGGACGATCAGGAGGCCCAGCGCCGCCCGCTCCACTTCGGGGCCCGGAAGCGGCTCGGGAGCCGTTGTATCGATCGTGGCGAAAACCGGGAGGCGTTCGCGCAAGAACGTCAAGACCTTCTGCTGGAATGCGCTCTCCGCGGCCCGCCCCACGGTGGCCGCCATCCCCCGGGCTCCCGGCGGCGCAAAGCTCCGGCCTGACGGCTTGGTGGACAACCGGACCAGCGCGCGCAGCGCGGGGAGCACCTGCCGGACCGTGGCCCAGGTGACTCCGGCGGCAGCAGCGAGCCGCTTCACCGTAATCTCGGAGGGGCCGACCTTCCCCAGCTCATAGAGCGAGATCTGGCTCTTTTGAATCCCGGAGGCCTTCGCCAGCTCCGCCTGGGACCAATGCCTCAGGGAACGGAGGAGGACCACCAGGAGTCCGAGGACCGCCCTTTCCTCTTCGCGCGGGCTCACGTCAACCCTCCGCCCTGCAAGAGATGCCGATGACGGGTCAACCGGCGGATTTTCTCGCGCACCATACTGGCCAGGGGTGCGCCCGCGCGGCCAATCGAGACCGTCCCGGAGCCACCCCGCTCAGGAGCGCACATGCCCCGGCTCGCTCTCCCTCGAATCGTCATCACCACCCTCCTTCTGCTGGCTTTCACCGCACCGTTCGCCCAGGCCGAGGAGCCCGCCTCTCCCGGCGCTCGCGGTACCGCGGGCCTCCTCTCCCTGGCGGACCTCCTCGGCCGCGCCTGGGACGAGCTTCTGAACCTCTGGCCAACGAACGGCTGCATTCTCGACCCGCACGGCGGTTGCGCGACAGCGCCGGCCCTGGACAATGGCTGCGGCCTTGACCCGCACGGCGGTTGCCAGCCTGGAAGCTGACCTTTGCAAAATCCTCGGGCTGGGCTCTGGCCTGGCCCATTCTTCATGCTTCACGGCTCGAAGAGCAGACCCGGAGCATGTTCTGCCCGGCGCAGGTAGTCGGAAAGCTTCTTCGCCAACTCGACCGTGGCCTGTTCCTGCTCAGCATTCCCCTGGAAGAGGATCACCGCGGCGAGCGCCTCGCGGTGAACCCTTTGCGCCCTGAAGACCGCGACCATCTGCCCGGCGAGGCGTTTGACCTCGGCCGGCCGACCTTGCCGAAGGTAAAACTGGGCCAGGTCCAGGCAGGCCCGGGCGGCGTCGAACGCGATGCCGAGCGCCACGAGCTCCCCGACGACGTACTCCAAGTCGACTATCGCCTCCTCCAACTTGCCCAGCCCCGCTGAGACGAGCCCCTGGAGCCAGCGACATCTCAGGAGGTCCAGCCCATTGCCGAGATCAAGGGCCAGCCTCCTCACCTTGGGCAGCAGCTCCTCGGCCTCGGTGTGGCAGCCCGCATCACAAAGTATTGTGCAAAGGTTGAACTCGAGAACACAGCGAGCCCGTAGGTCACCCTGTTTCTCTACGAGAGGGCGGGCTTGTTGAAGCGCTTCAATCGCTTCCTGCCAGTCGCCCATTTCCTTTAAGGTGAAGGACTGGACGAGTAAGATTCGTGCGGTGACCTCGTCGGCTCGACTTGCCGCCAACGCCTTTTTCAGAAGATCCAACGATTCCTCAAATTGCCCTTGGTGCCGACGCAGGGAAGCCTTCAGCTCAAGCAGCACCATTCCGTCGAGGATCAGCCCGGGGTCGGCCGCCGCGCCGGCTTGCCAGAGCTGATCGGAGCGGACGAAGGCCGCATCGGCTGCCGGAAAATTCCCTTTGACCCGGCGCGCGTTGGCGAGAAGACCCCAGCAGAGACCACCTACACGGGAGCGCCACCCTTCTCCGCCCGGCGTCAGCTCGGCCATGCGCACGGCGAGCCGGGCGAGGTCCAGCGCCTCATCGGCGTCGTGGGCCGCTTTTTTCTCGCTTGCAAAGGCCACACGCTCGCAGAGCGCCCAGGTGCGATAGGCCTCGTACTCCTCGACCATCCGCCACCGTTCGGCGGGCGGACGCCTCATCAGGTCCTTGAAAGGCGCCTCGGCTTCCTGCCGGTGCGCCTTCGCCTTCTCCTCACGCAGGGCCTGGGTGAGCTGCTCCAGGGTTACATGGAACACCTCCCCGGCTTCCAGGGCCGCCGCGGCCTGGAGCGTCCGGGCCTCGTCCAGGGTGGGCTCGACGGGCGACTCGGCGGGCTCCTCGGGGCGGCGTAAGAGATCAGCGCAGAAGATCGCGGTGTCGACCTCCTCGGGACGGCGCTCCATGGCGGAAAACAGCTCCTCCAGCTTCCCGCGCTCCGGCTCCCGCTTGGTCTCCAGGACGGAGATGTCAGCGACGCCCGACCTCTCCGACAGCTCCTTCTGGCTGAGATCCTCCGCCTGACGCACATAGCTGAGAGCGAGGCCCAGCCGCGGCCGTGACTTCTTTCTCTTCCGCAACGCGCACCCCCTCCTTTCGAAGCTTACAGAAGTAAAGGTGCGCGAAACCAGCCGACCGTGACAAGGAAGGAGAACTTTCGCGGGCCGTATCCCCTCTTTAGGGAAAATCGGTGAGTCGACCCGTCATCTGGCATGGCTGACGGCGGAGGAAGCAGAGCTCAGAACGCCCCGGTATCCGCCACGCTCGCCAGCCAACCCCTCGGGTTGAGGGAGGTTCTGGTCCCGAGAAACGCCGTTCTTCTCCTGTGCAACGCCTCACTGCACCTGAGCAATGCGCCACTGCACAAGGGAAACGTCCCATTGCGCCCGTCCAATGCCCCGTTGCACAGGAGAAACGGGCCATTTCTCCGGGGAAACGCTTCGTTGCACAGGAGAAGCGTCGTTCTTCTCCTGTGCAACGCCTCGCTGCACCTGAGCAATACGCCATTGCGCAGGAGAAACGTCCCATTGCACCCGTGCAATGAGCCGGTGCACACGAGAAATGGGCCATTTCACCGGGGAAAAGCTTCGTTGCACAGGAGAAGCGCCGTTCTTCTCCTGTGCAACGCCTCACTGCACCTGAGCAATGCGCCATGGCGCAGGGGAAACGTCCCACTGCACCCGTGCAATACGCCGGTGCACAGGAGCAACGGGCCATTTCACCGGAGAAACGCTCGGTTGCACAAGAGAAACGCCGTTCTTCTCCTGTGCAACGCTTCACTGCACCTGAGCAATGTGCCATGGCGCAGGGGAAACGTCCCACTGCGCCCGTGCAATACGCCGGTGCACAGGAGCAACGGGCCATTTCACCGGAGAAACGCTCCGTTGCACAGGAGAAGCGGGCCGGGGCCGCCTAGAACGCCCCCGTATCCGCCACGCTCGCCAGCCGGCCCTTCGGGTTGAGGTAGGTCTTGACCGCGCCGGTCTGGGTGTCGGTCACCCTCAGGGTGTACTCGACGTTCGACAGGGCGCCGTAGAAGACCCAGAACTTCTGGTTCACGGGCCGCCCGTCGAGGACCTTGAGCACGACCTGGACGTTGCCGGGCGCGAAGAACCAGAAGTAGCCGGTGTCGCCTCCTGCCAGCGGGACGGCCTGGCCGGTACCGGTGTTCCCCGTGAAGTCGCGCCAGCTCGCCTCCACGGCGAAGCGTCCGCCGTTCAGGCAGAGTTGGGTCGCGCTCGGCGCGCAGCTCCCGGTGGCGGCTTCGTCCCAGGCGGACACGATCGCCTCCTCCACCAGCGGCTCCGGCCCTTCCGTCACCCCATCCGCGGAGGACGGATCGAAGGCCTCGGTGTCGGCGACGCTCGCCAGCCGGCCGGGCGGATTCTCGTAGCGCCGCACGGCGCCGGTCGCGGTGTCGGTCACGGTCAGCGCGTACTCGACGTTCGACAGGGCTCCATAGAAGACCCAGAAGTGGCCGTTGACGCCGCGGCCGTCGAGGACCTTGAGGACGACCTCCACGTTGGAGGCGTTGAAGAACCAGAAATAGCCGGTGTCGGCAGTGAGCACGACCGCGCGGCCGTCCCCCCGGTTCCCCTCGAAGTCGCGCCAGTCGGCCACCACGCGGAAGCGGCCGGTGCCCAGGCAGAGGACCTGGGCCGAGGGCACGCACCCCACGCCAGCCAGCGCGAGCGCCCACGGCTCGACGCCGTGGATGCCGTCGTCGGCCGCGAAGAACAGCCGGTCCCCGGCCAGAGTGAGATCCCGCGGCTGCGAGGAGCCGGCGCCGGGTGCGATGTCCTGCACCCGCCGGGTCCCGGACGCCGTGCCGTCGCTCTCCCAGAGCTCGGTGCCGCTCGCGCCGTCCCGCGCCGCGAAGAAAAGGCGGCCGCCGGCCGCGGTGAGCCACGCGGGCTCTGCGGAGGGCGCCCCCGGAGCGATGTCGCGTACCAGGGAGGTGCCGAGATCGGTGCCGTCGGAGCTCCACAGCTCGCGGCCGTGCGCGCCGTCGTCGGCCGCGAAGTAGAGCCGGTCCCCGAGCACCGTGAGCCAGGCCGGGACACCCGCGGGCGTCCCGACCAGGGCGACCGGATGCGTTCCCGCCGCCGTGCCGTCCGAGCGCCAGAGCCCGCGCCCGACCGGGCTCCGGCTGATGCTCGCCACGAAGAAGAGGGTGCTCTTGAAGACCGCGAAGCTGGAGGGGAAGGCACCGGCGGTGAGGGAGGCCAGCACGGGCGCGGTTCCGGCGGCCGTGCCGTCGGTCTTCCAGAGGCGGTTCTCGGCCACGAAGAAGACCGTGCTCCCGACCTTCTCCATCTCCGGCGGGATCGCGGGATCGAAGGCGGAGCTGTGGAAGTCGGTCAGAGGGAGAGTGCCGGTCTCGGTGCCATTGGTGATCCAGAGCTGCTCGTCGGCGGTGGCGCCGCCATGGCAGGCCACGAAGAAGATCCACGGGCCGAGCCCCCGGAGGAAGCGCGGTCCGAGCGCATCGACCGGGATCGCCATGAACGGATGCGTGCCGAGGAGCGAGCCGTCGCTCCGGTAGATCTTGTCGCCGGCGAGGAAGGCCACGCCCTCGCCGAACACAGTCAGCTCACGGATCGAGGCGAGCTTGTCCGCCGTCACCCGGAAGGTGCCGGCCACGGTGCCGTCGGTCCGCCACAGCTGGAGCTTGCCGGCGGCCGAGCGCGCGAGGAAGAAGCCGAGCCCTCCGGAAGCCAGGAGACGCGGCCGGTCCGGGGACGCGCAGGGGAGGTCGACGCCGGGGAGGGTGAACGTCCCGCTCTCCGAGCCGTCGCTGCGCCAGACGTGCAACACCGATCCGTCACAGGCGGTGAAGAGGGCGGCCGTCTCGTTCAGGGAAACGGTGGTGAAGCTCTGCGGGGAGGAGCCGGGCGCTCCCCCGTTGAAGTCGATATCCGCCACCAGCTCGGCCGTCTCCGCGGCGAGCCGGGGAGACCAGAGGAGGAGCGGCACAAGGAGGATGGAAGCTCGGACAAGTGGTTGCATGGGAACCTCCTCGTTGAACCTTTGCTTCCACTCTACGGCGAAACGACCCATCACGACAGGTAGGTCGATCCCGCCGGCGGGTGGTTTTCGGGCCTTCTTGAGGAGAATGCGCAGAAGCCGGAAAACGTTTCAGGCCGCTCCTACGCCCAGGACGATCACCGTGAGGTCGTCCTCGAAGCCGCCGCTCGCGCCGGTCCAGGTGGAGATCTGCTGGAGGAGGGAATCGGCGAGTGCCTCGACGGGAAGGCCGGCGTGGCCCGCCAGGTGCTCCTGCAGCCGGGCGTCGCCGAACGGCTCACCGGAGCGGTCGCGCGCTTCGGGGATGCCGTCGGTGAAGAGGAGCACCCGGTCGCCGGGCTCCAGGGGCTCGGAGGTCTCGCTGTAGCGGGCGCGGCCGAACCGGCCGAGGATCGGGCCGCCCCCGGCGAGCTCGCGGACGGCGCTCTCCCGCGCCCGCCAGAGGAGCGGCGGCGGATGTCCGGCGCCGGCCCAGGTCAGCCGGCCGGCCGGCGGCTCGACGCAGAGGCAGGCCGCGGTGATGAACTGGCTCTTCAGCTGTCCGGAGAAGATCCGGCTCATCCCGGTCAGCATCCGGGCCGGGCTCTCCGCGTCCGCCGCCTGGGCCGCCACGGCCACCTTGATCATCGACGCGATCAGGGCCGCGGGCACGCCGTGGCCGGAGACGTCGGCGACCACCACGGTGAGCCGGCCGCCGTCGACCGGCAGGAAGTCGTAGAAGTCGCCGGCCACGCTGGCCGCGGGAACGTAGCGGACCGCCACGTCGAGCCCCGGCACGCGCGGTGGCTCGCCGGGCAGGATGGAGGCCTGAATGCTCCTGGCCGTCTCCAGCTCCTGCTCGATGCTGCTCAGCCGCCGCTGTGCCGCCATGATGCGCCGCGCCACGATCCACCCCAGGACGCAGAGGAAGAGGAGGAAGCCGACCCACTCCGCATTGAGCTGCCAGGGGAGGACGTCGAGATCCTCGAGGTTCTCGTTGATGACGAACAGGGCGAGCACGGCGCCGCTCGCACGCAGCAGCCGGACGTCGGCCGACACCGGCTGCCCCGGCCGGTAGATGCGGCCCAGGACGATGACGAGGGCGGCGAGCACGAGCAAGCGGTAGGGCCCCATGAAGGCGCTGGGCGCTCCGCGGACGATCTCGACCGAGATCGCCACGACCGCGTATCCCAGGAAGATCTGCCACATGCGCCGGGTGCTGTTCCTCCACCCCGGGCCGAGGAGCTCTTCCACGAAGAGGATGAAGGGGACGGGGACCAGGTAGCTCAGCGCGGAGATCGTGAGCTGGTCCGGGACCGGAGGGATGCCCAGGAGGAGCTGAGCCGGAAAGGTGTCGATGACGAGCCGGATGCCATAGAGCCCGGTGAACAGGGCGAACCAGAGGGGCGAGCGGTCCCTACCCCGGCGGAACAGGATCGCCAGAGCCCCGACCACCACGGCGAGACCGCTCAGGAAGATGCCGGCGACGACCGGCGGCAGGTCCGCGCGGAGGGCGTGGAGCACGCCGGGGGGCACGGACGCAGAGGTGGCGGCAAGCACGGCCACAGTGTACCCGGACTAGCTCACGCCCGGCGGCTTCCGCGATCGCCATAGGGCGGTGACTGGTTGCCGAAGTCCCAATTGGGACTAGGATCGAGTCGATGCGCGCAGACGATCTGAAGAGGAACAAATGGACATCAAACCCATCAGAACCGAGGACGATTATCGAGCGACTCTCCAGGAGATCGAGTCGCTGATGGCAGCTGAGTCCGGCACTCCCGAGGGAGAGCGGCTCGACGTGCTGGTCACTCTGGTCGAAGCCTACGAGCGCAAGCACTTCCCGCTCGACCTGCCCGCCCTCACGCCCGATCCAGCGCCAGCGGCTGTAGGTGCCGGGTAGGTGCAGGGTTCCGTCAACGTTGGGGCGGAGGCGGAGTTTTCCCCCACCCAAAGACCCTCACCCCCTGGCCCCCTCTCCCACCCGCACTCCCATCCCCCGGGAGAGGGGGAAATCCCCAACGCTCGCCTTTGCAATGTCTTGGGCGGTGGCGCCCCCTCTCCCGGGCGGGCGTGAGTGCGGGTGGGAGAGGGGGACGGGGGGTGAGGGTGGGCGGGCGGAGGCACCCGCTACGATGACTTTGACGGGACCCTGCCGGGTTGGCGGCCCAGGGGTGGCGGCAAGCACGGGCCACAGTGTACCCTCACCCCCGCCATGCGACTGCTTCTCGTCGAGGACTCCGAGCGCCTGCGCCGTTCGCTGGCCCGCGGGTTGCGCCGGGAGGGGTATGCCGTCGATCTGGCCGCGGACGGCCGGGAGGGGCTCTGGCATGCCAGCGAGAACGCCTACGACGTGATCGTCCTCGACCTGATGCTCCCCGCGATCGACGGCCTGACAGTCCTCCGCACGCTGCGCGAGCGCGGGATCTCCACCTATGTCCTCATCCTGTCGGCCAAGGACATGGTGGAGGACCGGGTCCAGGGGCTCTCCCTGGGCGCCGACGACTATCTGGTCAAGCCGTTCTCCTTCGCCGAGCTGTGCGCCCGGATCCAGGCTCTCGTCCGGCGCTCCTACGGTTCCAAGAGCCCGGTGCTCCGCGTCGGCGAGCTGACCGTGGACACCGGCTCCCGCCGGGTGAGCTACGGGAATCAGACCCTGAGCCTGACCCCGCGCGAGTACAGCCTGATCGAGCTGCTGGTCCGGCGGGCCGGCGACGTGGTGGGCCGCGAGGAGCTGTGGGAGCACCTCTATGAGTTCGATTCGGCCACGGCGAGCAACGTCATCGAGGTCATGGTCTACTCGCTGCGCCGCAAGCTCGGGCCGGGCGCGGACCTGATCAAGACCCGGCGGGGACAGGGCTACATCGTCCATCAGGAGGAACGGGGGGAGACGTGAGATCGCTCCGTGGCCGCCTGACGGTCTGGCTGCTCGGCGGCGCGGGGCTCCTGCTCGCTCTCGGCGCCCTGGCTCTCGCGCGGGTCACCGATCTCGACCTGCAACGGGAGTTCGACCGCGCCCTGCTCGCCGAGGCGCACTCGCTGGTGACCCTGACCGAGCAGGAAGAGGGCAGGGTCTGGCTGGAATCCGCCGACGACATGCCGGAATTCGCCGCCGGGAAGAACCCGGAGTACTTCGAGATCTGGAGCGCGGACGGCCGCGTGGTCGCGCGCTCGCCCTCGCTCGGCCACGGCGATCTCCGAAAGCGGGGCGCCACGCCGCTCAACCGGCCGCGGTTCTCCGATCGCCGGCTCCCCGACGGCAGCTCCGGCCGATTGATCGAGATCCGGTTCCTCCCCCGCTATGAGGAGATGGAGACCGACGGACGGCCCGAAGCCTCCCCGTCTCCCCCTCCGGGGAGCGTGCCGCCGGTCACCCTGGTCGTGGCGCGCAGCCGGGAGAGCCTCGACGCCCTCCTCGCCTCGCTGCACGCCACCTTGGCCGGGCTCGTCCTGGTCCTCCTCGCCGGCATGGCGGTGCTGGTCCGCCTGAGCCTGGCGGCAGGGCTCGCGCCGGTCGACCGGCTGGCCGCGAGGCTCCGCGACCTCGACGCCGAGTCTCTCGACCAGAGGCTCGACGAGAGCGCGGCGCCCGCCGAGCTGGCGCCGGTCGTGGAGCACCTGAACGGGCTGCTCGGCCGCCTGGAGGCCTCGTTCGCGCGCGAGCGGACCTTCTCCTCCAACTTCGCGCACGAGCTGCGCACTCCCCTCGCCGAGCTTCGCACCCTCTCCGAGGTCGCCTTGCGCTGGCCCGAGGACGCGGCCGAAATGGCCGAAGCCCTCGCCGACATCCGCTCGGTCGGCCTCCAGATGGAGTCGATCGTGGCCAACCTGCTCGACCTGGCGCGCTGCGAGGGGGGGCTGCACGTGGTCCAGAGCGGCGAGCTCGCGGTGGCCGAGGCGGTCGAGAGGTGCTGGCAGCAGGTCGCGGAGGAGGCCGCCGAGCGCGAGGTCTCCCTGGTGCAAACGATCTCTCCCGGCCTCGCGGTGACCACGGACCGCGAGAAGCTCGACCGGATTCTGGTCAACGTCTTCTCGAACGCGGTCGCCTACAGCCCGCCCGGCAGCGAGGTCCGCTGCGCCGCCTGCGCCATGGACGGCGGTTTCCTCCTGTCGGTCAGCAATCCCACCGACGCGCTGGAAGCGGGCGACCTGCCGCGGATCTTCGACCGCTTCTGGCGCAAGGACGCGGCGCGCGCCGCAGCCCGCCACGCCGGCCTCGGCCTGTCGCTGGTCGCCGCCTTCTGTGCGCTGCTCGGGATCCGGGTGGAAACCCGGTTGAATCCGGGACGGATCTTCGAGATCCGCCTGCACGGCTCTCAGTCGACGCAGACCTCGCCGAAATAGACTCCTCCGGGCTGGACGAAGATCATCCCTCCCCCCTCGGCGAGGCGGTACAGGGGCTTCGGGTTCCTCGCTTCCACAAGATCGGGCACGTGCGGGCTCGGGACGTACTCGAGCTTGGGGAAGCGCGCCCGCAAGGCGTCGACGATCTCATCCCGGCCGGGTGGGCCGGAGCGGCCCTCGAGCGGCAGCCAGATCGCCTCCAGATGGCTGTCGCCCGCATCGGCCGAGAATTCGAGGCGCAGCGGCTGCTGCATCAGCTCCGTCTCCAGAGGGTAGTAGCCGCAGAGCTCGTCCTGGGTCGCGCTGCCGAGCGCCGGCAGCCGCCGCTCCAGCACCTGCTCGGCCTGATGGAAGGTCATCCCGATCTCCAATCCTCCCCAGCCCAGCCGCCCTCTGCGCAGGGTGATCTGGCGGATGGCGTCGATCGAGCGCGAGAAGCGGACCGCGGGCTCGCCCCCGGTCCCCGGCCCCCGCCCCGACGAGATGCAGGCGGCCGCCGTCACGACGAGCAAAGGCAGGACGGCGGCCAGAAAGCCGTTAGTGGTGCTCGTTCCCCTGGAGGCTCTCATAGATCGTGCCGATCCAGCGATCCGTCTTGATGAAGCCGCTCCCCCACTCTGTCCATTCCTCGGGCAGCCCCTCTTTCTGGATTGTTGCGAGATCCTTGCCCGCCTTGATCTTCGCCTGCACGATCCCGGAGGTCTCGACGAGCATGCGGTGGAACTCCTTCAAGTCCGCGAGCGTCGAGAGCGGGCCGTGGCCGGGGATGATCCTGGCGTCGGCCGGGATCATCGTCAGCAGCTTCCCGACGTTCTCGGTCAGCCCCTGGACGCTGCCGCCGCTCTCCAGGTCGACGAACGGGAACCGGTGGCCGGCGAAGAAGTCGTCCCCCATGTGGACCACGTTCGAGCCGGTGAAGAAGATCACGCTGTCGCCGTCGGTGTGGCCGTGCGGGAAGTGGATCGCCTTGATCTCCTCGCCGTTGAAGTGGACCGACAGCGACTCGTCGAAGGTGATCACCGGCAGGCCCTCCTTGGGCAGCGGCGCAACCTTGTCGCCCATCACCGTCTGCTCGGTCGACAGGCGTTTGCGCACGTTGGTCTGGGCGATGATCGTGCCCTCCTTGCCGAAGACCGGATTGCCGCCCGTATGGTCGCCGTGCCAGTGGGTGTTGAGCACGAACTGGAGGTTGCCCGGGTCGAGCTGCCGGAGCGCGAACCGGATCTTGTCGGCCAGCGGTGCGAACTGGTCGTCGACGATGAGGATGCCGTCAGGTCCCACCGACACGCCGATGTTGCCGCCGGCGCCCTCCAACATGTAGATATTGCCGGCGACCTTGGTCGCCTTGACCTCCACCTTCGAGAAATCCCGGTCCTGCGCCGCGGCGGAGCCGGCGGCCAGCGCCAGCAGCACGAGCGCGCTCTGGATCTGGAGCTTGCGCATCTCAAGTCCCCCTTGTGGCAGTTCTTTCTACAGCGCGTGAGACTCTACCACGAGGGTCCTCACCGCAGGCCTGTCACTCGGTCCGGATCGCGAGCATCGGGCTGAGCGAGATCGCCCGCAGGGCCGGGATCAGGGTGGCTCCGAAGGCCACCAGCGCGAGGACGGCCGAGGTGACGCCGAAGGCCGCGGGATCGGTCGGGCTGACGCCGAAGAGCAGCCCCTTGACCAGCCGCGTGGCGGCGAAGGCCAGCACCAGACCCGCCACCAGACCCACCCCGACCACGGTCAGGCCCTGCCGCAACACCAGCCGGAGCACGTCCCTGTGCTGTGCCCCGAGCGCCATGCGCACCCCGATCTCCCGCGACCTCTGCGTCACCGCGAAGGACATCACGCCGTAGAGGCCCACGGAGGCCAGGCACAGCGCCAGGATACCGAACAGGGCGAGGAGAGTCGCGCCGGCCCGCGGCAGCGCGAGAGCATTGCCGAGGAGGTCCGGCACCGTGGACACGCCGACCAGCGGCATGCTGGGCGCCATCGACCGCATCTCCCGCTGGACCTCCTGCAGAACGCCGTCCGGCTCGTGCTCGCTGCGCACCACCAGGGTGACGTTGGTGACATAGCGCTGCGCCAGCGGCTCGTAGACGTAGGGCTGCGGATCTTCCCCGGGATTGTTGTATTTGATGTCGCGGGCGACGCCCACCACCTCGACGGGATCGTCCCCGAAGAAATGGAACCGCTTGCCGATCGGGTCCTGCCCCGGCCAGTACGTCTCGGCCATCGTCTGGTTGACGACCACCACCGGCAGAGACCCTTTGCGGTCCGCCTCGCTGAACGCGCGGCCGCGCTGGATCGGAATGCCCACGGTGTCGAAGTACTCGGGCGTCACGGTGTTGACCTGCATCAGGACGCCGTTGCCTGCGTTCTCCTCTCCTTCGAGGAAGACGGAACGCAGGAAGGAACCCTGGAACGGGCCGGCCTGCCCCAGGGCCACCGCCGCCACCCCCGGCACCCGGGCGATCCGCTCGCGCACGTCGCGGTAGAACTGTTCGCCCCGGCTCTGGTCCCACCCCTGGAGACCGACGTCGAACCCGACCACGGCGAGGCGCTCGGACGGGAACCCGGGATCGACGCGCTGGATCTCTCCCAGGCTGCGGACGAAGAGGCCGGCCGCGATGAGCGATACCAGGGACAGGGCCACCTGCCCCGCCACCAGGGTGCCGCGCACTCCGAAGCCGCGCGAGACCGCGGTCTCCATCTGCGCCTGATTCTTGAGCGCCGACACCAGGTCGGCCTTGGTGGCCTGGAGCGCCGGCACCAAGCCGAAGATCAGGCCGGTCAGGAGCGACACGCCGAGCGTGAAAGCGAGCGCCCGCAGGTCGACGGGCAGGTCGAGAGCCAGCGGAAACGCTCCTCCCGGGAGGAGCTTCGGCAGGAGCGTCTGGACCCAGCGGGCGACCAGCAGGCCGACCGCGCCGCCGAGGAGAGCGAGCAGCAGGCTCTCGGTCAGCAGCTGGCGGATCAACCGGCCGCGCGCCGCGCCCTGCGACAGGCGGACCGCGATCTCGCGCCGGCGCGCCGCCGCCTGCGCCAAGAGGAGGTTCGAGACGTTGGCGCAGGCGATCAGGAGCACCAGGCCGACCACCGCCATCAGCAGCCCGGTGCCGGCCATGACGCCCTGCCGGAGGCCCGGATTGAGCGAAGCCTCGGCCAGCGGGACGAGCTGGACGGTGCGCCCCTTGTTGTCGACCGGGTAGTCGTGCTGGAGCCTCTGGCCGAGGGTCGCGAGCTCGGCGCGCGCCTGAGCGAGCGAGACGCCGGGCTTCAAGCGGCCGACGGTGCTGACGAACAGGCCGCGCCGCGTCTCGTACCAGTTGAACGCCTCGTTGGGCTGGACCTGGCGGTTCATCGCCATCGGAATCCAGAACTGCGGCTGGATGCCGACGTCCGTGCCGGTGAACGCTTCGGGAGCGATGCCGATGACGGTGTAGCCGCTGCCGTTGATCGTGAGGGTCTCGCCCACGGCTCGCGGATCGCCGCCCAGGTCCTGCATCCAGAAGCGGTGGGAGACCACGACGACCGGGTGGGCTCCCGGCTGACCGTCCTCGTCGGGGAGGAAGGTCCGGCCGCGGACCGCGCGGATGCCGAGCAGGTCGAAGTAGTTGCCCGAGACGAGCTCCCCCACCGCGCGGGCCGGCTCCGGGCCGCTCTGGAGGCTGACCGCGACGAAATTGTAGCCCAGGATGCCGGAGAAGCTCCGGCTCATCTGCCGGTAGTCCTTCCAGTTGAGATGGGAGAGCGGCACGAACCCGGGGTTCTTCTCGTCCTTGGTGTAGATCGACACCAGGGTCTCGGGGTGGTCGACCGGTACGGTGTGCCAGAGGAGGGCGTTGACGAGACTGAAGATCGCGGTGTTGGCGCCGATCCCCAGCGCGAGCGACAGGACGGCCACGGCCGTGAAGACCGGCCGCCTGACCAGGATGCGGAGCCCGTACTTGAGGTCCAGCAGCAGATTTTCCATGGGAGATCCCTCCTGGTACGAGAGTACGCCCTGGAAGGGTGGAGGTTTCAATGCGGAAGCGGCGACCACCCCCGGGTGATCGCCGGATTTGGGGCGTGAGGCGCTAGCGGCTCAAGGGCAGCCGCCGATGCAACCGGCAATGCAGCTGTTGTAGCCATAATGACAAGCTCTGCACTCGGCCGGAAATGTGCAGTTGTCTATGCAGTTATCCTGGTTGTTCTGGCACATCTCGCAACAGGTCTCTGGGCAGCAATCCCCCTGGACACCGTTGCAGATGACGCATCGATTGTTAATACCGCCGGTCGAACAAGAGCCGCCGGAGCCGCCGACCGAGCAGGATTTCACCTCGCCGTTGGCACACTCGACCTGAACAGTGCAGGTCATGAACAAGGGCTCGGGAGTGCCGATCATCGGGGTGCCACACCTGGCCGGGGCCGCTATGGTGGCGACCGGGCCTTCGGCTCCTCCCTTGGCCTCATCGGCGAGGCTGGGAGAAGCGAGGAGGAGGAGACTACAGCAGGCGAGGACGAGGCGCGGATTCGGTCTCATGGCGGTCTCCCTTGCGAAAGAAGCGTCCAAGTACCGGGAGGGATAACGGTGGCCTGGGTAGGCCGTTCCTTCGCAACTATACAGTAAAACCGGGTAGAACCAGCAAGCCCGCTAACCTACCGAGCTCGCCTTTGACGTGCGCTGGAGCTCTCCCCCCGCCCGACCCTCACCCCGACCCTCTCCCACCCGCACTCACGCCCGCCCGGGGAGAGGGCGCCACCGCACAAGAGGCTTCAACAGGAGGAAGTTGGGAGGGCTCCCCCCGTCCATGGTATCTTCCTGCGGTCGTGCCGACCGACAGCGAGATGCCGGATCCCTTGATTTATCCTTCCGGTTTTTTCGTGTTTCGTACGCCGCTTCTCCCCTACGAGGAGCTGGAGGCGTGGAGCGCGGGGCTGGAGACGGTCCGAGTAACCGCCGACCGGCTGGAGGAGCTGGAGCGGGCCCTGGCCGCCGACCGCGCGGTCCTGCGCGCCCGGCTGCGCGATCTCTGTGCCCGTCCCGAGATCCTGGAGGCCCTCTTCCTCGCCTCGCCGTCGTTCGTCGACGGCCTCCCTCTCTGGCTCGACCAGCCGGACAGCAAGAAGGGGCAGCGGGTGGAGCGCGTGCTCGTCCGCTACTTCTACCGGATGGCGGCGCGCGCCACTCCGTTCGGCCTCTTCTCCGGCTGCTCGGTCGGCACTCTCCCGGCCGCCGAGACCCGCCTCCATCTCTCTCCGCGCGGGCGCTATGAGCGGCACACCCGGCTCGACATGGACTATCTCTTCGCCCTCTGCGAGGAGCTCGGGCGCGACCCGCGGATCCGCGAGGGCCTGCTCTACCATCCCAACTCGAGCCTCTATCGCGCCGCCGGCCGCCTGCGCTACGCCGAAGCCCGGCTGGTGAAGAAGGTCCGCTCGCACCACTTGGTGGCGGTGGAGCCGACCCACTATCTCGAAGACACCCTCCGCCGCGCGTCGGACGGAGCGCGTATCGCCGACCTGGCGGCTGCGCTCGTGGCCTCCGACCTCGACGGCGACACCACGCTGGAGGAGGCCGCCGAGTACATCGGCGAGCTGATCGACAGCCAGATCCTGGTCTCCGACCTGTCGCCCCTGGTGACCGGACCCGAAGCCATCCACGAGCTGATCGACCAGCTGCGCGGCTACCCGGGCGATGCGCCCCTCGCCGCCGAGAAGCTCGCCCGGGCGCGCGACGAGCTGGCCGCTCTCGACGCCGGCGGCCCCGGCGCCCCTCCGGAGCGATACCGCGGGCTCGCCCAGGACCTGGAGGCTCTCCCGACGCCGGTCGAGCTCGCCCGCCTCTTCCAGCTCGACATGGTCAAGCCCGGGGACCGGCCGGCTCTCGGTGCCACGGTCCTCGACGAGGTCCTGCGCGGCATCGACCTGCTGCGCCGCATCTCGCCCCGGCGGCAGGACCAGCTGGACAGCTTTCGCAAAGAGTTCACCGAGCGCTACGGCGAAGGGCGCGAGGTGCTCCTCGTCGAGGCTCTCGACGAGGAGATCGGCATCGGCTTCGAGCGCTCGTCGGACGTCGGCGCCGAGGCGTCCCCCCTTCTCTATGGACTGCCGCTGGCCGCTCCCGCGGCCGACGCGAGCGTCACCTGGGGGACGCGCGAAAACTACCTGTTCGACCGGCTGACCGAGGTGCTGGCCACGGGCGCCCGCACGATGGAGCTCACCCCGAAGGACCTGGAGCGCCTCTCGCCCTACTCCGGTCCGGACGGCGGGGAGATCCCCCATCTCGCCGATGCCTTCCAGGTCATGGTCCACCTGGCGGCCGCCTCGCCCGAGGCGCTGAACGCCGGCGACTTCCAGATCCTTCTGGGCGGCGCCGTGGGACCGTCGGGCGCCCGGTTGCTCGGCCGCTTCTGCCACGCCGATCCCGAGCTCCACCGCCAGGTCGAGGTCCACCTGCGGCAGGAGGAGGCGCACTCACCCGAAGCGATCTATGCCGAGATCGTCCATCTGCCGCAGGGGCGCATCGGCAACATCCTGTCGCGGCCGGTGCTGCGCGAGCACGAGATCCCCTTCCTGGGACGCTCGGGCGCGCCTCGCGAGCACCAGATCCCGGTGACCGATCTGGCGGTGACGGTACGGGGCTCACGGATCGTCCTGCGCTCCTTCCGGCTCGGCCGCGAGGTGATCCCGCGGCTGACCAGCGCCCACAACTACCGGCGGGGCAGCCTCGGAATCTACCGCTTCCTCTGCATGCTGCAGACGCAGGGGACCCAGGGGGGTGCCATGTGGAGCTGGGGGCCTCTCGAGAGCTCTCTCTTCCTGCCGCGGGTGACCGCCGGCCGGCTCGTTCTCGCGCGCGCCACCTGGATCATCTCCGGCGATGAGATCAAGGCGATCGTCAAGCTCGCGGGTGCCGCTCGCTTCGCCGCCCTGCGCGCCTGGCGCGAGCGCCGCCGCATCCCCCGGATCGCCAACCTGGCGGACGGCGACAACGAGCTGCTGGTCGACTTCGAGAACGTCCTCTCGGTGGAGACGTTCCTCGATCTGGTCGAGGAGCGCGAACGGGCCCGCCTCCTCGAGGTGTACCCGGAGCCGGACCAGCTCATCGCGCGCGGCCCCGAGGGGCGCTTCCTCCACGAGATCCTGATCCCCTTCGTGGCCCGCCCGCGCGAGACCGCCCACGCGGCCGTGCCGGAAGCGCCGCGGCCCACCGCGCCGCCGGCCGTCCGACGCTCGTTTCCGCCGGGCTCCGAGTGGCTGTACGTCAAGCTCTACACCGGCACCTCCACGGCCGACGGCCTGCTGCGCGACATCGTGGGCCCGGCGGTGCGCGAGGCGCTGGCCTCGGGAGCGGCCGATTCCTGGTTCTTCATCCGCTATGCCGATCCCCAATGGCACCTGCGGGTGCGCCTGCACGGCGATCCGGCGGCCCTGCACGGCCGGGTGCTCCCCGCCCTCCATGAGTCGCTCGCCGGCTTTCTGGCCGACGGCCGGCTGTGGAAGGTGCAGCTCGACACCTACGACCGCGAGGTGGAGCGCTACGGCGGCCCGGAAGGGATCGAGCTCGCCGAGCGCCTGTTCCGCGCCGACAGCGACGCGGTCCTGGAGATCGTCGAGATGCTCGAAGGAGATGAGGGAGCGGACATCCGCTGGCGCCTGGCTCTCCTCGGCTGCAATCTCCTGTTCTCCGATCTCGGCCTGGCCCCGGAGGCCCGGCGAACCGCCCTCGGGCACCTCCGGGCTTCCTTCCTGCGCGAGTTCAGCGGTGGCAAGCCTCTGCGCGTCCAGCTCGACCAGAAGCTGCGCGACGAGCGACGGAGCCTCGCCATCCTGCTGGAGGGTGGATCAGGCGCGGACGACATTCTCGCACCGGCCTTCGACGTGCTGGCGCGGCGCTCTCAGGCCATCGTCCCGATCGCCGGGGAGATGCGGCAGAGGGAAGCCGCCGGCCGTCTCACCGTGCCGGTGGCGGAGATGTCCACCAGCCTGGTCCACATGTTCGTCAACCGGATCATCCGTTCGGCGGCGCGGGCCCACGAGCTCGTGCTCTACGACTTCCTCGATCAGCTTCACGAATCGCGCGAGGCGCGGAAGCGGAAGAACCTCACCTCTGACCTGCCGAAGCCTTCTTGACCTCCTGACTTCCCAGCTCCCGCAGGGTCTCTTTCGTGAGGCTCAGCTTTTTGAGCTTTTTTCTCTTCTTCTTCTTTTCCATCGCTCTCCTCCTCATCGCATTTGAAAGGACGGACGGCACCGTTACGGATAAGGTGCACGTTGAAGTCAAAACCGTGCCAGCAAGATGAGGGTGCTATCCTTCGCGCCATGCGCCGGCTCCACCTGACCACCGGCGGCGAGAGCCACGGGCCCGGCCTCACCGCGATCCTCACCGGCCTGCCCGCGGGTCTGCGGGTGGATTTCGACCTTCTGGCCAGCGATCTGGCCCGGCGGCAGCACGGCTACGGCCGCGGCAACCGGATGAAGATCGAGAAGGACGCCGCCGAGATCCGCGGCGGCGTGCGCGGTGGCGAGACCCTGGGCAGCCCTCTCGTCCTCTGGATCGTCAACCGCGACTACGCCAACTGGGAGCCGATGATGAGCCCCGTCGAGATCGACCCCCGGCGGGCCGAGCAGCGGCGGGTCCACATCCCCCGCCCCGGCCATACCGACCTGGCCGGCGGCATCAAGTACCTGCGGCACGACCTGCGGGACATCCTGGAGCGGGCCTCGGCCCGGGAGACCACCGCCCGCGTCGCGGCCGGCGCGTTCGCCCGCATGCTCCTCGCCGAAGTGGGCGTCGAGATCCGCAGCGGCGTCCGCTTCCTCGGCCCGGTCGGCGCCGACTCTCCCGTCCCCGCCTGGGAAGACCTCCTGCGGGTGGACGAGACCTCTCCTCTGCGCGCCATCGACCGCTCGCTGGAGGAGGAGATGGTCCGTCTCGTCGACCGTGCGCAGCAGGAGGGGGACACCCTGGGCGGCGCGGTGACGGTGATCGCCCACAACGTTCCGGCAGGGCTCGGCTCCCACGTGCAGTGGGACGAGAAGCTGGACGGCCGCCTCGCCCAGGCCGTCCTGTCGATCCACGCGATGAAAGCCGTCGAGATCGGCGCCGGGATCCAGGGGTCGCGGGGCTTTGGCAGCGCGGCGCACGATCCCATCTGCCAAGGCTTTCGCCGGCCGACCAACCGCGCCGGAGGTCTCGAGGGAGGGGTCACCAACGGCGAGGACCTGGTGATCACCGCCTACAAGAAGCCCATCGCCACCCTGCGCCAGGGGATGCCGAGCGTCGATCTCGACACCGGCGAGGAGACGGTCTCGGAGTACGAGCGGAGCGACGTCACGGCTCTCCCCGCCGCCGGAGTCATCGCCGAGTCCATGGTCGCCCTGGTCCTCGCCGACGCGCTGCTGGAGAAGGTGGGCGGGGATTCGATGACCGAATTCCGCGCCCATTTCGAGGCGACGCTGGGGCAGCAGCGGGGGTGGCCGAAGGAGGAATTGCAATGAAGCTCTCCACCCATTACGATCTCCCGTTCGTCCTCGCCCTCGCCGCCACGATCTGGTGCGCCTGGATCGGAGCCGTGCTCTGGGAGGCGAGCCTCCGCGGCCACTCGACGCTCGGCCCCTATCCCCTGTTCATTCCGGTGATTCTGGCAGCCGTGGCGACTCTCGTCGCCCGCTTGCGGTCCCCCGGCTTCCTCGCCGTCCTCGTCGTGCTCTTCCTCGGCTACAAGCTCCTCACCGGGTTTTCGATCGGCGGCGCCTATCAAGGCCCTGCGATCCTCCTCGAGACCGCCGTGCTGGCAGACCTCGCGCTCTCCTGGTGGGACGCACGGGGAATGAGAGAGGCGTGAGAGCAAAGGGAGTAGAATAGTGGCTGCTCAAACTATCCCATGGAGGCTCCCGTCATGGCCGACGTCAAGATCATCGCCAGTCCGGATTTCCCCGAGCAGACCGCCGAGGTCTTCACCGTGCTGGACAGCGTGCTCCTGGGCATTCGCGACAAGGGTGGGGCGGAGGGCGAGAAGATCGACCTCAAGGACAACCTCGAAAGCGTCGCCGTGCAGACCGAGGCCGAGACCCGGAGCCTGCTGGGCGCCGCCGGCTGGGGGCTCGCCGGCTCCTGGCTGCTCGGTCCGCCCGGTCTCCTCCTCGGCGCGTTGTGGGGAGCCCGCAAGCAGAAGGAGATCTGCTTCGAAGCCCACCTCAAAGACGGCCGGAAGTTCCTGGGGATCGCCGACGTCCCCACCTTCCAGAAGCTCAAAGCCGCCACCTTCAGGTAGAAGACCTCACCCTCTCGGTCCTCCTCTCCCTTCGCCCCCGCCGGCCGGGAGAGGGGGAGGGGGTGAGGGTATATCCTTCCCCCCATGCACCCCCTGGAGCCCTCCGCCGACGAGATGCGCCGCCTGGTGCGGGAGGCGATGGAGCGGATCGTCGAGCACATCGAGTCCCTACCGGACCAGCCCGCGTCGCGGACGCGCGGCGCGGTCCGGCTGGCGCGGACCCTGGCCGAGCCTCTCCCCGAGGAGGGGACCCCCTACAGGAAGCTCCTCGACCTCCTCTTCCGCAAGGCCGTTCCGGCGTCGCTCAACACCGCCGGCCCGGGATACCTGGCCTACATCCCGGGAGGCGGTCTCTTCCACGCGGCGGTCGCCGACCTGATCGCGGACGCAGTCAACCGCTACACCGGGATCTCCGCCGCGGCGCCGGCCCTGGTCCAGCTCGAGGCCAACGTGCTCGACTGGCTGCGCCAGATCTCTGGCTTCCCTCCGGAGACCAGGGGGCTCCTGACCAGCGGCGGCTCGATGTCGATCCTGATCGCTCTGGTCACCGCGCGGCGGGAGCGGCTGCCGGAGGATTTCCTGAAGGGCACGCTCTATGCCTCGGACCAGACGCACCACTCGGTGACGAAGAGCGCGGTCCTCGCCGGATTCCCGCCGGCCAACGTCCGGGAGGTGCCGTCCGACGAGCGCTTCCGCATCCGCCTGGATTCCCTGGAGGAACAGATTGCGGAGGACCGGCGGCGCGGCCTGACCCCCTTCCTGGTGGTCGGCAACGCGGGGACGACCAATAGCGGAGCCGTCGATCCCCTCCCCGAGCTGGCGGAGATCGCCCGCCGGCACGGGCTCTGGTTCCACGTCGACGGCGCCTACGGCGGCTTCTTCCGGCTGACCGAGGAAGGGACGCGCATCCTGCGCGGCCTGGAGCTCGCCGACTCGCTCGTCCTCGATCCGCACAAGAGCCTCTTCCTGCCGTACGGGACGGGGGCTCTCCTGGTGAGCGACGGCGCGGCCCTGCGCCGCACGCACACCGCCGAGGCGGACTACATGCCGGCGGTTCCCGAAGACCCGGCGGTCCTGGACTTCGCCGAGATGGGGCCCGAGCTGACCCGCCCGTACCGCGGCCTGCGCCTCTGGCTGCCGATCAAGCTCCTGGGGATCGCGCCGTTCCGCGACGCCCTCCAGGAGAAGCTGGAGCTGGCCCGCCAGGCCGCGGACGAGGTGCGCCGGATGCCCGGCATCGAGATGGTCGCCGAGCCGGAGCTGTCGCTCTTCGCCTTCCGGCAGGTGCGGCCGGGGCTGGACGGTCCGGCGCTCGACCGGCTGAACGTGGGCTTCCTGAAGCGGATCAACGAGCGGAAGCGGGTCTTCCTGACCGGCACGCGCCTCAACGGGCGTTTCGCCCTTCGGATGTGCGTCCTGTCCTTCCGGACGCACCGGGAACGGGTGGCGATGGCGGTGGAGGACATCGCGGATGTGCTACGCTGCTCTCGTGAGCCGGCCTGAGCTCCAGGGCGCCGGGGCGCCATGCGCGACAGCAAGATCATCCTCATCCTCCTGTCCATCCTGACCTTCCTGGCGCTCGGGTTCGTCCTCAATCTGCTCCAGCCGATCCTCATCCCCCTGGTGGTGGCGGTCTTCCTGTTCCAGATCTTCACGCCGCTGATGACGGCGCTGCGGGCGCGCCGGGTGCCGGCGACGCTGGTGATCGTGCTCGTGCTGATCGTCGTCTCGGCCGTCCTCGTTCTCTCGTCCTGGATCCTCTACTCCACCCTCGGCTCGTTCTCCGACTCGCTGCCGCAATACCAGCACCGGCTGACCGAGCTCCTCGACCACGCCTCGACCCGTCTGGTGGTCACGGTCCCGCGCCTGCGCGGACCGATCGCGCGCTTCCGCTGGGACCAGGCGCTGGAGCTCTCGTCGATCACCAGCATGGCGGCGGCCGGCCTGGGCTCGTTCCTGGTCTTCGTCAGCCATCTGGTGTTGATCCTCCTCTTCCTGGTCTTCCTCCTCTTGGGGAGCGAGAGCTTCCCGCTCAAGCTGGGGCGCGCGCTCAATCCGCGCTACGCCGAGCGGGTCGCCGAGGTGATGCACAACATCGAGGAGCAGGTGCGGCGCTACCTCCTGGCCAAGACGCTGATCAACCTCGGCAACGGCATGGTGGTGACCATCCTGTTCGCTTCCTTCGGCGTCGACTTCCCGCTGCTCTGGGGCTTCCTGACCTTCCTCGCCCACTACATCCCGCAGATCGGGGGCGTGCTGTCGGTGGGTCTGCCGACGGTCTTCCTGCTCCTCCAGTTCAACTCGATCGGCTGGGCGCTCTTCGTCGCGTCGCTCAACCTGGCCGTGCAGTTCATCATCGGCAACGTGGTGGAACCGGAGATGATGGGTGAGCGGCTGGACCTGAGCCCGATGCTCGTGCTGCTCGCCCTGATCTTCTGGGGCTGGCTCTGGGGTCCGTG
>DASPXX010000158.1:0-28376 GCA_035637095.1 Thermoanaerobaculia bacterium
AAGGACTTAAAGGACTTAAAGGACTTAAAGGACAAAAGCAACCGCAAGAAAACGGGCTCGCCGGCGTCCTTTAGGTCCTTTGATTCTCTCGTCCCCGAGACCCTCCGCCTCCTCTTCTTCGGCGGCAAGGGTGGGGTGGGCAAGACCACCTGCGCGGCTGCCGCGGCGCTCCTCCTGGCGGAGGCCCGGCCAGACCGGCGCGTGCTCCTCCTCTCGACCGATCCCGCGCACTCGCTGGCCGATGCTCTCGACGTCCCCCTGGGGGATGACCCGCGGCCGGTGCCGGGTGCGCCTCCCGGGCTGCGCGCCCGCGAGCTCGACGCGGCCCGCACCTTCGCCGCCTGGCGGGACGAGCACCTCGCCGGGGTCGAGGAGCTCCAGGGCCTGCTCGACCTGGCGCCGCCGGGGCTCGACGAGCTTTCCGCCGTCTCGACGCTGATCGACGCTCTGGCCGCCGAGGACCTGGTCATCGTGGATACCGCTCCCACCGGCCATGCCCTGCGGCTGCTCGAAGCTCCCGCGCTGCTGCTGGGCTGGGTCAAGGAGCTGCTGGCGCTCCTCCTGGAGTACCGGGATGCGGTCCGCCTGGGGAAGCTGGCCGAGGAGCTCGTGGAGATGTCGCGCCACCTGCGCCAGCTCGGCGAGACCCTCCACGATCCCGCAGAGACCCGCTTCCTCGCCGTCACCCGCGCCGCCGGGCTGCCGCGGCGGGAGACCGTCCGCCTGCTCGCGGACCTCGAGCGGCTCGCCCTGGCGGCCCCGGCGGTGATCGTCGACGCGGTGACCCCATCGGGCGAGGAGGCCGCCGCCCGCGAGCAGGCGGAGATCCGCCGGCTGCGGCAGGACCTGGACCGCGCCGGCCGGGAGGGGTGCGTTATCATCTCAGCTCCCGCCGTGTTCCCGCCGCCGCGCGGCGTCGAGACGTTGCGCGACTGGGGGAGGACCTGGACACTGTGAGCCGAGCCAACGCCACCTACGTCTACTGCCTCGTGCGGAGCGCCGCGCCGCCGTCCCTCGACGGGGTGCCGGAAGGGCTGCCGGGGGCCGCGGCCCCGCGCCTCCTCCCGCTCGACGGCGCTCTCTGGCTGGTGGTGGCCGACGCTCCGCTGCCGGAGTACAGCGCCGCCGAGATCGAGAGCCGGCTCTCCGACCTCTCCTGGGTCTCCGACCGCGCCCTGGCCCACGAGCAGGTCGTCGAGGCGGTCGCGGCGGCGGGCCCGGTCCTCCCGATGAAGCTCTTCACCCTCTTCCGCAGCGACGGCCGGGCGCTCGCCCATCTGCTAGGGCAGCGGCAGGAGATCGACGCGATCCTCGACCGGATCGCCGGACAAGCCGAATGGGGCGTGCGCATCCTCTTCCGCGAGGACGCGGCGCGCCGCAAGGCGGTCGAGGCGGTCGGGGACGGCGGGCGCGCCAGCTCGGGCACCAGCTTCCTCCTGCGGAAGAAAGCCGAGAAAGAGAGCGTCCGCGACCTGGCCGCGAGCCTCCGCACCGAGGTGGACCGGGCCTATGAGGAGCTGTCCCGCCGGGCTTCGGAGGCGCGGTGCCGCGCCCCGGAGTCGGGCGAGGCGGGAGCGCGCCTCCTGCTCGACGCCGCCTTCCTCGTGCCCGCCGGAGACGGCGAGGCGTTCGAAGCCGAGGTCCAGCGCCTGGCGAAGCGGCTCGGCGCAAGCTCCTGCGAGGTCACTCTGACCGGCCCCTGGCCCCCCTACAACTTCCTCGGAGACCCCGGGTGAGCGAGCCGCCGGACCAGCTCGACCTCCTCGACGGGACCGAGAGCTCGCTCCTCGACCTGATCGACAACCTGCTCAACCAGGGGGTCGTGATCACCGGCGAGGTGGTCCTCGGGCTGGCCGGCATCGACCTGATCTACCTCCGACTCTCCGCCATCCTCTGCGCCGCGGACAAGCTCCTCCCCCACCTGCCGCCGGAGCCGGAAGAGTGAGCCCCCCATTCCTTTATATATATGCGCTGGCGCGGGCGGGGGCCGAGCTCCTTCCGGGAGACCTCCTCCGCCGGCTGGACGCGGGTCCCGTCGCGGCCATCCTCGGAGAGATCGAAACGCCGCCCACCGCGACCCCCGAAGCGCTCGCCGCTCACGACTCCGTGGTGCGCCGGCTGGCCGAGCGCCTGCCGGCCCTCCTCCCCGCGCGCTTCGGACAGACGGTTCCGGACGAGCAGACCCTCCGCACCTGGATCGCCGAGCGCGAGCGGGACCTCCTGGACGCGCTCGCCCTGGTCGACGGCTGCGTCCAGATGACCCTGCGCGTCTTCGCCGGACCGGACGCTCCGGAGCCGCCGCCGGAGGCATCGCCGGTCTCCGCGGACCTCGGTCCCGGAGCCCGCTTCCTGCACGCGAGGCGGGACGAGGCCGTCCGGGCGCGCTCGCTGCCGGAGATCGCGCCCCTCCGCGACGCGCTCCGCCCCCTCTTGCGCGCGGAACGCATCGATCGGAGCCTTGCTCCGGGCCGGCTGCGCGCCACCGCCTACGACCTGATCGCCCGGGGAGAGACCGAGGCCTACACCCGCACGGTGGCGGAGGCGGCGCCGCGCCTCGCCGGTTGGAAGGTCACCGCGAGCGGCCCCTGGCCCCCCTACGCCTTTGCACCGGGGCTCCTGGCATGAGCACGAAAGACATCGTCCGGCTGGAGATCGAAGAGCTCGACGCCTTGCGGGCCGAGCTCGAGCGCCGCGTCGCCGCCGAGGCGCCGCGCTGGAACGCCGACCCCGAGGACGTCCAGCGCTCCGTGGCCCGGCTCGTCCTCACGCTCGTCGAGTTCCTCCGCAAGGTGATGGAGCGCCAGGCGATCCGCCGCATGGAGCAGGAGACCCTGACCCCGGAAGAGATCGAAGCCGTGGGCCTGGCCCTGATGCGGCTCGAAGAGACCATCCGCACCATGGCCGGCCAGTTCGGCCTCGTCCCCGAGGACCTCAATCTCGATCTGGGGCCGCTCGGGCGGTTGATCTGAAGTTCCGTCGGCCTGCGCCGGCCTGCGCCACGGCGGATGAACCCCAGGCTGGTGGTATCATGAAGTGGTGGCATAAGGAGGACCCTGACATGGACCATGCACTCACCCTTCGTCTGCCCGATTCGGTGTATCGGGCGGCCAGAAACATGGCAGACCGCCGCGGGATCAGCATCAACCGGCTGGTCCAGGAAGCCATTGCAGAGAAGGCGGAAAAATCCGTGGACGACCGCTTGAGCCAAGCTTACGACATGCTGGCCGAAGACACGGCAGAGACCGACGTCGAGAAGTTTTTTGCGATTCAGGTGGAAGCTCTTCTCGGTGAGTGACCGCCTGCTCCCCCGGCGCGGCGAAATCTGGCTCGTTGACTTCAACCCGGGCCGGGGCTCGGAGCAAATCGGCCAACGACCTGCTCTCGTTCTTCAAAACGACAAGGGAAACCAGAACCCCAGATACCCAAACACAGTCGTGCTCGCCATGAGCACCCAGGGGAAGCCGATTCCCTTCCATGTCCGGGTCGCTCCCAGTCCGCAGAACGGGCTCCGGGAAGAAACATACGTGAAATGCGAGCAGGTCCTCACCCTTGCCAAGGAACGGCTGCTCGGCCGAGAGGCCTTGGGCCGTCTGACGGCCGACGAGATGCGGAAGGTCGAAATGGCGGTGAAGTTGTCGTTAGCTCTGCCGTGACCTACAACTTCGAAGAGATCGTCCTGGCCGGCCCGCGGGAGGGCGATGGCAGTGGAGTGAGCTCGCCCACCGGCACGCCATTGCGGATGATGGTGAAGGATTCAGCTTGATCGAGCCGGCTCATGATTTCACCCCGGTCAATCCCCCAGCAGTCGCTCGAGCTCCGCCCAGAGGCGTTCCATCTCCGCCTCGGTGCCGGCCACCTTCTCTTCCGCCTTTTTCCGGGCCTCGACCTCGCGAAGCGCCTTCTCCTCGGCCGCCTTGCGGCCTTCGGCCTCACGAAGCACCTTCTCTTCGGCCGCCTGCCGGGCCTTGGCTTCGCGATGTGCCCTCTCCTCGGCCGCCTTCCGCGCCTCGGCCTCCCGGGATGCCTTCTCCGCCTCGCGCTCGGCCCTGTCTTCCTGCTCGGACAGGTTCAGCAACCGCCGGCCGGACGGGTATTCAAGAAGGTAGATCCGCTCACCATCCGGCGAGACCTGGAACCAGACGCCGGTGGTTTCGGAGAGGAAACGCCCTTCGGCATCCGGCTTCATGGGCTGGTAGCGGCCGGCGTCATCCAGGTGATAGCCCAGAAGCTTGAACGGAATGCCCGTCACACCATCCGGCGAATCGGCGATCAGGTACTCCGGAATGCCGGCGATCCGGTAGAGCTCGACCTTCTCTTCCAGATCAGCCCGTCGCGCCTCGGCTCCGGGTGAGACCACCTCGATCAACAGGCAGGGGCGGACTCCTTCTTTCTTCACCCGAAAGACGGAGCGCCTGCGCCTCGGACGGAGCCCGCGGACCACGGAGCCGTCCGGCGCCGGAGCCGGCCGGCCCGGCAGGAGATAGTGCTTCATCTCGCGGAAGACCCGGATGTCCGGATGCGACCGGAAATGGTTCCTCAGGAGATCCGTGATCTCGTGCGCCGTGATGTCGTGCCAGTCTCCCTGGGCCATCGTGTCCCCGAGCTGCGGGTCGAGAAATAGCTCTCGTGTCAACGGAAGCTCCAGAAGCTCCCTGCGACCCTCGGGACCCTTGACCCAGCGAAGGAGCGTCGGCTCCTCGAAGTCGGCCTCCAGCATCCGGCAAAGATACCGTGTGGAGGCGATGATGAAAAGAGAGAAAGCGCGGAAGGAGATGATCTCAGCGCCGCTGAGAGTGTTCCTTGCCAGGGTCCTCCGACTTCAGCACCACCTGGACCTCAGTCATCCCTCCAGGCGTCACCACCACGGTCTGCGTGGCGGGCGCGAAGCCGTCCCTGGTCGCCGTGATCCGATAGCTTCCGGAGGCCAAGCGAGGGACCTCGAAGGCGCCGCGCTCGTCGGTGAGCGCCTGGGCTGTCTCGGACCAGGCTCCGGTCTCCTTGTCCTCGCCTCGCAAGGCGACGAGCACACCCTCGATCGGCTCGCCGGTGGCAGAGAGGACGCTTCCGGAGAGCCGGCCCGTGAGGATCTCGACCGTGATGTCCCGGTCGGTGGCGAGATCGAGGGACTGGACGTGATGGATGCCCCGGGAGAACGCAGTCACCGTGAGGTGGCCGGGGCGCAGGCGACGGAGGGCGAAGCTTCCGTCGTACCACGTATCCGCCGAGGGGGGCTCGGCGCTCTCCGCTCCCGGTTGCGGGGAGCCCATCGCGCTGACCTGGGCTCCCGGCAACGGCTGGCCGTCGACGAGGACCCGGCCGGAGAGGGTGAGCCCGCGCGGCATCTCCAGATCGAGGACGACGTCCTCGCCGGCGCCGACCCGGGCGGTCCCGGTGGCCGCCAGGCCCGAGGGGAAAGACGCCGTCACCTTCCAAGTGCCTGGCGCCACCGCGAGCCGGTATTCTGCTTCCGCAGAGCTGATCAGCTCCGCGGGATTTACGCCTTCTTCGCGGCTCGTCTCGATGGTCAAGTTCAGATCCTCAGCCGTGAGCCCCGAGATCCGGACGGTGAGCGTGCACCCCCGCGCCAGGCGCAACACCAGGTCGCTGATTTCCCTGCCGGCCACCTGTACCTCGTCCGGGTCCCCGTTTCGGACGGGAGTGCGGGCGCTACCACTCAGCCAATAGACACCGTCGGGGACATCCTCGAAGCGGAACGAGCCGTCGGCGGCGCTGGTGGTGGAGAACCCGGGCTCCGGGCCAGGATCCGGGCCTCCCCGCAAGGAGAGCTGCGCCCCTGCCAACGGCTCCCCCTGTTCGTCCGTGACCTGGCCGGAGACGCGAACCCCGGAAGGCAGCCTGAGATCGAGGCGGTATGTGAGATCGAGGCGGTATGTGCCGGAGTCTCCCAGGACGACCTTTCCCTCGGCATGGCGGCCCGAGTCCCAGAGCTTGGCCGCCTCCACCCGGAGCTCTCCCGGTCCCAACCCGCCGATCTGGTAACGCCCCTCTTCGTCGGTCAAGTCCAGATATCCGGAGCTTGAGTCGGGGAAAAAAACCTCGATCTGTGCCCCGCTCACAGGTTGGCCCTTATCGTCCAGAACGCGCCCCTCGAGGACCGCCCCCTTCTCGAGGACGATCTCGAGCGGCGCCGGGTCCTCATCTTCAGCAGTCCGAAGACCCCTCAGCTCGACGGTGCGAAACCCCCGTGCCTCGACCTCCAGGCTCAGGGGCCCCGGCTCGACGGGAACAAGGAACCGCCCCTCCCCGTCGGTTTCGCCCAGCCCGGAGCGGCTGAGCGACGAGTCCGCCCCGGAGATCTGGGCGCCGACGATGGGCTTCCGCTCGCTGTCGAGCACCCGGCCGGACAGGCTTCGCGCCGGCCGCAGCTCGATCTGCAGAGGCTCCCGGATCGGTGCTTCGACCCCCGGCAGCTGGACCGGGAGATATCCCGGCTTGCCAACCGAGAGGTCGAACCGGCCGCCCTCCAGATCGTCGAACCGGAACGAGCCGTCCGGGCCGGTGTCCCGAGAGAAAATGGGACTCGTTATAGGGAATTGGCCGGAGATGTCGATCTCCGCTCCTTCCACCGGCGCGCCGTGCGGATCGGTCACAACCCCCTCGATGACGGCGCCGGGCTGGAGAGTCAGATCGCCGATGTCGACCACGGCTTGCGGATTCGTCCCCACCGTCCCCGACCGGGAGGCCGGCGCGAAGCCGGGGCGCACCACTTGCATGGAGTAGTTGCCCTTCCCGACGTGCTCGAACCGGAAGCGCCCGGTCGCGTCCGAGGCGGCCCGGAGCTGCTTGTACATCGAATCGCGTTCCGGTCCGTCGGCGGCTGTGTAGAGATCGAGGTCCGCTCCCGCAATCGGTTGGACGTCCGGATCGACGATCCGCCCGGTGAAGGTGACTCCGCGGCTCAGGACGATGCGAACTTGCGCCGCCGCCTGTCCGGACTTCCCCGACTCGACTTCCTGCCAGGCGGAGACGAAGCCTTCCGCATCCACGGAGATCCGGTACGTCGTTTCCGGCGCCAGGCTGCGCAGACGAAATCGTCCATCCCCCCTGGCGTGGCTTTCTTTTTTTCCTAGCCGGACGGAAAAGACCGGGTCTTGGGGAGAGGCTTCTACAGAGGCTCCGGCCACGGGCCGGCCCTCCGGATCGACGACCTCTCCGGCCAGGACGGCCGCCGGGCGCAACATCAGGGTCAGGGGAGCACCCGAGGTCGAGTTGGACCGGGAGATCGTGACGTACCCTGCGGCTGCAGCTCCGATCGCCGGATCGGAGCCACGCAGAGCGAGGCGGAAGCTGCCATCGGCCCCGCTCCAGGCCCACGGCACCGCCTCCGCCGTGCCGAGCCCGGCCTGCCACACGAGCACTCCGGGCAGCGGTGCCTGCGTGAGCGCATCGAGCACCTTGCCTTTCTGAAGGACGGGCGGAGTGGCGGAGACGGCCCGCTGCGCCGCCTCGCCGGGAGGGGGCTCGCTCGAGAGCCAAACCTGCAACAGATTCCCCTCCTCCACCACCGGGAGCGGAGCGATCTCAGCCGGCTGGAGTCCCTCGGCCCGGACGGTCAGCCGGTAGAGGCCCGCTTCGGGCGCCGTCAGGCTGAAGGAGCCGTCGGCCGCGGGACGGGCGGTGACCAGAGGACGCGCGGGCAGGCCCTGCCGGGGACAGGCCTCGAGCTCGACGCGGGCGCCGGGAGCCCCGGCCGGCTCGATCCGGCCGGTGAGGCGGATCGGCTCCGTCCAGGCGGGAGCGGCGAGCAGAGAAAGAAAGGCGGCGGCTCCGAGAATCTGTCGCATGGCTTCTCCACCGTTTCCAGAAATTCTATCGCAGCCACCCATGATAGAACTTTCCTCCGTTCTTTCAGGAGACCTCGGCTCATGACCAAGACCCTGCGCGCCCTCCAACTCTCCGCCGGCCTGCTCCTTCTTCTGCCGGTTCTCGCTTCAGCCGCCCCGAGCTGCCGCGATCTCGATCCCCATCTGAAGGCGGGGGAGGCGGCGGGCCAAGCAGGGTTTTCGGAGTTCCGCACGGCGGTGGCGGCGTCCCTGCGAAAGGCCGGCGACGAAAACACGGCGGCAGAGGTGGAGGCTCTCGTGCCTGACCGGCCGGTTCCGGCGGAGGCTTCTGGTCTCGCTTCCTGCCTGCTGCGGCGCTACACCGCCTCCCGGTATGGCGACCGGATCGTGACGGACCTCCAGGCGATGGTCGGCTTCCGCACCTTTGCGGAGGAGGGGAAGGAGAACTGGAACGCTCCGGAGTTCGTGCGCCAGCGGGAGTGGCTGCAGAGGAAGGCCGAGGAGCTGGGCCTCGCCTTCAAGTCGTATGACGGCCGGGTGGACGAGATCACGCTGCCGGGTCCGGCGCCGATCCTCGCGGTGCTCACCCACGGCGACGTCCAGGACGTGCAGAACCAGACCTGGTCCTCCCCGCCGTTCGACGGCAAGCTGGTCGACGGCAGGATCATCGGCCGCGGCACCGAGGACGACAAGGGGCCGGTCGTCGCGACCCTCTACTCCCTGGCGGCCCTGCGCGACACCGGCTGGCCGTTGGGCATGACCGTCCGCCTCCTGGTGGCCAACGGCGAGGAGACGAGCTGGGACGAGATCCCCTACTACCTGGAGCGCGCGCCCAAGCCGGACATGACCTTCGGGATCGACGCCGCCTATCCGGTCGTCCACGCGCAGAAGGGCTACGGCGTCCTGACGCTGCGCGGCAAGGGGATGGAGAAGCCGAAGAAGGCCGAGTGGTGGATCGTCTCGATGTCCGGCGGCAGCGGCATGTCGATCATCCCGGAGCGCGGCGAGGCGGTCCTCGACAGCTCGCGCTATCCCGAGGGGGCTCTCTCCTACCTGCGGCGCCAGGCGGCGGAGTGGTCCGCGGCGCATCCGCCGGCGCGCCTGACGGTCCAGGAGCTGCCGGGGGACCGATACCGCGTCATCGCCGAGGGGAAGGGCGGCCACTCCTCGGAGCCTTCGAGCGGGCACAACGCCCTCGCCGATCTCGCGGCGTTCCTCGCCACCCTGAACCTCAAGATGGATGCCCCGGGCGCCCTCGCCGCGTTCCTCGCCTCGACGCTCAAGACCGAGACGGACGGCCGCTCGCTGGGGATCGCCCAGCACGACGAGGGGATCGGCGACCTGACGACCAACCTCTCCTTCCTGCGCGAAGAGGGCGGGGTGCCGATCGCCGAGATCAACCTGCGGGTGCCGCGCGGCCTCTCCAACGAGGAGATCCAGCGCCGCGTGGCCGAGAAAGCGGCCGACTTCCGGAAGCGCACCGGCACCACGGTCGAGGTCGAGTCGAAGCTCCTGAGCGAGCCCCACTGGGCGCCGCCCGACGGCAAGCTCGTGGCGAGCCTGCTCGGTGTCTGGGAAGAGGTGACCGGCACGCCCGGAAAGCCGATCGCGATCGGTGGTGGCACCCAGGCCCGCCTCTTCCCCGGCGGGGTCGACTTCGGCCCGGCCCTGGCGATGGACCACTACCGAGGGCACGGCCCGGACGAGTACATGACTCCGGAGGAGCTGCACCGGGTCGCCGAGCTGACCGTGGCGGCCCTGTGGAAGCTGGCGGGAGGCGGAGCCGAGCTCGCCGGGACCCTCACCCCCCATACGCGTTAACTTAAAGAGCCCGGCGGCACCTTCGCCAGGGGTTCAAACCCCTGGCTATCTGTAAAAGATCGTCCCCGAGGGGACGACACCCCCTGCTTCGCCCCCTTCAGGGGTCGGTTTTCCATGGTAGCCAGGGATTTCAATCCCTGGCGGGAGCCGCGGTGCGGCTTGAGTCAACGCCTATGGGGGCCGGGGGCGAGGGGGTCCTCCCCCGCCGCCCGGAACTTTCTGCCCCCTCCTGCGTCCTATGGAGGTGGAAACCTCTAGAACAAGGAGCCATCGCATGACCTCTCTTCCATCCCGCGCGAATGTCTTCGCGCGTTGCGCTCTCCTTCTGCTCGCCGCCGCCTTGCTGGCCGCTCCGGCCCGGGCGGCTGTCTCGACGACATCGGACGACGACATCGTCCGCTATGCCGACCAGCTGTTCTCCCAGACCTATCCGGCCGGCGAGCCGGGCGCCGCGGTGCTCGTGGCTCGCGGGGGCAAGGTCCTCCTGCGCAAGGGGTACGGCATGGCCAACCTGGAGCTCGGGGTTCCGATCCAGCCGGACATGGTGTTCGAGCTCGGCTCGGTCACCAAGCAGTTCACCGCCGCGGCCATCCTCCTGCTCCAGGAGCGCGGCAAGCTGTCCGTCGCGGACGACATCACGAAGTACCTGCCCGACTTCCCGACCCATGGACAGAAGATCACCCTCGACAACCTGCTGACCCACGTCTCCGGCGTCACCAACTACACAGACCTGCCGGAATGGCGGACGCGGGTGCGCGAGGACATGACGGTCGAGCAGCTCATCGGCCTGTTCAAGGACAAGCCCCTCGACTTCAACCCCGGCGAGAAGTGGTCCTACAGCAACTCGGCCTACATCCTCCTCGGCGCGGTCATCGAGAAGGTCTCGGGCAAGAGCTACGAGGACTTCGTCGAGCAGGAGATCTTCGCCCCGCTGGGCATGAAGCACTCCTCCTACGGGCACCAGACCGAGGTCGTGCCCGGCCGGGTGAGCGGGTACGACAAGAGCGACACCGGCTACAAGATCGCCGAGTACCTCAGCATGACCCAGCCGTACTCGGCCGGCTCCCTCCTCTCCAACGTGGACGACCTGGCTCTCTGGGTCGACGCCCTGTCGAGCGAGAAGCTGCTCAAGAAGACGTCGCTCGCGCAGATGGCCACGCCGGCGAAGCTCGCCTCGGGGGTGTCCACCAAGTACGCCTACGGCCAGGGGATCTCGGAGGCGGACGGGCCGGAGATCATCGAGCACAGCGGCGGCATCTTCGGCTTCACGACCGACCTGCTGCGCATCCCCGACCAGCGCCTGCTGATCGTCGTCCTTTCGAACAACCCCGCGCAGGAGCCGTCGCCCGAGACGCTGGCGTACCGGGTCGCGCTGAAGGCGCTGGGCAAGCCCTGGGAGGACCGCAAGGCGATCGCGCTCGATCCGGCGACGCTCGACGACTACCTGGGCGTCTACCGGGTCGACCCGCAGACCACCCGGATGATCACGCGCGAGGGGGACAAGCTCTTCGCCCAAAGGAGCGGCGGCGACAAGCACGAGATCCGGGCCACGTCCCGCGACGACTTCTTCTATACGGACGTGGACAACCGCATCCACTTCCGGCGCGACGCCCAGGGGAAGATCACGGGCATGGACTTCCTGAACCGTTACGGCCCCGACGCCACGGCGACGAAGACCGACGAGCCGCCGCCTGCCGAGCGCCAGGCGGTGCAGGTGGATCCCGGCCTCTACGACGGCTACACCGGCGTCTATGAGCTCTTTCCCGGCTTGCAGCTGACCCTGACGCGCGAGGGGGATCACCTGATGGTCCAGGGCACCGGCCAGCCGAAGATCGAGATCTTCCCCGAGTCGGAGACCAGGTTCTTCCTCAAGGTGGTGGACGCCGAGATCGAGCTCCAGCGCGGGCCGGACGGCAAGGCGACCGGTCTCACGCTGTTCCAGGGCGGGAAGACGATTCCGGGGAAGAAGGTGAAGTAGGGGGCCCTCACCCCCGGCCCCTCTCCCACAAGTGGGAGAGGGGAGAGGGTTAGATGGGCGCTGAAAATTCTTTTGGCTAACCTGCACCCCTCTCCCGCTCGCGGGAGAGGGGCCGGGGGTGAGGGCTCAAGAGGCTACGCCAGACCCTGGCGCCGCTCCTCTTGCAGCTTCCGCATGATCTTCTTGCGAGCCTGCACGGCTTTGCGCTTGCGCTTGACCGAGGGCTTCTCATAGTGCTGCCGCTTCCGGAGCTCTGTCAGGATTCCGGACTTCTCGACCTTGCGCTTGAAGCGGCGGAGCGCGTTCTCGAAGCTCTCCTCTTCGCGCACATGCACAACGGGCATTCTGGACTCACCTCTCTTCCATGCAGGATGGCCCCGAGACGGGGGGCGTGGACCACCAAATATGACCGAGGGGGGCCGAAAAGTCAAGGACGGGGCTGCGCCGGCAGGGCGTCGAAGTCAGTCTGGTAGACGATCTGGCGGTCGCCGTTCTTCTTGAACCAGACCGCCGCCGCGCCGCCCCGGGGGTCCCTCGCGTAGAACCAGCCGGTGACGCCGCGCTCCGGGTAGTCGCGGATGTCGTTGACGTTCGGCGAGCCGAGGAGGGCGCGGACCTGGTCGGCGGTCATCCCCGCCTGGACCCGGGCGAAGCGCTCCTCGGTCATGTAGCGCCGGGTCTGGGCGCGCTCCATCTCCTGCTTGAGGCGCGGGTTGTCCGGGTCGACCGCGAGGGCGGCTTCATAGATGTCGATCGCCCGCCGGTAGTCGCCCCCCTGCTCCATGTGCTCGCGGGCGATGAGGATGTCCTCGTCGCTCTTCAGGCGGATCGCTTCGAGCGCGCGGCCCGCGGGCTTCTCGCCGGCGGGAGGCGGGTTGTCGTTGATGAAGCCGAGGAGGCGGCGGCGGAGCTCATCGGTCCTGGCGCGGACGCCGGCGGAGAGGGTCTGGACCGCCGGGACGGCCGCGGGGTCCTTGCCGCTCTTCCGGGCCTCCGCTTCGGCGCGGGTCAGCCCCGCACGTTTCGCGTCGAGGTCCCGCCGGGCCTGCTGGAGCCAGGCCCACTCGGAGTCGGCCACCACGGTGTGGGTCCGCGTCTCGCGGTCCTCTCCGGCGGGGCCGCCGCAGCCGGTCAGGGCAGAGATCCCGAGGAGACAACAACAGAGGACGACCGGTCCGCGCTTGGCCCGCATGGCGCGCGACCGTACCACAGAACCTCACCCCCGACCCCTCTCCCATTGCACAACCCCCCAAACCGGAAGAGGGGCGCCACCACCCAAATTCCGCAAGAGAAAACGGGAGGGGGCTTCCCCCTCTCCCGGGGGCAGGGGTGTGCGATGGGAGAGGGGGACCGAGGGGGTGAGGTCCCAAATTGTTGTCCCGGCGGGATTTCGCCGCGCCTGCTCCTTGACAGGCCTGGAATGCTTCCAGAATAATGAGCTGTTTTCAGTGGAGACGTGTTCAAGGATTGGCCGCGGAGAGCCAGGATGCCCCTTTCGGACAAAATCCAGCAGATCAACCGGGAAATCACCGCCACGGTGGAGCGTGCGATCTCCGATCTCCGGCAGGAGGTCTCCCAACGGCTTCGCGCCGGCCACGACGAGATCCTGCGGAGCCTGGACGAGATCTCTCCCGAGCTGCCGAGCGAGTTCATCCCCACCGACCTCGGCGACGAAGCCGAGGAGCTCGCACGCCAGACGGCGCGCCAGGTGGCCGAGCAGGCGGAAACGGCGGCGGCGCAGCGGGCCGCCGGTGCGCAGAGCGCCGCGTTCACCGCGGTCCGCGATGCGCTCGCCGCGATCGACCGTGCCCGCTCCCAGGCCGAGATCCTCGCGGCGTTGCTGCGCGAGACGGGCCGCTTCGCCTCGCGCGCCGCGGTCCTCCTGGTGCGCGGCGGGGAGGTGCGGGGCTGGGGCGGCCAGGGGTTCGGCGACGCCGAGCCGGCGATCCGCGATCTCACCTTCGCGCCGTCCGCCGACAGCGGCTGGGGACGTCTCGGCGAAGCGCAGACCGCGGTCCACCTGAGCGCCGGCGAGTGCGCCGAGCTGTGCAGCCGCATCGAGGCGCCGCTGCCGCACGCCGGAGTGCTGATTCCGCTCGTCCTGCGCGACCACGTCGCCGCCGGCCTGTACGCCGACCGGCTCGCCGACGAGCTCGCCGCCGAGGCCGTCCAGGTCCTCTGCTACACCGCGGCCATGGCGATCGAGCTGCTGCCCTTCCGCGAGCGGCCGTTCACGCCGACCCTGGCGCTCGCCGGCGGACCGGCTGCCGCACCGGCGGAGACGGTGCCCGAGCCGGAAGCCCCCGCGGCGCCCGCGGCCGCGGTCGAGGAGCCCATGCCGGCGGAGCCCCAGCCGGAGCCCGAGCCGGAGGAGCAGGAGACCGAGCAGCTCGAAGCGGTCGAGCCCGAGCCGGACACGCGCTTTCTGGCCGCCGAGCCGGAGCCGGAGGCCGAGCCCTGGGCATCGTCCGCTCCGCCGATCCCGCATTTCGAGCCCGAGACCGAGGTCGACATCGAGGTCGAGGCGCTGCCCGATGACCTCGAGCCCGAGCCGGAACCGGAGCCCGAGCCGGTCCCGAGCTTCTCGCCCGCGGCCACCGTCTACCAGCCGCTCCCGGACCAGTCGTTTCAGACGGCGAGCCACTCCATGCCCGCGGCCGTGGAGCCACCGGCTCCGGCCGCCTCCCCGGGCGCGAGCCCGGACCAGACCGTCCTCCTCCCCCGGACCCCGTTCGGAGCCGCGCCGTCGACCGCCGTCGAGCCTCCCGCTCCGGCGCCTCTGCGCCCGGTTCCGGCTGCCGAGCCGGTCCCCGCGGCCGGCGGTGACGGCGGCGGCGCAACTCCCGAGGTCCGGCCACCGACCGGCGTCGACGGGCCGGGCTGGGCGTTCTCCGCCAGCCGCACCCAGGTTTCTCCCAGCGAAGAGGCGCTGCACGAAGAGGCTCGCCGGCTGGCGCGTCTTCTCGTCAGCGAGATCAAGCTTTACAATGAGGAGCAGGTCGAGGAGGGCCGCCGCCGGCGCGACGTCTACGAGCGGCTCAAGGAAGACATTGACCGTTCCCGCCAGATGTATGAAGAAAGGGTGGAACCCCGTATACTCAAGTCCACGGACTACTTCTATCAGGAGTTGGTGCGAATCCTGGCCGCCGGGGATGCCAAGGCTCTCGGCATCTGACCTGCGGTCTTAGTTGTCGCAGCTCCGGGGTGAATCCGGAGCTTTGGAGCAGCGGTGAGAAGTTCAAGAAGTCGTAGCACGCGATTCGTCCCTCTGGCGTTCCTCATCGTCCCCTTATTGCTGGGCGCTGTCTCCCGACCGTCCGGCCCCTCCGGCGGGCTCGCCTCGCTCCCCGGCACCTCCGACCGCGCCACCCTGACCTTCGCAGAGGCTGCCGCGGCGCTCCGCGGACGCGACTGCGCGGGCGCCTTCCGGGCGCTCGGGCGGCTGACCACGGGGAAGGACCAGACGGCGGCCTTCGCCAATCTCCTGTCCGGCTTCTATGCCCATGCCTGCGAGCAGGAGAAGATCGCCGAGGAACGCCTGTTCCAGGCGGCTGATCCGGACGGTCTGCTCGAGGACTGGCGCCTCTTCCTGCTGAGCGACGCCGCGGCGGCGCAGGGCCACATCCTGCTCTCCCAGGCGGCTCTCGCCCGGCTGATCGGGGACCATCCGGCCTCGGCGCTGCGTCCGCGCGCCCTGGTCAAGGCCGCCACCGTGGCCTGGGAGCGCAGCGACGTGCGCCGGGCCCTGGAGCTGATCGACCGGGCCCGCCGCGACCATCTCGACGGCGAGGAGGAGGTCCGCCTGGAACGTCTCGCGTGGGAGATCGGCAACGCCACCGGCAACGAGGAGGTGCGCCGCGAAGCCGCCCGCCGCCTCTTGACCGACGCGCCCTCGGTCGCCGCCGAGCTCCAGGTCATCGACATCTTCCGGCCGGCCGCCGGCGCTCTCGACTGGGCGGCGGTCCTCACGCCGGAGCAGCTGGAGCACCGCGCCCGCGTCCTGCTCGACCAGAAGCTCGATTCGAGCTCCACGGCTTCCCTCGACGCGGTGCCCGCGACGGCGCGCGACCTCCGCTGGTATCTGCTCAAGGCGGAGATCCTCACCCGCGCCAAGAAGGGCGGCGACGCCCTGGAGCTCCTCGCCGGGCGCAGCGCCGACGATCCGCGCCTCGCGGCGCAGCTCGAATGGCAGCGCGCCCAGGCCGCCGACGAGCAGGCCACGGCACAGCGCGGGCGCAACACCACCGCCGTCCAGCGGCAGCGGATGCACCTGCTCTCCCGGCAGAGCCTGGAGAAAGCCGCCCGGTTCGACGCCGATCCCGAGCTCGCCGGGCAGGCCCTGCGCGCCCTCTGGGCCGACCAGGTCGACGACGACCTCTTCGACCAGTCGATGGAGACGCTGCGCCACCTGCGCCGTCTCGATCCGACGGACACCACCGGCGCAGCCCACCTCTGGGACCTCGGTTGGCGGGAGTACGGGAAGAAGAACTACAGCGGCGCGGTCGGCTACTGGACGGAGCTGTTCTCTCTCTATCCCGAGGGCTCCGACGGCCGGCGCGGCCGGTACTGGACCGCCCGTTCGTTCGAGGCGCTGGGGGAGACCGAGCGCGCGCAGCAGATCTACCGCGAGGTGGCGTCGTCCGACACCTCCGACCTGTACAGCAGGAACGCGGTGGCCCGGCTCGGCCACAAGGTGGTCCCCCCGGCCGCCGAGGACGCCGAGCGCGAGCCCTGGCCGACGGACCCGCTGCTCGCCCGGGCGCGCCTGCTGACCGACCTCGGCCTCGAAGATCTCGCCGAGACCGAGATGGGGCTGGTCGAGGACACGGCGCAGCCCCGCGCGCAGCGGGCGCTCGAAGCGCTCATCCTCGCCCGCAAGGGGGAGCGCCGGAAGAGCATCCTGGTGATCCGCGACGCTTTCCCGGCCCTCGGGACGCCGCACCAGGCGCACCTTCCGGAAGAGGCGCGCCGGCTCTACTACCCGCTCGAATATCAGGACACGATCCGCTCCTGGGCGACGCGCAACGGCCTGCCGACCAACCTGGTCTTCGGGATCGTGCGCCAGGAGAGCGCGTTCGATCCCCAGGCGCAGAGCTGGGCGGGAGCGCGCGGCCTGATGCAGCTCATGCCGTCCACCGCCCGCGAGCTTGCCGGCCGCTATGGTCTGGCCTATTCGCACGAGAAGCTGTCCGATCCGGAGTTCAACATCCAGCTGGGCACGACCTACTTCAGCCACGTCCTGGGCATGTTCGACGGCAACCAGGAGCTGGCGCTCGCCGGCTACAACGGCGGCCCCTACCGCATGAAGCGCCTGTGGAAGGAATGGGGCTCGTCCGACATGGACCGATTCCTCGAAAGCCTGTCGCTCGAAGAATCGAGGACCTACGTGAAGCGGATCGTGCTGCTCGCGGACAGCTACCGGCAGATCTATCCGCAGCCGGCGGGGTAGGACCCTCACCCCCTGACCCCCTCTCCCACACGCACTCACGCCCGCCCGGGAGAGGGGGAATGGTGGCTCTCCCGAGCCGCTGTGCTTCTCGTCCTTGCTGTCCTTTTCGTCCTTGCCTGCACCGCCTGCCACCGCTCCGCTCCCCACGACGGCCCCATCGTCCTCATCACCTTCGAGTCCCTGCGGCCGGACGCGCTGGGTCCGCTCGGCGGGCCGCCGGGGTTGATGCCTCACCTGGAGGCCTTGGCGCGCGAGGCTGACTGGGTCGGACGGGGAATCGCGCCGTCGAGCGGCAGCATCCCCGCGCTGAGCACGCTCCTCACCGGCCTCCGTCCCTGGCTGCACCAGGCGATCCACGAAGGCCGGCCGGGGCTCTCACCGGATCTGGTGACCCTCGCCGAAGCGCTGCACGACCGCGGCTACACCACCGCCGGATATCCGGGAGATCCCTGGGCGCAGGAGGTCTTCGGCGATGAGCAGGGCTTCGACGCGTTCACCCGGCTGGGGCGCGGCCGCCGCGCCCTGGACCGGCTCAGGAACCTGGGCTCGGGACGGCACTTCGTCTGGGTCCATCTGCCGGAGCCCGGCATCCCGTACGTCCGGCGTGACGAGTACCTCGCCCGGCTCGGGCCCGGCGCCCCGAACCTGCCGCGCCGCATCGGCGCCGCGCAGCTCGAGCCGTTCTTCGACCCGGCCACACCGCTCTCGCCGGGGCTGCGCCGCCGCTTCCTCTCCATGTACCGCCTGAACGCCGCCTGGGCCGACGACCGGCTGGGCGAGCTGCTCGGCGCGCTGAAGGCCAGCGGGCAGTGGAACCGCACCCTGCTCGTCGTCACCTCGATCCACGGCGAAGAGATCGGCGAGCACGGCCAGATCCTCCATGGCGGAAACCTCGGCCGGGCCGCCCTGGAGGTGCCCTTGCTCATCAAGCTGCCGAAAGGCGGGCCGCTCCGCCTGCGCCCGGCCGCGACCCAGAGGGTGGCGACCGCGCGGATCTGGGCGACCCTGGTCGAAGCGGCGGGAGGCGAGCCGCTGCCGGCCGCCGCCCCCAGCCTGTTCCGCGACGCCCCGGCGGAGGTGCTCTCCGAGCTCTACCTGACCAACGGGACCAACCGCTTCTCTCTGGTCGACGGCGATCTGCAGCTCCTCCAGGAGTCGCGCTTCGCACCGCCGGAGCCGGACTACTTCCAGGTGCGGCAAGAGCTTCTGCGTCCGCGGCCGAAGGCCGCCCATGGCCGGCCCGGACCTCCGGTGACGGCGCCCGCCGCCTTCACGCGGCTGACGGCGGCGTTCACCACCGTGCCGCCGTTTACCGGCGACGGCGCCGATGCGCGGGGCTTCCGTCTCGAACGTTGGCTGCCCGGCGGCGGTACCGCCCCGGTGGAGGACCCGCGGGCGAGCGCGGAGATGGCGCGGCGGCTTGCGGCCGAGTGGCACCGCTTCGTCCCCGACGAGCAGTCTCCCGGCGGCGAGGCGGCCGAGTGGAGCGGCCCGGAGGAACACCACCACGGCCGCTGGCGGAAAGGTGGACGAGGAGCGCGGTGATATACTCACATGCCGCCCTGATGGGCGACCTTTCCTGGGTCCATAGCTCAGCGGTTAGAGCATCCGGCTCATAACCGGACGGTCCCTGGTTCGAACCCAGGTGGACCCATCATGGACGCACCTGGGGCGAAGGAGCCTTCATGTTGTTCCTTTATCTTTGCCGTGCTGAGAGCGTTGCGCTGGAGAGGAGATCAGGACCTCATCTATGAATCTTTACCTCGACACCATCATCGAGCTACAGAACGCCACCACCCAATTGAAAGGAGCCGAGCAACGGCTGAGCGGAGTCCCCGACTGGATGCGGGAGCTCCACGAGGAGCACTCCGGCCGCAGGGCCGAGATCGAGGGGCTGGAACAGGCGGCCGAGACCGCCGCCAAGGAGCGCCGGACCGCCGAGGCGGTCACCCAGGACGCCCAGGAAAAGCTGAAGAAGTACCAGCAGCAGATCAACCGGGTCACCAACCAGCGCGAGTACGGCGCCCTCCTCCAGGAGATCGACACGGTCAAGACCCAGATCGCCACCTCCGAGAGCCAGGCGCTCTCCGCCCTCGAACAGCACGAGAAGGCGGACAAGGAGCTGGCCGAGAAGCGCGAGAGCTTCCGCGAGCTCGACGAGCGCTACTCGGGCGAGCTCGCCCGCTGGGAAGCCGAGAAGCCCGAGGTGGCGCGCCAGATCGCCGGGCTCAAGGAGCGGATCGCCACCCTGCGCAGCGGGCTCCCTCGCCAGGTCGCCTCGGTGTTCGACCGCGTCCTCGACCGCAACCCCTCCGGCGCGCTCGCTCCGGTCCGCCCGATCGAGCGGCCTCCCGGCAAGACCCAGCGGGAGTGGGCGTGCAGCGCCTGCAACTACCGGGTGCGCCCCCAGTCCGTGGTGGAGATCCGCAACTCCGACAACCTGGTGCAGTGCGACAGCTGCAAGCGGATCCTCTACCTGGAGCCGGAGCCGCAGACGGTCCCATGACCGATCACGGGGGGCTGCCGGCGCGGCTCGCGGAGGTCCAGGACCGGATCGCCTCCGCCTGTACCCGCGCCGGCCGCCGGCCCGAGGACGTGACGCTGGTCGGCGTCACCAAGACCCATCCCGCGGCCCTGGTCGAAGCGGCCTGGCGGGCCGGCCTGAGGATCGTCGGCGAGAACCGGGTCCAGGAGGCCCTGGGCAAGCGCGCCGAGCTGGCCCATCTGCCGCCCCCTCCGGAGGGACCCGAGTGGCACCTGATCGGCCCCCTCCAATCCAACAAGGTCCGCGCCGCCCTGGACCTCTTCCGCACCATCCATTCCATCGACCGTCCGAAGATCGCCGAGGCGGTCGACCGCGAGGCCGCCGCGCGCGGGCTCCACGTCGACGGCTTCCTGGAGATCAACGTGGGTGCCGAGGAGAGCAAGCACGGCTTCCTGCCCGATGGGCTCGCCGGCGCCGTCCGGCCGCTCGCCCGTCTCGCCGGGACCACCGGCAGCGGCCTGCGCATCGCCGGCTTGATGGCGATCCCCCCTTTCGCAGACGACCCCGAGGCCTCGCGCCCCTGGTTCGTCCGCCTCCGCGAGCTCGCCCGGGAGCTCGCCGCCCTTCCCGAGTGGGCCGGCTTCCCGGGCTTCCTTTCCATGGGGATGAGCCACGACTACGAGGTCGCCATCGAGGAAGGGGCTACCCACGTGCGCGTCGGCACCGCTCTGTTTGGCGCGCGGGGGTAGAAATCATGCTAAGATGGCTATCCTTTTCTCGGTGAAAGAGACCGCAGACGGCTCGGACGTTCAGCCAGGAGGTACGACCATGGCGCTCACCCCCCTCGAGATCCAGAAGATGCGTTTCAGCCAGCGCATGAGGGGTTTCGATCCGACGGAAGTGGAGAGTTTCCTCTCGCAGGTGGCGGAGGAGCTGACGGCGCGGCTCGCCCATAGCGAGAGGCTGGAGCGGGAGAACCGGTATTACCGCCAGCGTCTGGAGGAGTCGGTCCAGCGGGAGCATCAGCTGCAGCAGACCCTGCTGCGGGCGCAGAAGGTCTCGGACGAGATCCTGGCCAATGCCAAGCGCGAGGCCGAGCTGACGGTCAAGGAGGCGGAGATCGCCGCGGACAAGATCGTGCAGCAGGCGATCGAGCAGTCGACCCGCATCGAGGGGAAGATTGCCGAGCTGCGCATGCAGCGCCGTGAGCTGCAGCTCAGCTTCAAGAATGCTCTCGACCTCTTCCAGCGCATCCTCGAAGCGGAGATGGAGGACGAGCGCAGCACGGCGCCCGTGCACACGCTGCCGCGCAAGCGCCGCGAGGCGTGATGGGATCTGATCCCATGCCCCTCTCCCCGGCCCTCTCCCCACGGGGAGAGGGGGAAAGGCCCGCCCACGCCCTCCGCCTGTTCCCGGGGCACGAGGAGAGCGGGCTCGACCCGGCCAGCCCGCAGGTGATCGCCCGGCTGTTTGAGGACGGCGACGCCCGCGACCTGGCGTGGCTGACCGCGGCGGTCCCCGAGGCGCGGTTGGCGGCATGGCTGGGGCGGCACGGCGGCCGGCAGCTGTCGCGCCGCAGCCGGGCGTTCTGGGAGACCGTCCTCGGGCGTCCGGCCTCGCCTCCGTCCGGGATCGGGAGCGCGCTGTGGCCCCTCTGACCCTGTCCCACCTCGAAACCCTGTCTCCCCGTGGCCAGGAGCTGCTCGGCCGGTACGCCGAACGTCCCTGGGGAGCCGACTTCTACCTCGCCGGCTCGGCCGCGCTCGCTCTCTACATCGGCCACCGGCCGGTGCGCGACCTCGACCTGATGGGGGGCACGAACCGGCTGACCTCGCCGGACCGCCGCGACCTCCTGGGCGATCTTCTGGCGATCGAGGACAAGACGGAGGTGGAGACGGCGCGCGACGGCTACCTCTTCGTCCGCCAGGGCGGCGTGGGAGCCCGCTTCTTCTACTATCCCTATCCGCTCACCGAGCCGTTCGAGGAGCTTTCGGGTTTCCCGGTTGCCTCCGCGGTCGATCTGGGGCTGATGAAGCTGGGGGCCATCATCAGCCGGGGGACGCGGAAGGACTTCGTCGACCTCTTCCTGCTCTGCCGGCGGATCCCGCTCGCCGAGCTCCTCGCCCGGGCCGACGACAAGTTCGGCCACGTGCGTGACTTCCCGCTGCAGGCCCTCAAAGGTCTCGCCGACCTCTCCGAAGCCGAAGCCGAGCCCATGCCCCGCCTCGCCCACCCCCTCGACTGGGCCGAGGTCGAAGCCTGGCTGCGCACCGAAGTCCGAGAGCTCGGTCGGGCGCGGGTCGGACTGGCGTAAGATCGGACACTCCCCGCGCAAATCGATCAGACCTGGTGGGGAGCCGTCGCCCCTCGAGGGATGGCCGTCCTCCCTGCAGGGGGAACCGTCGCCCCACGAGGGATGGGCTCATCCCCAACAGGGATGGACTCATCCCCAAAAGGGGCGAGGCTCATCCCTGAGAGGGATGGGCTCATCCCCACGAGGGACGGGCTCGTCCCCAAAAGGGGCGGGCTCATCCCCAAAAGGGGCGGGCTCATCCCCATCGGGGATGGGCTCATCCCCATGAGGACCGGTCTTCGCCCCACGAGAACCGGCCTTCGCCCGGAAAGGGAGAGCCTCCGCCCTACGAGGGATGGACCTCATCCCGGAAGCGGGCGCCTTCGCCCCGTGAGGGATGGCGGTCGCCCAAACAGGGTTGCCTCCGCCCCATCGGGGAAGACCTCCGCCCGGTCAGGGACGGCGTCCGCCCCGCGAGAACTGGCAATCGCCCCAGAGCGGAGTCTGCTTGTTTGGGGCGATCGGGTGGTCACGGCCGAGCAGCTGGAAGATATATTTAAGAACTGAGCGGTCCCCACCTCGCCCACCCGTTCCCCGCTCACCTCGTGGGGCCTCGAGGGGACGCGGCCGCCGCGGTGGAACGAGGTTGCTCCTCGTGATGAAGAGACTCCCGGCGAGAGCGAGGACGAGCAGGACGCCGGCTCCCCGGTAAGGGAACCTCGGGCTTCGGCGACGTCGTGAGGGCCACATGCTCCAGCTCCGATCCAGCAACTCCCGCAGAGAGAGACACCCAACGGGGAGTTGTTGTTCAGATGGGGCCGCGGTCCCTGCCGCTGGTGTGAGGCGAGAGTATAGACTCTCCCTCGCATGCTCCTCATTCACAACCTCTCCGAGGTCGCGACCCCCGAGGGCGCGGTACCGCGACGCGGGGCGGAGCAGGGGTGGGTGCGCCGGCTGCGTGGGGCCGAGGTGGTCTGCGACGACGCCGGCCGGATCGCCTTTGTCGGCTCTCCCGAGGATCGCCTGCGCGCCTTCGGCGAGCTGCCGGAGGCGGAGCGGCTCGACGGCCAGGGCGGCACCCTGATCCCGGGATTCGTCGATCCGCACACCCACCTCCCCTGGGCGGGGACTCGCGAGGAGGAGTTCGTCGCCCGGCTCGCCGGCACCACCTATCAGGAGATCGCCGCAGCCGGCGGCGGCATCCTGTCGACCGTGCGCTCCACCCGGCAGGCCGGCGAGGAGGAGCTCGCCGCTCTCGCCCGCCGGCGGATGGACCGCATGCTCGAATGGGGGACCACCACCGCCGAGGCGAAGAGCGGCTACGGCCTCTCGCTCGACGACGAGCTGAAGCAGTTGCGCGCCATCCGGCGGGCCTCGGAGAGCCATCCGGTGGACCTCGTGCCGACGCTCCTCGCCGCCCACGAGGTGCCGGTCGAGTACCGCAAGGAGCGCGAGCGCTACATCGACCTGATCTGCGCGGAGATCGTTCCGGCCACGGCCGAGCAGGGGCTCGCCCGGTTCTGCGACGTGTTCTGCGAGCGCGGCGTGTTCAGCGCCGAGGAGTCGCGGCGCGTCCTGGAGGCGGGAGCGCGCCATGGCCTCGCGCCGCGCCTCCATGCCGACGAGTTCGCCGACTCGGGGGGCGCCGAGCTGGCCGCCTCCCTCGGCGCGTTCTCCGCCGACCACCTGATGGCGGTCTCCGAGGCCGGGATCGAGGCCCTGGCGCGTTCCGGCGTCATCGCCATCCTCCTCCCCGGCACCAGCTTCTTCCTGATGAAGAAGCAGTACGCCCCGGCGCGCCGGCTCGTCGCCGCCGGAGTGCCGGTCGCCCTGGCCACCGACTGCAATCCCGGCTCGTCGCACACCGAGTCGATGCCCATGGTCTTCCTGCTGGCGGTGCTCCAGCTCGGCCTGACCGTGGAGGAGAGTCTGACCGCGGCCACCCTGAACGCGGCGTGCTCGCTGGGGCTGGGCGGCGAGATCGGATCGGTGGAGGCGGGCAAGCGGGCCGACCTCGTGCTGCTCGACGCTCCGAACGTCCTCCACCTGGTCTACCACTATGGGATCAATCCGGTCGCCGCGGTGGTCAAGGGGGGGCGGGTGGTGCGCCGTGCTGCCTGAGAGCGTACAATCCTCCGCCATGCGCTCCAACCCGCTGGTCCGTGGCCTGCTCTGGGTGCTCTGGATGGCCTCCGGGGCCTCCGGCGTCCTTGCCGGGCCCGAGCCGGTCCACGTCGTCCTCCCCTCCGGGGTGCGCTACGTGGACCTGAAGCTGGGAACGGGGGAGGAGGCGCACGAGGGCAAGATCCTGGATGTCCACTACACCGGCTGGCTCACCGACGGCTCCAAGTTCGACTCGACCCAGGACAACGCAGAGCCCCTCACCCTGCGCCTCGGCGCCGGCGACGTGATCAAGGGCCTCGACGAGGGGCTGGTCGGGATGCGGGTCGGGGGGAAGCGCCGCCTGACCATTCCGCCCGAGCTCGGCTTCGGCAAGGAGGGCGCGGGCGAGCGCATTCCGCCGAACGCCGTCCTGGTCTATGAGGTCGAGCTGCTCTCCGTGCGTTGAGCGGACCCGCCTTTCAAGGAGGTTTCGATGTCCCCTGAGCCCGCGCAGAACGAAGTCACCACCGGTTCCGGCCTCAAGTACGTCGACCTCCAGGAAGGGCAGGGCGCCGAAGCGAAGCCCGGCCAGACCGTGTCGGTCCACTACACCGGCTGGCTGGAGAACGGCACCAAGTTCGATTCGAGCCAGGACCGCCGGCAGCCGTTCAGCTTCAATCTGGGAGCGGGCCAGGTCATCCGCGGCTGGGACGAGGGGGTCGCCGGCATGAAGATCGGCGGCAAGCGCAAGCTGACCATCCCGGCCGCCCTCGGCTACGGATCGCGCGGCGCCGGCGGGGTGATCCCACCGAACGCCACGCTGATCTTCGAGGTGGAGCTGCTGGGGGTGCGTTGAGGTCCCCCCTCTCCCGGGAGGGTGTGAGTGCGTGTGGGAGAGGGGGTTAGGGGGTGAGGGTCATTTATCCCCCGCGTACACCGGCCGGATGTCCACCGGCACTGTGGACAGCCGGCCGATCGCCTCGCGCAGGCTCGGCGTCACCTTGCCGTACTTCTCGAGGAACTGCTTCGTCCCCTCGTAGTCCCCGGTGGCCTGGAGCATCAGCATGTCGTGCAGCAGGTCGCGGATGGCGCCGGGGAACTTCTCGGGCACGCTACGGTAGCGGGCGTTGCTGTCCACCACCAGGGCGCCCTTCCCGGCCAGATAGTTGAACTGGGCGACCACGCCCTGGCCGTGCGCCTCGTCCACGCCGAAGCGGGCCGAACGGAAGAGACCGGCCACGTAGGTCGGCTCCAGGGTCCGGCGCAGCTCCTTCGGCATCTCGCCTTTGTCGATGAGCGCCAGGATGTTGTAGACCCCCATCACGTCCGCCTTGGCCTCTTCGATCGTCGAGAACAGGTCCTTGAGCTCCAGCCGCACCTCGGTCTCCTTGCCGTCCTTCTTGATCTTCCCCGGGCCGAGGCCGTGCGACAGCTCGTGGTGGAGCACTTCGTTGTAGAAGGCCTCGAACGAGAGGTCGCCCACCTGATCGGGGACCAGCACGGCCTGCGCGATGGGTCCCAGGATCTTGTCGTACTTGGCGTGCATCATGTTGCGCAGCAGGACCTTCTTCGATCCCTTGGCCTGGCGCACTCGCTCGTCGTTGGGCAGGTTGAAGGCGACCGTCTGCACGCCGGCCCGGCAGTCTCCGGAGGTGTAGACCGTGTCGACCACGCGGATCGGGCTCTCCGCGCCGCGGCTCAGGTTCTTGTGCTCGTCCGGGATCGGCAGGTTGCGCTCCAGCCAGGGGAGGAGCTCCTTGTAGCGCGCCAGGGCCGCCGACTCCTTGGGCACGTCCACGGTCACCACGCCCTCGAACGCCGCCTTGTAGCCGAACAGCTCGTCCTCATAGGTCTCGTACGGGCCGATCGTGACCTCGACCGGCGATTGCAGGTCCATCCAGGCGAAGTCGCTGGCGTAGTAGTCGTTGCTGAGGAAGGCGTCGGCGCGCAGCTCGAGGAACTTCTTCAAGGAGGCGTTGCCGGTCAGGGCCGCGGCCTCGCGGAGCAGCCGGGCGGCGGGCTCGAGCCATTGCCGGTACTCCTGCGGGTAGGGGACGGCCACCAGGTCCTTGCCGTGGCGGTGGATCGTGGTGAAGCTGGAGAGGAAGCTGTCGCGGTCGCCCGGATGGGCGGCGAGCCACGCCTCGAAGTCCTCCTTGGCCATGCCCTCCGGGTAGTAGCCTGCGCCGGCCGGGTGCTGGAGGTCGCCGAGGAAGGGCTTCTTGCCGTCCGTCCGGTCCCAGGGGCCGTACATCACCTGGAAGTACTGCCGCGCCGCCCCCTGGTCGCCGCTCGTCCAGCCCGCGATCCGCTGCTGCAGCTCGGGGTTGCCGGCCCACGCCTGGCGCAGGAAGATCTCGTTCATCAGCTTCGCCGCTTCGACCAGCTTGTCGAGCACCTGCCGGTCCTTGGCCGAGAGGACGGAGAGGTCCGCGGTGAGCGGCGTGGGCGAAAACTGGGCGAGGCGCTTCTCGATGTCTGGCGCGATGGGTGCGATCTTCACCTCCGCTCCCTTCCGGGCCGTCTCGGCGGCCATCGAAGCCCCGGTGCCGGCGAGCAGCGCCGTCAGGCCGAGGACGAGGATCTTGGAATGCATCGGGTCTCCTTTCATGGCGAGCCTATGGTGGCATACCGATCGCAAGAGGTCCAACCGGGGAGGACCTGAGATGACACGAGTGAAGCCCTACGAGCCCGAGGTCAACTACTGGCTGCTCCAGACCGAGCCGGATCAATACAGCTGGGACGACATGGAGCGCGACGTCTCGACCGTCTGGAGCGGCGTGACGGACTACGAAGCGCTCAAGAACCTCCGCGACATCGATGAAGGAGATCTGGCCCTCATCTGCCACAAGGGGGACGAGCCGGCCCTCGTCGGGATCGTCCGGGTGCGCTCGGACGCCTTTCCGGACCCCGGCTCCGACGATCCGACCCAGTGGGCGGTCGAGGTGGAGGTGGTGGAGCGCCTGCCCCGGCCGATCCGCCTCGACGAGATCCTGGACGATCCGGAGCTCCAGGACTTCCCGGCCGTCGACGAGCCCGAGCTCGACGTGGCCGAGATCCCCGCCCCGGTCTGGAACCGGCTGGTCGAGAAGGCGGGAGCGCAGGGGGTGGGGTTGCCGGAGCTGCAGGAAAGGACCTGAAGGACCTACTCCCGCACCGCCGCCCGCACCGCGTATTCCAGGTACCGGTGGCCCTCCACCAGATAGGTGCGCCGCGGCTCGACCGCGAAGGAGAGGGAGATCTCTTGCGTCTCGGGCTCCTCCTCGGCGATCCGCTGCGCCAGAGCGGGGGGGAGGTCCTGGACCGGATAGTCCCAGATCTCCAGGACGAGGTTGCGCGAGCGGACCGCCGGCCGGCTCCCGGGCCTGCCGGGCTCCCAGGCGGGGACGCGCTTCTGGCTGTAGCGCAGGACCGGCGGCGGACCGAGGAGGATCAAGGCCCGGCCGCGGTCGGTCAGGCTCCCCCGCTGACCGCCGTCCGCATAGAGCCGGTCCGCCGCTTCCACCCGCTCGTAGAAGGCCTTGGCGAACGGGTTGCCCGGCTCTTCCGGGTCGGGATCGCGCCGGCGCCAGAACTCTTCCACGAACTCGACGGCCTCGCGGGTGGTGTCCAGCCGTTCGGCGCGGTGGATCTCCTCCGGCAGCATGAGCCAGCGCGTCGGGCCGTCGGCGAGACCCGCGGCGCCGGCCGGCGTCGCGCGCACGATCCCGGGGCGGCACGCCAGGGCGAGCCACGGGACCAGAGAGAGGACGGCCACGGCGAGCCGCCCTCCCGCACGCGCGCGATCGGGCATCTCAGTGCACGCCGCCGCCGGTGGGCGCCGGAGCCTCCAGGATCACGCCGTAGGTCTTCTCGTACTGTGCCAGGTTGACCTGCAGGGCCTGGATGATCCGTTTCACATGCCCGGGGCTGCTCACGACACGGGCGGTGACGATCCCCTGCGGCGGCGCCAGGTTGATGAAGTCGAGGATGAACTCCTCGCGCGTGTGGGTCACCCGCAGGAGGTTGCTGTAACGGCCCTTCAGCTCTTCGTCGCTGATCTTGACGTCGACACCCTGGGCGGGCTCGTCCATCGGGGATCTCCTTGCTGAGTCGTCCGTTCTGTGGATGCTACCCCAAACCGGGCGCGCCCGCCGGCCGGCGGAGATAGACGGCGAGGTCTCCCACGTTGGTGCTGGTGATGCCGGTCTCGAGCAGCGCCCCCGGCACGCTGCGCAGCGCCGTGGCCGAGTCATGGTGCGCCAGCGCGTCCTCAGGATCGATCCCGGAGCGGCGGAGGGCCTCCCAGGCACCGCCATCCACCACGCCGCCGGCACTGCGCGACGAGCCGTCCTCGCCGTCGGTCGCCACCGCGAGGACCACCTCCTCGACCCCGGGCGTGGCGCCGGCCAGGTCGCGGGCCGCCGCCAGGGCAAGCTCCGTATTGCGTCCTCCCCGGCCGG
>DASPXX010000159.1:0-5982 GCA_035637095.1 Thermoanaerobaculia bacterium
AGGCCGGCGCGAAGGCATTCGCCAACTCGGCCCACACGGACGCGCTCGCCTACTTTACGCAGGCGCTGGAGCTACAGGCAAAGACGAGCCCGAGCGCGACCCGAGACCGCGAGGAGCTGTCGCTGCGGCTCGGCCTCGGACCGGTGCTGCAGGCCACGAGTGGCTACGCCACGTCGGCGGTCGAGCAGAACTATGCGCGGGCCCGAGAGCTCGCCGACCAGGTCGGCGCGCCGGTCCAGCAGTTCCAGGCGCGGTGGGGGATATGGCTCGTGGCATCGCATCGAGCGAGCGCGGACACGGCGCTTGAGCTCGGACGAGAGCTGCTGGCGCTCGCCGAGCGCCTCGACGACCGGGCGCTCCTGCTCGAGGGACACCACGCGCTCTGGCCGGTGCTCGTCTGGCTCGGTAGGCCCCACGCCGCGCGGCGCCACCTGGACGAGGGGATGGCGCTCTACGACCGGGCGCGGCATCGAAGCCACGCCTTCGTCTACGGCGGCCACGACCCCGGCGTGTGCTGCCGGAAAGTCGCCAGCTGGGCATCCTGGATCCTCGGCTATCCGGAACGCGGCCTCAAGGAGAGTGTCGACTCGCTGAGGCTGGCGCGAGAACTCGATCATCCCATGAGCATCATCGTCGCGCTGGTGTGGGCCTGTGTCCTTCGGGACCTGCGGCGAGAAGTCCATGAGGTTGGGGAGCACGCTCGTGCCTTGATCACGCTCTCGACGGAACACGACGCGGCCCAGTGGCTCGCGGCCGGCACGATCATCGAGGGGTCCGTCCGCGCCGAGCTCGGCGAGGGAGAGGCCGGGATCGCCGGCGGCAGCCTCCAGGAGGGCCACGAAGCGGGCCGCCAGGCGCTCGACCGTGCCGGCGTCGAACAGGTCGGTGCTGTACTCCAGGGCTCCGGCGAAGCCGGCGGGGCCCTCGCCCAGGGCCAGCGTCAGATCGAACTTCGCGAGGCCGGTCTCCACCTCGACCGGAGAGAGCACCAAGCCGGGGACCTCCATCCGCTCCTGCGACGCGTTTTGCAGCGTGAGCATCACCTGGAACAGCGGCGTGATGGCCAGGTTCCGCTCGGTCACCACCTCCTCGACGATCCGCTCGAAGGGGAGGTCCTGGTGGGTGAAGGCGTCGAGCGCCATCTTCCGCACGCGACCCAACAGCTCGAGGAACGTCGGACCTCCCGAGAGATCCGAGCGGAAGACCAGCGTATTGACGAAGAATCCGATCAGGCCCTCGGTCTCTCTACGCGTGCGTCCGGCGATCGGCGAGCCGACCAGGACGTCCTCCTGGCCTGCGTGGCGTCCCAGGAGGACCGACCAGGCCGCCAGCAGGACCATGAAGGGGGTCATCTCGCGCGCCCGGCAGAGGCCGAGCACCGCGTCCGAGAGAGCGGTGGGAAGGGCCACGGGACGGGAGCTGCCGCGGTGGGTCTGCACGGGCGGGCGCGGGCGGTCCGTGGGCAGCTCCAAGACCGCGGGCGCGCCGGCGAGCCCGTCCTTCCAGAAGGCGAGCTGCTCCTCCAGCACCCGGCCCTGGAGCCACTTGCGCTGCCAGACCGCGAAGTCGGCGTACTGCAGGGGCAGCTCGGGCAGGGGAGACGGCCGGCCCTCTGAGAAGGCTCCATACAGAGCGGCGATCTCGCGCAGCAGCACACCCATCGACCAGCCGTCGGAGACGACGTGGTGCAGGGTGAGGAGGAGGATGTGCTCGCGCGCGGCCGTCCGCACCAGGGAGAGCCGGAGCAGGGGGCCGCGCTGGAGATCGAACGGCCGCAGCGCCTCGGCCCGCGCGATCTCGCGGGCCAGCTGATCGGACCGATCCGACCGATCCGACAGATCGATCACCGGCAGCTCCAGCGCGAGCTCGGGCAGGATCACCTGCACCGGCCCCGCCTCGCGCTGCGCGAAGACGGTGCGGAGCACCGCATGCCGCCTCACCACCTCGGCGAAGACGCGCGCGAGCCGCGCGACCGGCAGCTCGCCGGAGAGGCGCACGGCGAGCGGGATGTTGTAGGCGGGGCTCCCCGGCTCGAGCTGGTCGATCAGCCAGAGCCGCTGCTGTGCGAAGGAGAGGGGCAGCTCCCCGGCGAGGGAGCCGGGCACGAGGGGAACGAGGCGCCGGTCGGCCTCGGGGTCCGCCTGCCGCAGGAGCCGCGCGAGCTGGGCGATCGTGGGCGCTTCGAAGAGCCGGCGCAGGGGCAGCTCCACGCCCAGCTCCGCGCGCACCCGGGTGATCACCTGGGTCGCGAGCAGTGAGTGACCGCCCACGGCGAAGAAGCTCTCGTGGATGCCGATCTGGTCGAGCCGCAGCACTTCCCGCCAGATCGCGGCCAGCCGCTCCTCCATGGCGTCCCGGGGAGCCACGTGCGCCGCGGAGTCCGCCTGGCGCTCCGGAGCCGGCAGGGCTCTGCGGTCCACCTTGCCGTTGGCCGTGAGCGGCAACGCCTCCAGAGCCACGAACGCCGAAGGCACCATGTACTCGGGCAGCCGCGCATCCAGGAAGCCGTGGAGGTCCGCGGCCTCTCCGGCCACATAGGCGACCAGCAGGCGCGAGCCCGGCACGTCCTCGCGCACCACGACGGCGCACTCCCGCACCGCAGGGTGGCTCGCCAGCACCGCCTCGATCTCCCCCAGCTCGATGCGGTAGCCGCGGATCTTCACCTGATGATCGGACCGGCCCAGGAAGTCGAGCGCGCCGGCCGGCCGCCGGAAGACCAGATCGCCCGTGCGGTAGAGCCGCCCGCCCGCACCACAGAAGGGATCGGGCACGAAGCGCTCCGCCGTCAGGTCCGGCCGGCCGATGTAGCCCCGCGCCAGACCGTCGCCGCCGATGAACAGCTCGCCGCGGGCGCCCGGCGGGAGGAGCCGCAGGTCGCGGTCCAGCACATACAGCCGGGTGTTGGCGATCGGGTGGCCGATGGGCACCCGGCCGGACGGGACCTCCCCCGCCGGCGCGGCGAGCACGGAGCAGCCCACGGTCGTCTCCGTAGGGCCGTACTCGTTGACCACCAGGGTGGCGGGAGAGCCGGTCCTCCAGAGGTCGAGAGCGCTGCCGTGGAGCGTCTCGCCTCCCACGACCAGGGTGGCGACGCGGCGCGCGGCTTCGGGTCCCGTCAGCCGGCCCAGGGCCTCCAGGTGAGCCGGCGTCAGCTTGAGCATCTGGACGTCCTCTTCCCGCAGGGCCGCGGCGAGCCCGTCGATCCCCGCGTCCTCCGGGAGCAGGCAGACCTCGCCTCCGGCGAGGAGCGGCACGAAGAGCGAGGTGACGGTCAGGTCGAAGCCGATCGAGGAATGGACCAGCGAGCGCCGCCCCGGAGCCAGGCCGTAGGCCTCGACACACCAGGCCAGGTAATTCACCATGCTCCGGTGCTCGACCATGACACCCTTCGGGGTGCCGGTCGAGCCCGAGGTGTAGAGGACATAGGCGAGACCCTCACCCCCCTGGCCCCCCTCTCCCACCCCCTCCCTCCCGGCTGGGAGAGGGGGGAAACTTGCAGAGTCGAGGAGGACGATGCGGACGGAGTTGGGCAGGCGGTGGGCCAGCCTTTCCTGGGTGAGGACGAGGCTCGCCCCGGAGCTTTCGAGAAGGAAGGCGAGGCGCTCGGCGGGGAGGGCGGGATCGAGCGGGACGTAGGCCGCTCCGGCTTCGAGGGCTCCCAGGAGGCCGGCGAGAAGCTCGGGCGCGCGCTCCAGGAAGACTCCGACCCGCTCTTCCGGTCCGACGCCGAGGCTCCGCAGGTGCAGGGCGAGACCCCTGGAACGGTGCAGCAGGTCGCGATAGGTCCAGGTGGTATTTAGATACCTCACGGCCAGAGCATCCGGCGTGCGCTCCGCCTGGGTGGCGATCAGCTCGTGGAGGCAGGCGGCCGGCCGGGCCACGGCCGTGTCGTTCCATCCGGTCAGCGCCTGCCGGCGCTCTTCCGGCAGCAGCAGGGGCAGCTCGGCGAGGGAGAGGCCGGGGTCGCGGACGGCGCCCTCCAGGAGGGCCACGAAACGGGCCACCAGGCGCTCGACCGTGCCGGCGTCGAACAGGTCGGTGCTGTACTCCAGGGCTCCGGCGAAGCCGGCGGGGCCCTCGCCCAGGGCCAGCGTCAGATCGAACTTCGCGAGGCCGGTCTCCACCTCGACCGGCGAGAGCACCAGGCCGGGGACCTCCAGCCGCCCCTGCGGTACGTTCTGCAGCGTGAGCATCACCTGGAACAGCGGCGTGACGGCCAGGTTCCGCTCGGTCACCACCTCCTCGACGATCCGCTCGAAGGGGAGGTCCTGGTGGGTGAAGGCGTCGAGCGCCATCTTCCGCACGCGCCCCAGCAGCTCGAGGAACGTCGGATTCCCCGTGAGGTCGGAGCGGAAGACCAGCGTGTTGACGAAGAATCCGATCAGGCCCTCGGTCTCCCGGCGGGTGCGGCCGGCGATCGGCGAGCCGACCAGGACGTCCTCCTGGCCGGCATGGCGTCCCAGGAGGACCGCCCACGCCGCCAGCAGGACCATGAAGGGGGTCACCTCCTCCCTCCGGCAGAGGCCGAGCACCGCGTCCGACAGGGTGGGGGGAAGCGCCACGGGGCAGGAGCCGCCGCGGTGGGTCTGCACCGGCGGTCGCGGGCGGTCCGTGGGCAGCTCCAGCACCGCGGGCACGCCGGTGAGCCCGTCCTTCCAGAAGGCGAGCTGCTCCTCCAGGACCCGACCCTGGAGCCAGTTGCGCTGCCAGACCGCGAAGTCGGCGTACTGCACCGGCAGCTCGGGCAGGGGTGACGGCCGGCCCTGGGAGAAGGCGCCGTACAGAGCCGCGATCTCGCGCAGCAGCACGCCCATCGACCAGCCGTCGGAGACGATGTGGTGCAGGGTCAGGAGCAGGAGGTGCTCGCGCGCGGCCATCCGCACCAGGGAGAGGCGGAGCAACGGGCCGCGCTGGAGATCGAACGGCCGCAGCGCCTCGGCTCGCGCGATCTCCCGGGCCAGCTGATCGGACCGATCCGACCGACCGGACAGATCGATCACCGGCAGCTCCAGCGCGAGCTCCGGCTGGATCACCTGCACCGGTCCCGCGTCGCGCGACGCGAAGACCGTGCGCAGCGCGGCGTGCCGGCGTACCACCTCGGCGAAGATCCGCGCGAGCAGCGCGACCGGCAGCTCACCGGAGAGGCGCACGGCCAGCGGGATGTTGTAGGCGGGGCTGCCCGGCTCCAGCTGGTCGATCAGCCAGAGCCGCTGCTGTGCGAAGGAGAGCGGCAACTCCCCCGCGAGCGGGCCGGACACGAGGGGCACGAGGCGCCGGCCGGCCTCGGGGTCCGCCTGCCGCAGGAGCCGCGCGAGCTGGGCGATCGTGGGGGCTTCGAAGAGCCGGCGGAGCGGCATCTCGACGCCCACCTCCTCGCGCACGCGCGCCGCCACCCGGGTGGCGAGCAGCGAGTGCCCTCCCACCGCGAAGAAGCTCTCGTGGATTCCCACGCGGTCGAGCCCCAGGACCTCCCGCCAGATCGCGGCCAGCCGCTCCTCCAACGCGTCGCGGGGAGCCGCGAAGCTCGACTCGTCCGTCTGCCGCTCCGGCGCAGGCAGCGCCTTGCGGTCCACCTTGCCGTTCGCCGTCAGAGGCAGCGCCTCCAGGAAGACCCAGGCTGCGGGGACCATGTACTCGGGAAGCCGCTCCGCCAGGAAGGCGCGGAGGGCGTCCGCCTCGTCCGCGCTCGCGACCACATACCCCACCAGCAGCCGCGACCCTTGCGCGCCCTCGCGCACCACCACTGCGCACTCGCGGACCGCCGGATGCGTCCGCAGCGCCTCCTCGATCTCTCCCAGCTCGATGCGGAAGCCGCGGATCTTCACCTGGTGGTCGATGCGGCCGAAGAATTCGACGTCGCCCCCGGGCAGACAGCGCACCAGGTCACCGGTGCGGTAGAGACGGCCGCCGGGCCTCGCCGCGAACGGGTCCGGCACGAAGCGCTCGGCCGTCAGATCCGACCGGTCGAGGTAGCCGCGCGCC
>DASPXX010000160.1:0-14658 GCA_035637095.1 Thermoanaerobaculia bacterium
CCGGCACCACGAAGCTGCATCGCGTGCAGGAGAACGTCGCGGCGGCCTCCGTCGAGCTCACCGAGGGAGATCTCCGCGACATCGAAAGCGCCGCGTCCCAGATCACGGTGCAAGGGGCTCGGTACTCGGAGAGCTCGCAGCGCATGGTCGACCGCTGAGCGGGAGAGCAGCACTGCGCATGCAACCATCCGACACTCCGGCCGCCACCATCCGCCCCGCAGCGCCCGCGGACCTCGCGGCCATCGGCCGACTCGGCGCGCTCCTCGTCCGGACGCACCACGACTTCGACCCGGAGCGCTTCATCGCGGCCACCCCGCAGACCGAGCACGGGTACGCCTCGTTCCTCGGGACACAGCTCGAGGCGCCGAACGTCGTCGTCCTCGTCGCCGAGCGGGACGGCAATGTGCTGGGCTACACCTATGCAGGCGTCGAGGGGCGCGACTACATGTCGCTGCGGGGGCCGGCGGGCGTGCTGTACGACATCGTGGTCGATCCCGCCCATCGCGGGCACGGCGTCGGCCGGATGCTGCTCGACGCCACGCTCGCGGCGCTCAAGGGCCGCGGCGCGCCCCGGGTCGTGCTCTCGACGGCAGAGCGGAACGAGCCCGCGCAACGCCTGTTCGCTCGCGCGGGGTTCCGGCGGACCATGATCGAGATGACGCACGAGTTGGAAGGCGACGCGGGGTGATCATGCCTTCTCCTCGAATCGCTCGAACCGGTACGCCAGCGCCGGCCCGCCGTCGCCCTCGTAGGCGAGCTGCCCGACGAGCAGCGTGAACGGCTCGATGTATCGGGCGACCTGGAGGGGGCCGGCGTCCACCGGATCGAATCCCGCGTCGCGTATCAGCCGCGCGGCGATCTCCTTCGCGCGCTCGTCGTCGCCGCAGTAGACCAGGCTGGGGTGCCTGCCGCTGTCCCGAGCCTCGAACACGCCGAACAGCACCTCGCTCGGTATGCTCCCGAATGCGGAGACGACGGCGGCTCCACGCGCCTTCTTCGCGAGCTCCTCCGCCCCCGAGGAGGTGTGGGCGACCACGAGGTCGGTGTCGTGCTCGTTCATCGGCAACGAGCAGCTCACGATGACCTTGCCCGATCCGCATGCGATTCCTCCTCCGTCGACATGACGGACCACGCGTCGCTTCAGCGGGCGATCCCCGCGCGTCAGGCGGCCCGCGCTTTTATCCTACGCCTGAGATCGCCGCCGTTGGGGATTGCCTCAGCCGAATCCCCCACCGCCCCGCGACGAGGGCAGCGGGATGACCGAGCCGAAGCCGCCGGCGCTGTTACGGCGGAGGCCGAGGACTGCGAGGGCGCGGTACGAGAGGTCGCGGAAGCGCGACGGCTTCTCGACCTGCAGCGGGACCGGCGACGAGCCTTCTCCCGGGTGGGTGAGGAAGATCTCGAGCCCGGCTTCCTGCCAGCGCCGGAGCACGTGCGCCAGGTCCTCGGCCGGCTGCGGGCTCCCCGGCTCCTGGAGCAGGACGACGCGGGAGATCTGCCGCGAACGGAGGAAGCTGGCCGACGGGAAGTCCTGGGGGAAGACCAGCCAGCGGTTGTCGTAGCGCCCGGGCACGCCGCCGCGAGGGGTTTGCCGCTCGGCGTCGAGGAGGAACGCGGGGGGCGCGTCCGGCGAGAGCCGCAGCCCGGCGAGGCTCCCGGCGCCGGTCTCGAACTCGCGGACGATAGGCTGGACGCTCACCAGCGCCGCGGGGTGGTCGCTGCCGTTGTACAGGGGGACCGGACGAAAGCCTTCCCGGGCCAGGGCGAGGCCGGCCTGGACCGAGCGGGCGCCGGGCAGGTCCACGACCACGGCCGGCGAGCCGGTCAGCTGGAATCTCGGAAGTAGAGGAGCCGCCTCCGCCATCGGCGCCACCGGCTCGGGCGGTGGCAGAGACGGCTGCGCGGCGAACAGCACGGGCTTGGCCCATGGGGACCAGGCCGCGCCCGCCGGGGCCCAGACGTCAAACAGCTCGGCACTGTCCATCGTTCGACTCCCTTTCGACCAGCACCGCGAGGTCCCGGGCGAGATGATCGATCCGCGGCCGGCTCGCCGCGCGTCCATAGGCTCCGGCAGCATGGCCGTCGACGGTGTACACCCCGACGCAGGGATAGACGCTTCCCTCCGCGGTCTGGAGCGGCACGGCGGTGAAGCGCCGTTGGGCCACCCAGTGCCGCGGATGCCGACGCACTTCCCGATGGATCACCTTCCACTCCTTGTCCTCGGTGGCTCCGGCGACGCCGATCAGGTCTCCCACCCTCCCCAGAGCGGGTTTGAGCACCCAGCCTTCGTCATACCGCCAGCTCGCGTCCCGCGGATCCCGCGTCTCCGGCAGGAGCCTCTGCCACGTCGGAAGGGCGGCCAGCAGGCGCTCCCAGACCAGGGGGAACCGCTTGCTCTGGGTGAGCAGGGCATAGGCGGGATTGCTGGCCGGCGTCTCGGAGCCGCAGAAAAAGTGTGTCCAGCCGCTGGTACGGGGGAGGTTCGGCAGCCACTCGGCGGGGAAGAAGCGGAGGAGGAAGTCCAACGGCCCGGAGAAGGCATCGCTGGCGAGACGGGCCCGGCCGTCCTGCCAGCGCAGATGGTCGGGTCCGGTCAGGACCGGCCGCAGGCCGCGCGCCTCCAGCTCCCGGGCGAGGAAGACCATGACCTGGCGATCGTCGGTGTAGGCGGTGGCGTGGACCAGGGCCACGCTCGCCGCCGCGGAGACGGTGGCGGCAATGGCGTCCGCGAGACGGCCGGCAGGGTCTCCCGCCGGCTCGGTGCCGGGGAAGTGCGCCGCCATGAGGCGCGTGAACCCGGAGGCCTCGTTGAACCCGCCGGGGACGTCCGAGTTGACCTCGGAGATCTGCCAGCCCTCGGGCGTGGCATGGAAGTCGAAGCGCATGACGCGCGCCGCGCTCCGGGCCGCACCCCGGCGGCCGGCGCGGCGCAACGCGCTGCGGATGGCGCGCGGCAGGCCCAACTCCGTGTGCAGCTCCGGCCGGCTCACCAGCTCGGCCTCGGCCGCCAGGGTCTCGGCGGCCAGCGCTTCGGCGGCAACGGCCAGCCCGCGCCAGGTCTCGCGTCGCAGCACCAGCGGATACGGGGCGAGAGTGGCGACGTCCTCGACCTGCGGGTCCCACTTGCAGCACTCGAAGATCGCCTGCCGTCGCACTCCCGCGAACCGGGCGGGCTCGATGGCGGCAGCCGCGCGCCAGGGAGAGGTGGTCACATCCACGACCCTGCCATCCCGGCCGCCGCCGCGCCCAGTCCCAGATAGAGCAGCGCCGGCAGCGCGCCATGGGTGAGCACCGGTCGTTCCAGCGCCTCGGGCGAAGGCCGAAACCTCCTCTCCAAGAGCGCCGCCAGGACCAGAAGGACGACCACCGGCCAGCCGTTCAGGACGAAGTCGAACATCGCCGGTCCGCTGCCCTCCCAGTTTCCCGCCGCGGCGCGGCCGAGGATCAGCCCCGCGCCGGCGAAGAAGCCCGCGGCGCGAACGCCGGCCGCGGGATCGCGGTCGATGGTGACCGTGTCGGCGACGCCGGAGAGGCGGTCCAGGAAGCTCCAGAAGAGCAGCAGCGCTCCCGTCGACAGGCCGGCGCAGAAGACCACGACCCACCAGCCGGGACCTTCGCCGATATTGCCGCCGGCGAAGCAGAGGGTGATCCCCAGGACGGCGCCGGCGATCGCCATGGCCGCGGCCCGGTTGCCCCGCTCGATGACGTCGTCCCGCGCGCCGAGCCCGAAATAGGAGAGGACCTGCACGCCGCCCCCGATCCAGGCGGCGCCCATCATCAGGTAGAAACCGAGATAGGCGGGATCGTTGCGCACGTCGGAGGCCGCGAGCCACCGGAGCACCGCGGCGAGGAGTGCTACGGCTGCCAGAGGAGCCAGAGCCAGCCACCGACGCTCCGGGGCACCCGAGGGCCGCCGGGCAACCACCAGGAGATCGCGGTACCAGACGAACCAGACGGCGATCGCGAGCCCCGCGCAAACCCACAGGACAAACGTTTCATCCCCTGACATCGGCGATCTCCCCGGATGGTCCGCGGAGTCTACTACAAACGCCCGCGGCGCTGAGCTATATATGGTCGCAGACTTTGCTTCGCATGTACGGCGCCCATCTGGGCAAGGAGGCTTCATGAGGAGATTCTCACTGGTGCTCGTTTTCCTGGCCGGAGCGATGATGCTGCCTCAGCTGCTGGCTGCAGAGGACATCCTGACCATCTGCGGCTGCCCGCCGAATACCTGTCCTTCCGGGGCGGGCTCCCGAGAGCCGGACGGCTCTTCTTTCCCTCGTTGAGCACCTACATCTGTAAAGCCTCATGCTTGTCGCAGGAGGCTCACGAAGGAGGCCAGCTATGAGTCAACGTCTCTCCCGGTTCGTGTACCCCTTGAGATTGCCTTTCGTCCTGGTGCTCTTGTTCATCGCCGCGATGACCTCCCTGCCTGCGGACAGCGCGGCCGTGAGCTGCCCATCGGCTTGCGACGTTCAGTACTACTACGACGCCGCCCGCACGCAACCTGCTGGATTCTGCGTTGGAGCCTGCTATCCAGGCGGGGCCTCCTGCTGGGGGGATATAACGGACTACTTCCGTCGCTCCAACTGCGAGCCCTGCGACTGTTTGTAGAACCCGCAGGCCGTGCATCGACGGCCGAACGGCTATCTCTGGCCTCGCAGGTGGAGGTCTGGATCGAGCAGATCGCGACGGGACAGGTGCGGTACTATCTTCTGCCGGGCGTCGACGTGAACAGCGGCGAGCTTCCCGGTTTCGTCGACAGGACCGGCTTCCTGCCTTGACGCCCTGCCCCCATGCGCTGGACCGACCGCACCTTCGACTTCACGCTCCCGGAGACGTTCTTCCCCATCGTGGTGGAGCGCCTTCGGGGCACGCCGGCGCGGATCGAGGACAAGGTGCGGAGCCTGCCGCCCGCCGTCCTGACCCTCCGCGACGGCGACGCCTGGTCGATCCAGGAACAGATCGGCCACCTACTCGACCTGGATGAGCTCCACGCGGGGCGGCTGGACGACTACCTGGCGGGCGCGGAGGTCCTCCGTCCCGCGGACATCACCAACCGGAGGACCTGGGAAGCCGGGCACAACGAGCGGCCGATCGAGGAACTCCTCCGGGACTTCCGCCGCGAGCGCCTGGTCTTCGTGGCCCGCCTCGACGCCTGGGACCCCGCGCTCATCTCCCTGACCGCGCTCCATCCCCGGCTCCAGCAACCCATGCGGGTCCTCGACATGGCCCTCTTCACGGCCGAGCACGACGACCACCACCTCGCCCGCATGACCGAGCTGGCCCGCAAGCTCGGAAGCTGATTTGGCGTTGCGCGCCGGAGTGACTTGCCCTACAATCTCGCTCCGCTTCGCTCGGGCCGACGTAGCTCAGCGGTAGAGCAGCTGATTCGTAATCAGCAGGTCATCGGTTCAATCCCGATCGTCGGCTCCAATCCCCCTCGACAAGCTCAGGCAGGCATCAGGCCGTCGCCCGCTGCGGCTCCTCGGGCTGGATCTCTTCCATCTCGACCGAGACGAGCTTCGAGACTCCCTTCTCTTCCATGGTCACGCCGTAGAGGGTGCCGGCCACGGCCATCGTCAGCTTGTTGTGGGTGATGACGATGAACTGGGTGGAGCCCGACATCTCGCGCAGCAGGTCGACGAAGCGGGTGGTGTTGACGTCGTCGAGCGGCGCGTCGACCTCGTCGAGGATGCAGAAGGGTGAGGGCTTGCTCTTGAACAGGGCGAAGAGGAGCGCGATCGCGGTCAGCGCCTTTTCGCCGCCGGACATGAGCATCAGGTTCTGCAGCCGCTTGCCCGGCGGGCGGGCGAGGATCTCGATACCGCTCTCCAGCGGGTCTTCCTCGTCGAGCAGGCGCATCTCGGCCTCGCCGCCGCGGAACAGGCGCGCGAAGGTCTCGCCGAAGGCGACGTTGACCTCCTGGAAGGTGGCGGCGAAGCGCTCGGCCGAGGCTTCGTTGATCTCCTTGATCGTCCGGCGCAGGCTGTCCACCGAATTCGCCACGTCGGCCCTCTGCTCGGTCAAGAACTTGAAGCGGGCCTCCTGCTCGTCGTGCTCCTGGACGGCCAGGATGTTCACCGGGCCGAGCCGCTCCAGGGTCGCCTTGCAGCGGGCCAGCTCCCCCTCCTGCTCGGTCAGATCGGCGCGCGGCTCGCCCGGCGTCTCGGGCAGCGGCTGGTTGAAATGCTCCTGGAAGGTGACCGCGAGGTGCTCGCCGTCCTGCCGCAGGCCGGCGTGGGTGACCCGGTAGTCCTCGATCTCGGAGCGCAGAGCCTCCCGCTGCTCGCGGATCTGGGCGATCTGCTCCTCCAGCGCGCGGATCTCCTCGCGCATCCGGTCGACGCGCTGCTGCTCCCCGAGCACCCCCTCCTCGGCGGCGGCGCGCTGCTCCAGGGCGATCTGCAGGTCGTCCTCGGCCTTGGCGATCGCCGCTTCGAGATCGGTCCGCCGCACCGCCAGCTTGTCGGCGTCCTCGCGCCAGAGCTCGACCTGCTTTTTACCGCGCTCGATCTCGGTGCGGACGCGCGCTTCCTCGCGGTCGTGCGACTCCAGGCGCTCGTCGAGGAGGTCGAGGCGTCCTCGCCGGCCGGCGCTCTCGGTGCGCAGGGCCTCGCGGTGGCTCTTGGCGGCTTCGAGCTCGGCCTGCGCGCGGTCGAAGGCCTCCTGGAGAGCGGCGCTGCGCTCCTCGGAGGCGGCCAGCTCCTCCTGGATCTGCCGTCGCTTCTCGTCGATCCGCTCCAGCTCGCGGACGAGCGCCTCCTGTTCGCCGGTGAGCGTCTCCCGCTGGGCGGTGTGCCGGCGGTGGCGGGCCGCCAGGTCCTCCTGGCGGGCACGGCCCACGGCCAGCTCCTGGCGGAGCTGCGAGACCTCGCCCTGCAGCCGGTTGGAGTCGCGGGCGAGCGCGGCGCGCTCGGTGACCAGCCGCTCGATGTCGGCGGTGGCGTCGCGAAGCTGGGCCTCCAGGTCGGGGATGCTCTTCGCCAGAGCGGCGAGCTCGCTCTCGCGCTCCAGCACGCCGGGGCTCGCCACCTCGCCCTCGACGTGGAAGGTGCCGGCCTCGACCCAGACTCCTTCGCGGCTCAGGAAGGCGTAGCCGGGGTGGAGGCGGGCGAGGCGCGCGGCGTCCTGGGCGGTGCGGACCAGGAAGGCCGGCGGCAGGGCCGCGGCCAGCTCTTCCGAAAGGCCCAGCGCTTCGCCGAGAGAGAGGATCACCGCCGGATCGTCGACCAGCGGCGCGGCGCCCTCGCCTTCGGAGCCGGCCGGGCGGCGCTCGATGAGCGTGGCGGCGGCGCGGCCGGCCAGGGCCCGGGCGAGGTCGAGGGCCTGCTTGCCGGGATCGAGGATCACCGCGTCCGCGAGGCCGCCGAGATAGACGTCCAGGGCGCGCTCCCACCCTTCCAGCGGGTGCGCCTGGCCGGCGAGCCAGGCGGGGGAGGAGACGCCGGCGGTGGCGAGAGCCTTCTCCAGGGCCTCCCGCCGCTGCGCGTGGGCGCGCGAGAGGTCGGCGAGGATGCGCTGCCGCTGCCTCGCGCCCGAGAGCTGGCTTTCGAGGCCGCGCCTCGTGTCGGTGGCCTCGGCCTCGCGGCGCATCGTCACTTCGAGCGACTCAGCCACGCGGTCCTGCTCGTCGCTCCGGGCTTCCAGGGCCACCTCGGTCGACTGCACCTTGGAGACCGCCATCTCCAGGGCCTCGGCGGCCTGCTTCAGCTCGTGGGACTGCTGCGCGATCTCCTGCTCCAGGTGGTGGCGGCGGAAGTTGCCGCGCTCCATCTCGATCTGTGCCTGCTGGGAGCGCTGGCGAAAGCCGTTGATCTCGTCGGCCGCGCCGGCGAGCTGCCCGCGCATGGAATCGAGTCGGGCCGCGACCTGCTTCAGGTCGCGCTCGGCGGCGGCGATCTGCTGCTCGTCCTGGTCGACGGCGATGGCCGCCTGCTCGCGCTCGGCGGCGAGCTCGCGGCGGCGCTCTTCCAAAGAGGACAGCATGGCGATCCAGGTCTCGATCTCCTGCTCGCGACGCTCGGCGAGGGCGCGGTCCTGGGCCGACCGTTCGCCGAGGTCGACCAGGGTCTGCCGGTTGGCCTTCAGGAACTCCTGCCGCCCTTCGATGGTGGCGGCGATCTCGGCGGCCTTCTGGTGGCGCTCAGCCATGCGGCGGGCGAGGGCGTCGAGCCGCTCGCGGCCCTGAGCCAGGGCGGCCTCGTCGCGGTGGAGGTCGGCGGCGAGCCCGGCCTCGCGGGCGCCCGTCTCCTCGATTTTCCCCTTGAGCTCGGCCAGGCGGGCGGCGAGCGCGGCCCAGCGGCCGAGGAGCACCAGCTCCAGGAGCTGCCGGTACTCGACCTCTTTTTCCTGGTAGCGGCGGGCGGCGCTCGCCTGCCGCTTGAGCGAGCGCAGGGCGCGCTCCACCTCGGAGATGACGTCGTCGAGCCGCAGCAGGTTGGCCGTGGCCTCCTGGAGCTTGACCTCGGCCACGCTCTTGCGCGCCTTGTAGCGGGTGATGCCGGCGGCCTCCTCGATCAGCTTGCGCCGCTCCTGCGGCTTCCCCGAGAGGATCAGGCCGATCTTTCCCTGCTCGATCACCGAGTAGGCGCGGATCCCTAAGCCGGTATCCATCAGCAGGTCCTTGACCTCCTTCAGGCGGACCAGCTTGCCGTTCAGCCGGTACTGGCCCTCGCCGCCGCGGAAGACCCGCCGGTTGATCACGATCCGGCCGTCCTCGGAGTGCGGGAAGCCCGGATCGGTGCGCAGGATCATGGAGGCTTCGCCCATCCCCAAGGGCTTGCGCTGCTCGGAGCCGTTGAAGATGACGTCCTCCATCGTGCCGCCGCGCAGGGTCTTGGCGCTCTGCTCGCCGAGCACCCAGGTGATCGCCTCCGACAGGTTGCTCTTGCCGCACCCGTTCGGGCCGACGATGGCGGTGATCCCGCCCGCGAAATCCACGGCCACGGGATCGACGAAGGACTTGAACCCGGAGATCTCGAGACGTTCGAGCTTGAGCATGTGGTGGAGTCCCCCCGTCAGGTCCAGCCTAGACTAACCTGAGTACCAAGCATTGGGGAAGTCTTGGAACAAGCCACAAGATGTGGTAGGGCGGGGAAGAGGAGGGCCGGCGGGCGCCGGCCCTCCCTCGAGAGCGGCCTTCTACTAGTCGTGCGGGACGCTCACGGTCACCGTCCGGCTCGAGCTGACGCCGGCGGCATCCTTACAGGTGACAGTGACGGTGTAGATGCGGCCGGTGCCGGTGCCGGAGCGCTCGGCCCGCAGCTTGACGTGGTGGGCATCGATCACCTGCCAATCGGGCGCCGTGTCGCCATCCCCCAGGCCGTTGATCGGCTCGTTGCTGGCCACCGACAGGGCGCAGGTGATGGACGACGGCAGCGTGCAGTTGTCCGCCGTGGTGTAGGAGATCGTCACGTTCTTCATCTGGTGCTCGGGAGGCGTCAGGACCGCCGGGCTGGCGGTGGGAGCCGTGACGATCGGCCCCTGCACGTCGTTGACGGTGATGGGGAAGTTGCAGGTGGTCGTGGAGCCGCCCTGGGTGGTCGCCGTGCAGACGTCGGTCGTGGTGCCCACCGAGAAGATGGAGCCGGACGGCGGTGCGCAGGCGACCACACCGCAGGAGCCGGTCACGCCCGGAGAGGCGAAGATGACCGCGGCCTGGCAGACGTCGGGGTCGTTGCCCTGGGTCACCGGCGCCGAGCAGGCGAGCGAGCAGGCCTGGCTGCAGCAGACCGGATCGGCGGTCTGGAACCGGAGGCTCCAGCCACCGGCGAAGCTGCCGAGGTCTCCGCCGGCGTCGTCGACCACGAACAGGCGCCAAGTGCCGTTGGGGTTGGTGCCGTTGAAGTCGGCGAGGTTGGCGCCGAACGGCGCGGCCGGGGCCGGCGCCGGGAAGGTGTCACCCGTGCCGGAGTTGGTCGGGTGGAAGGTGCCGGAGACGACCGTCGCGCCGATCGCCGGGGCGGAGTCGTCGAAGGTGAGGTTGACGTTGATCGCGTCCGTTCCGCCGCCGACGTCGGACATCAGGATGATCCGCTGTCCGGCCGGACCGGCGAGGAGGACGTCGACGTCGGCCGGGAAGGTGTGGTTGAAGCCGGAGAGAGACGCCGTCACCTTGGTCACCGTGCCGGAGATGCCCGAGACGTTGATCGAGGACGGATACGGCGTGGCGTTGCCCGAGTTCGGGATGCTGATCGAGCCCGGGTTGGCGAACGGCCCGTAGGCGGCGCCGGCCAGGGTGCCGAGGCGCAGGGTGAAGCTCACGGTGCCGAGGTCGAAGGGACCGTCCTGGAGGTGCAGGGTCGCCGTGATGTTGCCGCCGCAGGTGCCCGTCGGGACGAAGGAGAAGGTGCGCGAGACCGACGAGCCGTCCGGCGGGACGACGCCGTAGCTCTGCGGTGCGCTCGGCGACAGCACGCCGCCGCCGGGCAGGAGGGTGGCGACGAGGCCGGTGGTCGGTCCGCTGCCGGCGTTGGCCAGAGCGAAGCTGACGTTGACCGTCTCGTCCGGATCGATCGCCCCGTTCGCCGGGCTGCAGCTCTCACCCGTGACGCTGCGGCTCGTGCCGACCACGGCCGGAGATCCCGCCGTGCCGCAGCAGGCGAAGACGCGGCGCGAGAGCTCGAGCTGGACGCAGAACACGGTGCCGACGTCCAGGGAGGCGTTGTCGCTGACCCGCAGCTTCCAGGTGCCGGCCGTGGGCTTGCCGTCGAAGGCCGACAGCGGCTGGTCCGGAATGAACGAGCCGGTGAACGGCGCGGTCCCGGCGCTGATCGCGACGGAGGCCTCGTCGTCGAACACGCTGGGCGTGCCCGAGCAGTCGTTGGCGCCGGTGCCGAAGTTCTGACCGCTCCCGCCGCGCCGGTTCGACAGCTGGACCTGCGTCCCGTCGGGGCTGATCAGGGTGAGGATGAGGTCGCCGGTGAAGGTGTGGTTCAAGCGGACCTTGACGTTGACGTCGGAGACGGCGCCCACGTCGGTCACGCTGATCGGCACGTCGACCGTCCCGAGGTCCGGGATCGGAGCGCTGACCGCTCCGCTGCTCGCCGAGCTCGGCTGGCTGAGCGGATTGAGGGTGCCGAGGGTGAAGGTGTAGGTCACCGTGCCGAGGTTGCTGGCCCCGTCCTGGAGCTGCACGCTGAGCGTGATCTGGCCGCCGCAGGTGCCGCTGGCGGTGAAGGTGAAGGGGCGCGAGGCCGTGCCGCCCACGCCCACCACGCCATAGGTCTGCGCAGCGCCGGGGGAGGTGACGCCGCCGCCCGAGAGCAGTGTGCCGACGAGGTTGACCGTCGCCGCCGTGCCGACGTTCCGGACCGGCAGAGAGACGGTCACGGTCTCGCCCGGATCGATCGCGCCGCTCCCCGTGCCGCAGCTCTCCGCGACGATCGCCGCGCCCGGCGCCGCCTGGAGGATCGGCATCGGCGTGAGGAAGAAGTTCTGGACCGTGGTGTTGCCGTTCGTCACGCTGACGCCCGACGCCGCATCCGACGAATAGCCCGGCGCCGAGGCGACCATGTCGTAGGTGCCGACGCCGGCGGTGATCGAATAGGTGCCGAGGACGCCCGTCGAGCGCACGTAGCCGTCGGTGGTCTGCACGGTGGCGCCCGGGATCGGCGCGGCGGTCTGGGAGTTGAAAACTCCGCCCGCGATCGCCCCCTTCTCGGCCGGAGTGCAGCCGGGCATGACGAACGTGCCGATGCGGGTCAGCCAGCCGACCGAGCTGCTCGCCTGGCTGGCCGCCGTGTAGTACTCGGTGGTGTACCAGAACGTACAGTCGTCCGCCGGGTCGACGGAGAGGGCGCTGTAGTCGCCCCAGCGCGAGCCCGTGTTGGTCTGCACGCCGGTGCCGGTGATGAGCGAGGCCTCACCCTGGAACAGCCCGTTGGGCGGATCGGTGGCGAGGCGGCCGGCATAGCGGATGCTCGGCGCGACCGACAGGCTGGAGACGCTGTAGCCCACGGCCAGGTTGCCGTCGTTGTCCTGGGCGGCGCTCCCCATCCAGCGGTTGTTCGAGTCCGGCGCGAACGTCGCCTGCTCCTGGACGAAGAAGTTGCCGCCGATCGGCCGCCGGAATTCGTAGTAGCGGACACCCGCCTGATGGCTCGCCGGCGTCGTCGGCGCCAGGCCGCTGACGTTCACCGTATGGTTGACGACCAGCGATTCATGGGTGCCGAAGTTGCGGTAGGCGAGGCGGAACATCAGGCGGTCCGAGATGGCGTCGAGGTACGACGTGCTGCCCGCCGGCGACGGCTGCTCGACGTCGTCGCGGCCGGTCGGCGAGCGCGGGTCGAACGGCGCGACGAGCACCGGGCTGTCCGTCCGCTCGGTGAACGTGGAGGAGGCGGGAGTCGCGAAATTCGGCCGGAGCTCGAAGATGCGCATGCCGTCCGCCGGGTCGCCGAACTCGTCGGCGACGAAATAGGCGAACATGCCGGGCGAGCCGATCGGAGGCGGCGTGATGCCGTCGATGTCGGCAGGCAGCATGCCGCCGATGGCAGGATTGCCGTTCTCCACGTCGAAGTAGACGTAGTTGGCGGTCGGATCGCCGGCGAGCATCTTGGCGCGGTTGAACGCGAAGGCGCCGGCGCCCTGGAAGAGCGTCCCCGCCTGGTTGAACTGGTTGTCGGTCATGTAATAGGCGTCGGTCCACACGCCGAACTTGGGGTAGTCGTTGAACTTGTTGTTCGGCATCCGGAAGTCGTAGAGGAAGTAGGCCCCCGCGGGGTTGGACGTCTGCGAGATGGCGATCACCTGGTGGTCGTTGGGATCGGCCACGGTGCAGAACTGGCTGAGCAGCCAGCGGTCCGCGAGCGGATCGTAGAGGACGATCGGGTCGCCGTCGTCGCGCCCGGCACAGGGGGGGCCGAGAGCGGAGAAGATGGTGCTGAACTTGAGCGGCGCGGTCAACGGGGTCCCCGCCTTGTCAAAGACGCGGAAGACGAGGTTGACGATCTCGACGTAATGGTTCGGGCCCACGTCGCCCACGGTGTCGGGAGGAGAGACCTGGAAGCCCAACAGCGTTCCGTTGGTCGTGTTGTTCAGCCCTTCGAAGCTGAACAGCGGGGGGGTGAGGGCCGTCACCACGGGCAGGTCCTGGACCACCGGGTCTTCCGAGACCGCATCCGGGGCGTTCACCTCGAAGCGGACCGCCGCATTGACCGGCGCTCCCTTGGTTTCCTCTCCGTCGCCCGGCTTGCTGGGCTCGTCGGGAGGCAGGGAGCTCAAATCAGGGGTCACGGCGAAGTCGACAGCCTGCGAGCTGAATGGCTGGGCGACCGCCGGCCCTGCGATCGCCAGCAACAACAGGACGAGCGGGAGAAGGGCTCCAACCCGCCGACGAGCCTTGCTGGGAAGAACGAAAGGGGAACGAAATTCCATAAAAACCTCTCCTCAAGAACGAAACGACGGTTTGTCCGAAGGAATAGACAGCAGGGGAGCGAGGGCCTGGAGAGGTCAGGCGGAGGGCGCTGCCGGGGGACGACCGGCCGGAGGAAGCACCTGAGCTGAACCGCGATCGGCACAGCGACTCCTCCAAGAGTTCCCGGGCGGCTGGGCTGTCTCCCGGTACGGGAGACCCCTGGCTTTGCGTCGCCATCTCGCGATGGCTTTGCCTTTGACGCGGGTTACTGCGAGCTTCTTGCGAACGGAATCTAGACGAATTGAAGAGAATTTGTCAATGCATCTCAAGGCATTCAGGAACCGAAGAGCGAGAGCTGCTCTCCCGGGCGCCGGAACGCCGCCGTCGACAGCTCCGGCCGGGGCCGGTCGAGGCCGTATCGTTTGCGGAAGGTCTGGAAGGTGGCGCGGATCTGCTCGGCGAAGATCCCTTCCCCCTTCATCCGGCTGCCGAACCGCGGATCGTAGATCTGGCCGCCGCGCATCTCGCGCACCCGGTTCAGGACTTTGTCCTTGCGGTCCGGGAAATGTTCCTCCAGCCAGCTCTCGAACAGGCCGGCCACGGCGCCCGGCAAGCGCAGCACTACATAGCCCGCGCTCTGCGCCCCGGCGGCGGCGGCGGCTTCCAGGATCTTCGGGATCTCGTGATCGGTGATCGCCGGCACCACCGGCGCCACCATGACGCTCACCGGGATGCCCGCGGACGCCAGCCGCTCGATCGCCTTCAGGCGGTCGCGCGGATGCGACGCGCGGGGCTCCATCCGCCGCGCGAGCTCGCCGTCCAGAGTCGTCACCGAGATCGCGACCGCGACCGCCCCGTGCTCGGCGAGGACGGAGAGGTGGTCGATGTCGCGGGTGACCAGCTCGTTCTTGGTGATCACCCCCACCGGGTTGCGCAGCTCGGCGAGCACGGCGAGGCAGCGGCGGGTGATCTCCAGCTTGCGCTCCACCGGCTGGTAGGGGTCGGTGTTGCCGGACAGCGCGATGACCTGCGGCTTCCACCGCGGCGAGGACAGCTCCTTGCGCAAGAGCTCCGGAGCGTCCTCCTTGACCAGGATGCGGGTCTCGAAATCGAGCCCGGCCGAGAAGCCCAGGTACTCATGGCTCGGCCGGGCGTAGCAATAGATACAGCCGTGCTCGCACCCCCTGTACGGGTTGATCGAGGCGTCGAAGCCCACGTCGGGGCTGTCGTTGTAGGCGATGATCGAGCGCGAGCCGTCGCGCAGGAGCTCGGTGGCAACCCGGTCGGGGCCGGGGACT
>DASPXX010000161.1:0-12888 GCA_035637095.1 Thermoanaerobaculia bacterium
CACCACCACCCGCGGCGAGCTCGATCTGGCGGCCGAGGGGCGCAATGCCGAGCGCTTCGCGCGCGATTTCGCGGGAGATCCGCGGGTCTGCATCCCCAGCGTGCACTGGGAGTGGAGCGCCCGGCGCACTCTCACCCTGGAGGACGTGGGCTTCCTCAAGATCGGCGATCTGCCCGCCCTGGAACGGGCCGGCATCTCACGCTCCGAGGTGGCGCGCACTCTCTACCGGATCTACATGGAGCAGATTTTCGTGCACCACTTCGTGCACGCCGATCCGCATCCGGGAAATCTGTTCGTCCGGCCGTTGCCCGCCGGCGGCGAGGCGCCGTTCCGGCCGGAGGATCCGGTGCCGCCGCCTCCTCCCGGCGCCGGTCCACGGGCATTTCAGATCGTCTTCGTCGACTTCGGGATGGTCGCGGCGATCCCCGAGCGGCTGCGCGGCGCTCTGCGCGAGTACGCGATCGGGCTGGGCACGCGCGACGCCTCCCGCATCGTCCAGTCCTATGTGGCCGCGGGCGTCCTCCTGCCGGGCGCGGACCTGCGGCGGCTCGAGGAGGTCCATGAGGCCCTGTTCGCACGCTTCTGGGGGGTGAGCATCGGCAGCCTCCGCGAGGTCGCCTTCTCCGAAGCCAGCTACTTCTTCCGCGAGTACCGCGACCTCCTCTATCAGATCCCCTTCCAGGTCCAGGTCGACCTCCTGTTCGCCACCCGGGCCGTGGGCCTCCTGGCCGGCATGGCGACCTATCTGGATCCGGAGTTCGATCCGTGGTCCGAGACGGTCCCGTTCGCCGAGCGGCTCGCCGCCGAGGAGCTGCGCGGCGACTGGCGCGGCCTCCTGGGGAAGCTGGCGATCCAGGGGAGGTCCCTCCTCGGGCTGCCGCGCCAGCTCGAGACCTTCCTCACCCGCGCCGAACGCGGCCAGATGGTCGTGCAGGCGTCTTTCTCTCCCGAGGCCCGGCGCACCCTGCAGCGCCTGGAGCGCTCGATCCTCCGCCTGTCCTGGATGATCGTCTCGGCGGCGCTCCTCATCGGCGGCGTGATGCTTCATGTGGACCAGCCGCGGGCGCTCTATGGCACCTGGCTGATGGTCCTCGCCTTCCTTTCTTTTCTCTACGGGGTTCTCACCAAGCGCTGATCGTGGCACTCTTTCTGCAGGGGAAGTGTGACCGATGAGCGGACGAACTGCATCCATTCTGCTCCTGAGCTTGCTGACCTGGTGGGGCTGCGGCGCCGAGGAGCCGCCGCGCCTGAACGCCTCCGGACCGCCGCTCGCGGGGTCCGAGCCCCCCGCCCGCTGGGCCTGGCGGCCGGGCGACCGCGGCGCCGTGCTGGTGGCCAAGGGACGGCAGACCTACGAAGGGCGGAGCGACACCCGCTGTGTGGTGCACGATCGCCATGGCCTGCAGCTCAATCTGCGCACCGGCGATGCGGACCTGCCGGCCGTCGTCGTGCGCATCGAGGACTTCCAGGGGAAGGGTCCCTACCACGGCAAGCTCTTCGTGACCGGCCGCAGCCGCACGGGGGCGCTCATCAGCTCCACGGGCGAGGTCAGCCTGGAGATCCAGCAGACCACGGCGACGGCAGGGACGGCCGGCCCCGTGCTCCTCGGCGGCTGGTTCGACGGCCACTACGACGGGTTGGCCGGCAAGGGCTCGGTCGAGGGGCGCTTCGGCGGCTGTCCTTTCATCCCACCCGGCGAGGAGCCGCGGCCCGCGAGCCCTCCCGCGACAGTGGTGGGACCGTAGCCCGCGCGAGCAGGGCGACCGGGAAGCGCGCCAGCAGCTCCCCGACCTTCCGTTCCCCGCCCTCCAGCTCGTCCCCGGTCAGCTCGTTGCGCCAGCCCCCAACCGGCAGCTCGACGCTCGTCTCTCCCCAGTCGCCGGCGAGCCCCAGGATCAGGCGGGGGGCGATGGCCACCGCCTCCTCGCCGCGCGCGAACGCCACCGCGTGCTCCGCCCTCCCGCCGCGCACCGGGAGCGGACGGTAGCCCCCCCGGGGACCGAACGCCTCCGGACGGCGGCGGCGGAGGTGGAGACCCTGCCGGAGGAGCCAGAGCTTGGGGAGACCCTCGTCGGCACGGGCCAGGATCTCCTCTGGAGAGAGCCCTCTCTCGAGCTCGTCCAGGAGCCTGCGGCGCAACCCATAGTCGACCGGGCGGCGATTGTCGGGATCGACCAGGCTGAGGTCCCACAGCTCGGACCCCTGGTAGGTGTCCGGGATTCCCGGGCAGGCGAGACGCAGCAGCGTCAGGGCCAGCGAGTTGATCCGGCCGGGCTCCACCAGCGGCTCCACGAAGGCCTCCAGATCCGCGGCGATCCCGGGATCGTCCAGCACCCCGGCGACGAAGCGGCGCAGCGCCTCCTCCCAGGTCTCGTCGACTCGCGTCCAGGCGGTGGCCGCCTTGGACTCGCGGGCGGCCTTTTCCATATAGGCGGCCGCGCGGTCGCTGCCGATCGGCCACGCGCCCACCAGGGTCTGCCAGAGGAGGTAGGCGGTGTTGCGGTCCGGCGCTCCGTCTGTGCGGTATTTTTCCGCCAGGTCGGACCAGCGGCGCACGGCCTCGCTCCAGCGCTCCGGGATCTCGGAGAGGAGATAGAGACGGGCGCGCACGTCCTCGCTCCGCTTGGTGTCGTGGGTCGAGGTGGCGAGGAGCGTTGACGGCCAGCGCTCCCGGGTGGCGGCGCAGGAGCGATGGAATTCCGCGAGCGGGACACCGAACCGGCCGGGGTCTCCCCCCACCTCGTTGAGCGCGACCAGGCGGTGGAAGGTATAGAAGGCCGTGTCTTCCACCCCCTTGGCCATGGCCGGGCCGGTGAGCTGCTGGAAGCGCGTGACCAGCTCCGCCTCCGGCCCTCCGAGCTCGCCGCGGATACGCAGGAGGAGCAGGTCGCGGAAGAAGTCGAACAGGTCGGCGGGCAGGTCCGGCCGGTGCTCGAGCGCGCGCTGGAAGGCCTCGTCGAGGAAGCGGGCGTCCTGCTCTCCCACCGCGCCTTCGGCGGGCCGGACGTAGGTGCGGTAGACCGGGAAATCGGCGGCCAGCTCGCGCACCGCCTCGCGCAGCTCGAAGCGGGTGAAGTCGCGGAAGCGGCGATGTCGCTCACAGACCGCCAGGAAGACCTCGCCGAGGCGGTTGACGTCGCTCGCGAGCAGCTCCTGGAGGACGAGCAGCTTCTTCTCCCGGACCATCCGCGGCCAGTCGCCGCCGCTGCTTCGCCGCTCTTCGATCATCTCCAGATAAAGATCGGTCAGCGGCTGCGCTCCCGCCGGGTCGACGAGCACGCCTCCCGCCAGGTTGGCGAAGTCGTAGCCGGTCGTGCCATTCACCGGCCAGTCGACCGGCAGGAGCTCGCCCGGCTCGAGGATCTTCTCGACGACGATCCAGGCCTCGGGGGCCGCGGCGCGCAGCCGCTGGAAGTACTCCAGCGGATCGCGCAGGCCGTCTGGATGGTCGATCCGCACCCCGTCGAGCACGCCGCGGCAGAGCCAGTCGAGCACCAGGGCGTGCGTGTCGGCGAACACCCGCTCGTCCTCGACGCGCAGGCCGACCAGGGTGTGCACGTCGAAGAAGCGGCGGTAGTCGAGCTCGCGGCCGGCGGTGCGCCAGAAGGCGGGGCGGAAGTTCTGGCGCGCCAGCAAGTCGTCCAGCCGGTCGGGATCGGCGTTGATCTCGCCGACCACGGCATCGACGGCCGCGGCGATCCCGGGGACTTCCTCACAGAGGCGGGCGAGCTGGCCGGCCAGGACCTCCTTGTCGCGGTGCCTGCGGGCGCTGCTCTCCCGGTCGGTGGCCGTGGCGAGCGGCAGGCCGCCGCAGGCATCGGCGATGAAGGCGAGATCCGGCGATCCGCAGCGCCCGGCCGCGGCCCGCAGCAGGTCGTCGAGGGAGCGCGGCGCGACCGGCATCTGGTGCTCGCGGTCGTCCTCATGATAGTGGATCTCGAATTTGCCGCCGCGCCGCACCAGGCGCAGCTCGCCGGCCTCCAGGATCCGGCCGTAGTGATCGCCCAGGATCGGCAGGAGGACCGTATTGCGCAGCCGCTGCTGCGGCGGGTCCCAGTCCACGTCGAAATAGCCGGCCCAGAGGCTCGCCGGACCGTTTTCGAGGACGTCCCACCACCAGGAGTTGCGGCGCTCGGTGATCGCCATATGGTTGGGTACGATGTCGAGGACCTGCCCGAGACCATGGCGCTCCAGGCTCTCGCCGAGGCGCGCGTGGGCCGCGGCGCCGCCCAGCTCGTCGTTGACGCGCGAGTGGTCGATCACGTCGTACCCGTGGGCGCTGCCGCGAGCGGCCTGCAGGTAAGGCGAGCTGTAGAGATGGGTGACGCCCAGCTCGGCGAGGTAGTCCGCGATCTCCGCGGTTTGATCGAATCCGAATTCCGGACGAAGCTGGACCCGGTAGGTGGAAACAATGCGCTGCGGCATGCCCCGACACGTCCTGCAAGCAACTTACCATCCTTGACACTCCAGGAGGCCCGTCAATAGACTGGCCTTGCGACGGGGGTGCAGCGCAAGCCTCCGGATTCCCCCTTCACGATGAGCCGATCCGCCAATCCATCTGCGACCCTCGATCTCGACCTCGGTTTCCAGAGACACACCCTCGACAACGGCCTGCGTGTGATCCTCCACCGCGATGCGCGGCTGCCGCTGGTCACGGTCAATCTCTGGTACCACGTGGGCTCGAAAAACGAGCGGCCGGGCCGCACCGGCTTCGCGCATCTGTTCGAGCACATGCTCTTCCAGGGCAGCGAGCACGTGGGCACCAACGACCACTTCCGGATCGTCCAGCAGGTGGGCGGCGTGGCCAACGGCTCCACCTGGTACGACCGGACGAACTACTACGAGACCCTGCCCTCCCACCAGCTCGAGCTCGGGCTCTGGCTGGAGTCGGACCGCATGGGCTTCCTCCTGCCGGCCCTCACCCAGGAGAACCTCGACATGCAGCGCGAGGTGGTGATGAACGAGCGCCGCCAGCGAATCGAGAACCAGCCCTATGGCATGGCCGGCGAGCGGCTGCACGAGCTCCTCTATCCGCCGGACCACCCGTACCACTGGCCGGTCATCGGCTATATGGAGGACATCGCCGCCGCCACGCTGGAGGAGGTGCAGAGCTTCTTCCGCACGTATTACACGCCGAACAACGCGGTGCTGACCCTGGTGGGGGATTTCGAGCCCGACGACGCCATGGCCAAGGTGGAGCGCTGGTTCGGCGAGATTCCCCCGGGACCGCCGGTGCCGCCGGTCGTGGTCCCGGAAGGCCGCCTCGGCGGCGAGCGGCGCGAGCTGCTGGAGGACGACGTCCGCCTGCCCCGCGTCTATCTCGGGTTCCGCGCCCCGGCGTATGGCGAGCGCGGCTGGTACGCCGCCGACCTGCTGGCCTCCGTGCTCTCCGGCGGCAAATCGAGCCGCCTGTTCGAGGACCTGATTTACGAGCGCCAGATCGCCCAGGACGTGGGCGCCTACGTCAGCCCCTATGAGGAGGCGGGCACGTTCATGGTGGTGGCCACGGCCCGCCCCGGCGTGGAGGTGGACACCCTGGAGCAGGCACTGCACGAGCACCTCGACCGGGCCGCCGCCGAGCCACCCTCGCCGCAGGATCTGGAACGCGCCCGCAACCGCATGCTCACCGAGTACTACATGGCTCTCCAGAAGCTGGACAACCGCGCCGACATCTTCGCCCAGCTCACCACCTATCTCGACGATCCGGGGGGGATCGAGCGGGAGATCGAGCAGTATCTGGAGATCGGCGGGCACGAGCTGATGGAATTCGCCGCGCGGCACCTGGTCGAGAGCGAGCGCGCCGTGGTGAGCTTCGTGCCGCGGAGGGCGCAGTGAAGACGGCTCTGCTGGACCGCTCGGTCCCTCCTGCGCCCGGCCGCATCCGTCCCTTCCATTTTCCGCCCTTCCTGCGCCGCAAGCTCGCCAACGGCCTCGAGGTGCTCGCCGCGCGCCTGCCCGGCGTCCCCCTGATCAGCCTGGAGCTCGTGACGCCTGCCGGAGGCCAGCAGGATCCGCGCGGCAAGGAGGGGCTCGCCGCGTTGACGGCCGGCGTGATCGACGAGGGGACACAGAGGCGCACCTCTCTGGAGGTCGCCACCTATGTCGAGCGGCTGGGCGGCTATTTCGTGGCGGGCATCGATTGGGACGAAGGTTTTCTCGCCACCGGGCTCCTGGCGCAGCACCTCCCGTCCGGTCTCGACCTGCTCGCCGAGGTCGCCACCGAGCCCACCTTCCCGGAGGCGGAGATCGAGCGGCTGCGCAAGCAGCGCCTGACCGAGATCCTGCGCCGCCGCCAGGACCCGGGCCTTTTGGCCGAAGACCGGCTCGCCGCCGTGGTCTACCGTGGAACGGTGTACGACCATCCGCCGTCCGGCCTCCCCGAGAGCCTGACGGCGCTCACCAGAGACGACCTCGTGAGCTTCTACCGGTCCTACTACACCCTGGCGGGCTCCCAGCTGATCGCGGTGGGCGACCTGGATCCCGAAGCGCTCCTCACCGCCGTCGAGGACCGCTTCTCGGCGCTCCCCGCGGGACCTCCGGAAAGGCCCCAGATCCTGCCGGTCCCCTTGGGCGGCGTCGAGGTCCACATCGTGGACCGCCCCGGCTCCGCCCAGACCGAGCTCCGCATCGGCCACGCCGGACCTGCGCGCACCGATCCGGACTACATCCCGCTGATCGTCCTCAACACGCTCCTCGGCGGCAAGTTCACCAGCCGGATCAACCTGAACCTGCGGGAGCGGCACGGCTACACCTATGGCGCGTCGAGCCGTCTCACGCCGCGGCTCGGGCCCGGCCCCTTCGTGGTGGATGCCGCGGTCGCCACCGAGTCGGCGGGAGCCGCAGCCGTCGAGACCCTGGCGGAGCTCGAACGCATCCGCGAAGAGCTCGTCGAGCCCCAGGAGATCGAGGAGACGATCAGCTACGTGACCGGCGTCTTTCCCTATACCTTCCAGACCGCCGCGGACCTGGCCAAGCGGCTGGAGGCGCTCGCCGTCTACGGCTTCCCCGACGACTACTTCGAGCGCTACATCGAGCGGCTGCCCACGATCACCCGCGAGGAGATCCTCACCGTCGCCCGCCGGCACATCGACCCGGACCACATCGCGGTCGTCGCCGTCGGACCCGCCGAAGCCCTCGAGCCCCAGCTCGCGCCGCTCGGCCCGGTGACGGTGACGTCGCTGCCGGAATGATCAGTTCAGGCTGACGCTCGGCGGACCGGAGGCGGGGAGGTGGATGGACAGCGTGCGGCTCGAGCCGCCGGGGAAGTTGCCCGAGCGGGCGAGGAGCTGCGCCCCTTCTCCCGGCGGCGTGACCCAGACCTCGATCTGGGCGTCGCCCGCCTGGACGTCGACCGGACCCTCGGCCCGGCCTCCCTTCCCTTTCCGGAGGAACCCGCCCTTGCTGCCGACACTCCTCTGGAAGACGTTCCGCTTGTTCACATGGACGCGGATCGTGGCGACGCCCGGCCGGTCGGACTGGAAGCTGATGTGGAGACTCGCGGTCTGGGAGACCGGCTCTTCGGCGGCGGTCGTCTCGGCCGGCGCGGGCTCGGGAGCCGCGGGGTTGGCCGCGGCCTGTTCTTCGCGATTGGCGCGCTGGGTGCGCTGCTTCTTCACCTGCTCCTGGAGACGGTTCTGGGCCGCCGTGGCGGCGGTCTGGATCTCCTGCGCCTTGCCGCTCCCGGGGTCGAGGGTGAGCGCGGCTTCGGCCGCCGTCAAAGCCTCCTGGTACCTCCGGTTGTCCATCGCCTGTTGAGCCGTCACCAGATACGCCGCGACCTGCTTCTGGCCTTCCACTTCCTGGCCGAACACCGCGGCCTGCTTCTGGGCGGTCAGGAGGAGGGCGTGCAGAGGCTCCTTCTGCTTGCCGGTCGCGAGGTCCTCCGCCTGCCGGAAGAAGCGGGTCGCGGTCGCCGGATCGCCGGCGCGCAGGAACTGATAGCCCGAGTGGACCAGGAAGACGATCTGGCTCTGCCGCTCGTCCTCCCGGGCGTCCCGGCCCGCCCGCGGCGTCGACCACCAGATCCAGCCGAAGAGGGCCGCGGCGATCGCGAGGAGGACGAGCGCCGCGGCGCTGGCGGCCAGGATCGTCCGGCCCGGCACGACGAGCGGCCCCCGGCGCACCGTCGGCCGGGTCGCGTGCGTGGTCTGGGCTCCGGCCGCGGCCGGAGCGGCGATCTTGGGAGGTGGAGGGAGCGGCGGCGGCAGGTTGACCGAGGGCGGCGTCGCCATGGTCCCGTGATCGGTCGCCTGCGCCCAGGAAGCGCCGAGGGGGGCGCCCTGGGGCGGCGTCGGCACGAGCGGCCCCGTCATGACGATGCTCTGGGTCTCGTTCAGGTCGTCGCCGCCCAGGGAGCCGGAGACCCGGCGCAGGTCGGCGACCATCTCCTTGGCCTTCTGATACCGCTTCGCGGGGTCCTTGTCGAGGGCGCGGGCGAGGATCCCCTCCAGACCCGGCGGGAGGTTCTGGACGTAGTCCTTGGGCGGAGTGAAATGGTCGTAGACGATGCGGTGGCTCACCACGGTCAGGTTCTCGCCCTGGAACGGCTTGTGGCGGGTGAGCATCTCGTAGAGCACCACCCCGAGGGCGAAGAGATCGGCGCGGTGATCGACGTCCCGGCCCTGGATCTGCTCCGGCGCCATGTAGTTGGGCGTGCCGAGCAGCTGTCCCTCCTGGGTGAGGTTCGAGGTGTCGAGCCGGGCGATCCCGAAGTCCGTGATCTTGACCCGGTTGTCCGCCGTGATCAGGATATTGGCCGGCTTGACGTCGCGGTGGATGACCCGGTGGGCGTGGGCGTAGTCGAGGGCATCCGCCACCTGGCCGATGACCTCGACGATGAACGGCAGGTTCAGCGGCTGGTCGCCCTGGAGGAGCGCCTTCAAGTTCGTGCCGCGGACGTACTCCATGGCGATGAAGGCCATCCCCTCGTCGCTCTGCTCGACCACGTCATGGATGGTGACGATGTTGGGATGGCTGAGGATGCCGGCGCTCTGGGCCTCGCGGATGAAGCGGGCCCGGAACTGCTCCATCTCCTGGTCTTTGATCGAATAGCCGATGCGGAAGGTCTTGAGCGCGACGAGCCGGCCGATCAGGGGGTCCCGCGCCAGGTACACGACACCCATGGCACCTTTGCCGATCTCGTCGACGATTTCGTAGCGGCCGAGCTTTGTCGGTGTCAGAGGCAGCATGGGAACCCGAAGCAGATTCTAGGGCGGCAGCCCCGCCGAGTCAAACCGGTGAGGAGGTAAGTGCCAGCGTTTCCGAGGGTTTGGCGTGACGCCACCGAGGCGGGGATGCGACGGGGGCTGTGGTATATTGCCCGCCCTGACCGTGTCCTTTGAAGGAGGCTGAACGATGCAGGTGGATAGGCCGGAGAGAATCCGCAACGTCGCTGTGGCAGGGCACAACGACACCGGGAAGACCACGCTCGTGAGCGCTCTGCTCTATACCGGCGGAGTGACCACGCGCTTCAACCGCGTCGAGGACGGCAACACCTTCACCGACTTCGATCCCGAAGAGATCGAGCGCGGCATTTCGATCGGCCTCGCCGTCTGCTACGTCCCCTGGCAGCAGCACAAGGTCAACTTCGTCGACTGCCCCGGATACGGCATCTTCCTGACCGAGACCAAGGCGGGGCTGCGCGCCGCCGACGCCGTTCTCCTCTGTGTCAACGGCGTCTCCGGCGTCGAGGTCAACACCGAGCGGGTGTGGAGCTATGCCGAAGAGATCTCCCTGCCGGTCATGGTCCACCTGACCAAGATGGACCGCGAGCGCGCCGATTTCGAGCGGACCCTCGACGGGCTGCACAAGCGTTTCGGCCGGACCGTCCTGCCGGTCCAGCTTCCGATCGGCAAGGAGATGGGCTTCGAAGGTGTGGTCGATCTGGTCCGGGAGAAGGCCTACCGCTTCACCCGGGACGGCAACGGCAGGGCCGAGCCGGCCGAGATCCCGGCCGCCCTGGCCGACCAGGCCGCGTCCCTGCGGGCGCAGCTCGTGGAGGCGGTGGCCGAGACCGACGACAAGCTCATGGAAGGCTTCTTCGAGACCGGCAACCTGGCGCAGGACGACCTGGAGGCGGGTCTGCGCAAGGCCGTCGCCCGGCGCCAGATCTTTCCGTTGACCCTCTCGTCCGGTGCCCACGGCATCGGCTCGGCGGCTCTCCTCGACAGCCTCGTGGCGGTCGTTCCCTCCCCGGCCGAGGCAGCGCCCTTCCCCGCCACCAACATCGGCGGCGACCCCGTGGAGCTCTCCGCCGATCCGAACGGACCCCTGGCGGTCCTGGTCTTCAAGACCCTGTCCGACCCCTTCACGGGCAAGATCTCCACGATGCGCGTGGTCTCCGGCACCCTGCCGACGGACGTTACGGTCTACAACAGCCGCGCCGAAGAGATGGAGCGGCTCGGACACCTGATGACGCTCCAGGGCAAGCAGGGGACCCAGGTGCCGCGCCTGGTCGCCGGCGACATCGGCGGCGTGGCCAAGCTGAAGCTCACCGCCTCCGGCGACACCCTGTGCGCCAAGGAGCGGCCGGTGAAGCTCGGCTGGATCACGATTCCCGAGCCGGCGATGACCTTCGCCGTCGAGCCCAAGGCCAAAGGGGATGAAGAGAAGATCGGCGAAGCCCTCGCCCGGCTCATGGACGAAGACCTGGCGCTCCACGCCGGCCGCGATCCCGAGAGCCACGACCACCTGCTCTCCGGCAACGGCCAGGACCACGTCGAGATCGCCGTGTCCAAGATGAAGCGGCGCTACCACGTGGACGTCATCCTCCACCAGCCCAAGGTCCCCTACCGCGAGACCATCCTCAAGCCGGCGGACGGCCACGGCCGGCACAAGAAACAGACCGGCGGCCGCGGCCAGTTCGCCGACTGCCGGATCAAGGTCGAGCCGCTGCCGCGCGGCGAGGACTTCGCCTTCGCGGACGAGATCTTCGGCGGCGCCATCCCCAACAACTACCGGCCGGCGGTGGAAAAGGGGATCCAGGAGGCGCGCCGCCGCGGCTTTCTGGCGGGCTATCCGATGGTCGACTTCAAGGTCCGCCTGCTCGACGGCCAGTACCACGACGTGGACTCCTCCGAAATGGCCTTCAAGATCGCCGGCTCCCTGGCCTTCAAGGACGCCATGCAGAACGCCAAACCGACCATCCTCGAGCCGGTCATGAAGGTCCAGATCACCACCTCGGAGGAGTTCACCGGCGATATCATGGGAGACCTGTCGCACCGGCGGGGCCGCCCCCAGGGGATGGACACCGTCAACGGCAATCAGCTCATCACGGCGCAGGTGCCCATGGCGGAGATGCTCGAGTACGCGTTGAAGCTCCGCGCCATGACCCAGGGGCGCTCGAGCTTCCACATGGAGTTCTCCCACTACGAGGAGGTCCCGCGACCGGTGCAGGACAAGCTGATCGCCGAATACCAGAAGCACAGGCAGGAGGAGCACGAGTAGCTCTCCTCCCCAACAGCAACGGGAGATCGAACCTTGATCCAGGCATCTCAGATGCGGACCGGCATGTGCGTCCTCTTCCAAGGGGACATCTGCCGCGTCATGACCGCACATCACGTCACGCCCGGCAACCTGCGCGGCTTCGTCCAGGCCCGGATGCGCAACCTGCGCAATGGCAACAGCTTCGAGCACCGCTTCAGCTCGACCGAGAAGGTCGAGCGGGCGATCCTCGACACGCAACCGATGGAGTACCTCTACTCCGACCCCTCGGGGCACCACTTCATGAACCAGGAGACGTACGAGCAGATCACGCTCGAGGACGAGATCCTGGGCGAAACCATGCTCTACCTGCTCCCCAACACGGTCATCTCGGTCGACTTCTACGACGAGAAGCCGGTGGGCATCGAGCTGCCGAACACCGTGGCGCTGGAGGTGGTGGAGACCGAGCCCGGCATGAAGGGAGCCACCGCCAGCTCCTCCTACAAGCCGGCCAAGATGGAGACCGGGCTGGTGGTCCAGGTGCCGCCGTTCATCGAGGTGGGGACCAAGATCCTGATCGACACCCGCGAGACCAAGTACCTGAGCCGGGCGTGACAGGGTGGACGCCCATCTGATCGTCCTCGGTCTGACCTGGTTCGTGGTCTTCCTGTTCTCGACCACGCTCCACGAGGCGGGCCACGCGTTCGCCGCCTGGCGCCTGGGCGATCCCACGGCCTATGAGGGAGGGCAGGTCAGCCTAAACCCGCTCCCGCACATCCGGCGGGAGCCGTTCGGCATGATCCTGGTCCCCTTGATCTCCTTCGCCTTCACTCACGGCAGCTGGATGATGGGCTGGGCGAGCGCGCCCTACGACCCCTCCTGGGCCCACCACTATCCGAAGCGGGCCGGCCTCATGGCGATGGCCGGCCCGGCAGCCAACCTGACCCTCGCGCTGTTCGCCGGAACCATGCTCCGGATCGGCCTCGCGACGAGGGCGTTCCGCCTGCCGGGGCCGGACGAGCTCGATTTCACGCAGGTGGTGGTCGGCAACGGCGGCTGGACCAATGGAACCGTGACGCCGCTGTCCATCCTCTTCATGCTCAACCTGCTGCTCTTCGTCTTCAACCTGCTCCCCTTGCCGCCGCTCGACGGCAGCGCGATCCTGCCGATGTTCCTGAGCGACTCCGCGAATCAGCGGTATCAGGAGATCCTCCACATGCCGATGTTGTCGATGATCGGCCTCCTCGTCTCCTGGCAGGTCTTTCCGTACCTCTTCGGTCCCGTCTACGGGCTGGCGCTCCGGACGCTCTACCTGGGAATGCTCTACTAGCCGTCGAAACGATCGGCTCGAGAGGGTCAGTCCTCCGCCAGCACGATGACCTGGTCCGCGGCCGCGCAGACCCGGTTCCTCCCTTCGGCCTTGGCGCGGTCTCTGCCGGCTCCGGTCCTGGCGCGCGTGACCGCCGG
>DASPXX010000162.1:0-20392 GCA_035637095.1 Thermoanaerobaculia bacterium
CCCCCCTGCTCGACGAACTGGCGCAGGTTCTGGAGCCCGGTCCATCCCAGGCCGGGCCGCTGATCGTCGGTCGCGTCGATCCGTCCGAGGTTCGGCGTCTCGGGCGTCGTCTTCCAGGGCATCGGCTCGCCCCCCTGTCCCCAAATGGGCAGGCCGCTCACGATCCGCAGCGGATCTCCGACTCCCACGGGCGGGAAAAGGATGACGTCCCAATGCGCTCCAAGATTCGCATCGGCCGCGACGTCCTGGGTGCTGATGTAGTCGTACGGGATCTTGAGCAGATCGAGGCGCTGGCGCCACCAGCCCTCGGTCTGGGTGTTGAGCCAGGTGTGCAACAGGGCGATACGCGGCTTGGCGATCGCCCGCGTCGCAACCTTCGGCGCGGCGGCGACCGTGTCGACTCCGACGCCGGCCTCGGAGGCGGCGCGGTCGAGCGCGTCCTTCGCGATCCCGCGCACCAGCCAGGTGCCGCGCGGATAGTCGTGCCCCGCGGCCTTGAAGGGCTCGGCCGCGGCCTCGACCGTGGCATCTCCGAGCGCGTAGCGGAGCCTGAACATCGCATCGTCGCCCCGCTGGGCGACCGCGAAGACGGCTCCGTCGCCGGTGACGCCGCCCTGCGGCCGGTCCGGGACCTCGAAGCGGCTCATCGCCGCCTCCAGGACCTTGCGGTCGGTGATCCGGGCGGCCTCGGTGTCGAAGAGAGCCGGGAAGCACCAGCCGGTGTCGTCGTAGGGGTTCTTCTGCGGATCGTCCGGGCTCCAGTACTGGCGGTCGAGGAGAGCGTCGGCGATGCGGCTGTAGGGCTGGTCCATCCGCACGACATAGCTGCCAGCAGGGAACTTCCGCTTCGCCACGGTGAACGGCCGGTCGGCGCGCGAGATCTCGACGTGCTGGAGCGCGAGGACCCGGAGCAGCTCGGCCTGGGCGCCCGGACGCCGGTCGGCGGCGGGCAGGACATACGCGGCCGGCCCTTCCCGGTCCGGCTTGGCGATCGAGCGCTTGCTCTTCTCCCAGAAGCCCCGGAGCAGCTGCTCGCGGTTGTCCGCCACGAAGGCCAGCGAGACCAGGAGGCCCGTCTCCTCATAGTTGTTGTTGTTGCGTTGCGACCAGGAGACGGTCCGGTACGGTGGGTCCTGGCGGTACCAGGTGCGGGCCGTTTCGCTCGGATCGAGCTCGCGCGTCTCGGTGTCGGCGCCGCCGTTGCCGAACGTCTCGTAGAGCCGCGAAACGCCGTTGTGCATCGCCGCCATGAACATCAGATAGCCCGGGCTCCAGGTGTCGAAATCGCCGTGGGTGAAGACCCCCGGCATCCCGAGCCTGGTCATCTGCGCCACGTTCGTCCAGCCGAAGAGCTGCCACTCGTTGGTGAGGAGGGGATCGACCCAGGCGTTATAGGGGCCGTCGCCGACCGTGTTGTCGTAGAGGAACGGCACCGACTCGTGGAGGTCGTGCAGCACCTGGGCGTGCCAGGCGATGTAGGTGTCCAGGACCTGGCGGGAGAGGGAGAGCGTCAACCCCATGGCGTCGCGGTTGTTGTCGTGCGCGACGTAGTGGCCCCAGTACGACAGCAGAGGCGGGTTCGCCTTGGGATGCGCGAGGTGCCAGCGGTAGACGTCCACCATGCGGTCGCGGCCGTCGACCTCGACGACCGGGGTGATGAGGGTGATGACGTTGTCGCGGATCGCGCGGATGTACGGGCTCTCGTCGACCGCGAGGCGGTAGGCGAGCTCCATCAGCGCGGTGGGGGCGCCGGTCTCCGGCGAGTGGATCGTGCCCGTGATGTAGTAGACCGGCACGCTCGACGTGATCAGTCCCTCGGCGCGCGCGTCATCGAGCTTCAGGAGCCGCGGGTCCGCCAGCTGCGCGAGCCGCGCATCGTTCTCCTTCTGCTGCTCGAGATTCGCCTCCGAGCTGATCGCCACCGCGATGCGCTCGCGTCCCTCCTCGCTCGTGCCGATCGAGATCACCCGCACCCGGGGGCTCGCCGCCGCGAGCATCCGGAAATAGCGGTTCACGTCCGCCGTGTAGGGCAGGATGCCCGGCGCCCCGGCGACGTCGCCCAAAACCGCGCTCGGGCTCGGCACGGTCGCGGAGGCCGGCAGATAGTCGGTGAGCGGCGAGTTGAACTCCGGCGCCGTCGTGTATTTCCGGATCTTCGCCGTGGCATCGGCATCCATGGGCTGCGCGAGATCGGGCTTGAGCTCCGCGGGAACGCGGGTCTGGGCGACGAGGGGAGCTACCGGTCCAAGCAACAACAGCAGAGCAGCAAAGACGAATCGGCGCATCCGGGTCCCTCCGGGGTAGAAGTCGAGCCGTGACTCGCACATCCTATCCTCACCCCCTGCCCCCATACGCGCTAACTTTCGGCGAGGAGCTGGGGGCCGCATCGCGCGGAGTCCTCACCCCCGACCCCTCTCCCATCTCCCAACCCCCGCCCTCGGGAGAGGGGCGCCACCACCCAAAATCATAAGAACAAAGGGCAAAGGGTTTCCCCCTCTCCCACACGCACTCACAACCGCCCGGGAGAGGGGGTAAGAGGTCACTTCCGCCGGTTCGCCGGCAGGATCCTCTTGCGCAGGCGGATCGCGGCGGGGGTGACCTCGACGAGCTCGTCTTCGCTGATGAACTCCAGGGCTTGTTCCAGGTTCAGGATGCGCGGCGGCACCAGGCGGATCATGTCGTCCGAGCCGGAGGCCCGCATGTTGGTGAGCTTCTTCTCGCGGGTGATGTTGACGTCGAGGTCGTTCGAGCGGGCGTTCTCGCCCACGACCATCCCCTCGTAGACCTCCAGACCCGGCGCGATGAACAGCTCGCCGCGCGGCTGCAGCCCCTCGATGGCGTACCCCGTGGCCCGGCCCGGCCGGTCGGCGACCAGGACGCCGGTGAGGCGATGGGGGATGTCCCCGTGCCAGGGGTCCCAGCCGTCGAAGAGGTGGTTCATGATTCCCGTCCCCTTGGTATCGGTGAGGAACTCGGAACGGAAGCCGATCAGGCCGCGGGAGGGCAGGCGGAACTCGATGCGCACGCGGCCCGAGCCGTGATTGACCATCTTCATCATGCGTCCGCGGCGCGTGCCCATCTTCTGGGTCACCACGCCGATGAACCCCTCGGGACAATCGATGATCAGCTGCTCCATCGGCTCGTGGAGCTGGCCGTCGATGCGGCGGGTGATGACCTCGGGCTTGCCGACGGAGATCTCGTACCCCTCGCGGCGCATCATCTCGATCAGGATGGCCAGCTGCAGCTCACCGCGCCCCGAGACCTTGAAGACCTCGGGCGAGTCGGTCGGCTCGACCCGGATCGACACGTTGGAGAGCGTCTCCTTCTCGAGCCTCTCCTTGAGCTTGCGCGAGGTCACGTGCTTGCCGTCGCGGCCGGAGAACGGCGAGTCGTTGATCGACATCATCATCGAGATGGTCGGCTCGTCGATCAGGATCGGCGGCAGGGGACGCGGATCCTCGCGGTCGGTCAGCGTCTCTCCGATGTTGACCTCCGCGATGCCGGCGACCGCCACGATGTCGCCCGGTCCGGCCTCGGCGATCTCGATCCGGCGCAGCCCATCGTAGCCATAGAGGAGCGAGACCTTCACCGGCTCGATCTGCCCGTCGTGGCGGCAGATGGCGACCTCCTGGGCCTTGCGCATGTGGCCGTTGAAGATGCGGCCGATCGCGAGGCGGCCCACGTAGTCGTCGTAGTCCAAGGTGTTGAGCTGCATCTGGAGCGGCGTCTCGGGGTCGAAGACCGGCGCCGGCACCGAGCGCAGGATCTCCTCGAAGAGGGGCTCGAGCGTCTCGTCCGGCCCGTCCGGCTCGCGGCGGCAGCGGCCCGCCCGGGCGTTGGCGTAGAGGATCGGGAACTCCAGCTGCTCCTCGGTCGCGTCGAGGTCGATGAACAGGTCGTAGACCTCGTTGACCACCTCGTTGATGCGGGCGTCCGGCCGGTCGATCTTGTTGATCACCACGATGGGATCGAGACCGGCCTCGAACGCCTTGCGCAACACGAAGCGGGTCTGCGGCAGGGGGCCTTCGCTCGCATCGACCAGGAGGAGGACACCGTCGACCATCTTGAGCGTCCGCTCGACCTCGCCGCCGAAGTCGGCGTGGCCGGGAGTGTCGACGATGTTGATCCGCACGCCGCGGTAGTGGATGGCCGTGTTCTTGGCCATGATGGTGATGCCCTTCTCGCGCTCGAGGTCGATCGAGTCCATCACCCGGTCGGCCACGTATTCGTTGTCACGGAAGATGCCGCTCTGCCAGAGCATCGCGTCGACCAAGGTCGTCTTGCCATGGTCGACGTGGGCGATGATGGCCAGATTGCGAACGTCTTCTCTCTTTTGCTCAGCCAAGGTTCTCTCCGTTCCTGGGATTTGCTGCGGCGCGGCGTGACGCAGTGCAGCCGCGAATGAAGGGGGGAATGATAGCACAGAGAGACCCCGGGGCCGGGGCGAAAGCTACCGCTCTACCTCGATAGGGCCGCGAGCGCCTTCGAGGCCAGCTGGATGCGCTCGACTTCCGGCGGCTCGAAGTAGGACTGACCGCAGCGGGTGCAGACCCAGGCCGGCACGGCTTCCCATTCCAGGCGGCAGCCGCCGCGTTCGAGCTTCACTCGGGCCGTCGTGCGCTCCACCGTTCCCTGGCAACAAAGACATCGCATGGGCAGAATTTGCACGGGGGTGGGGAGCCGCCGGACGATGGGCAGGGTCGCGTCCAGATCCACCGGACGGACCTCACGCAGCGTCGTCGTGCTCGGAATGCCGTATTCTTGCCGGGTGAACGGGGACGAAAGCCGGTCGGGCATGGCCATGGAAGATTCCTCTCCTAGCGAGCGTTCAGGAATATTGCAAACATCCTGCCCGGAGCTCTCGCCGGCCGGACCACGGAGTCGAGAATGAAACGCCTGAGCGGATTCCTTGTCGCCTGCCTCGCCACCGCCTTCGCGCTGCACCCGGCCGGTCCTCTCGCGGGCCAGGCCGCACCCGCCAAGCCCAGCCGCCCCCCGCTGCCCACCGGGAGGGTGATCGAGAAGATCGCCTGTCAGGCGGCGCCGGACGAGCGCTACGCCCTCTATCTCCCGTCCGGCTACCGGCCGGACCGGCCGTGGCCGATCGTCTACGCCCTGGATGCGCGCGGCAACGGCTCCGAGATCGCCGAGCTCTTGAAGACGGGCGCCGAGCGCTATGGGTGGATCGTGGCCAGCTCCTACAACAGCATGAGCGATCAGAGCATCGACCCCAACGTCGCGGCGGTGCGCGCCATGTGGGCCGACACCCATGCCCGGCTCGCTCTCGACGACCGGCGGATCTACCTGGCCGGCCATTCCGGGACGGTGCGGTCGGCGGTGACGCTGGCCCTGGCCGCTCCCGGATCGGTGATCGGCGTCTTCGGCGCCAGCGCCGGCTTCCCGTTCGAGCGTCCGCCGAGCACGGACGTCCCCTTCGATTTCTTCGGGACGGTGGGCGACCGCGACATGAACTACTACGAGATGATGGCTCTCGACAAGAAGCTCGCCGCCCTGGCCCTGCCCTACCGGATCGAGATGTTCGCGGGGACGCACGAGTGGCCTCCGGCCGAGCTGGCCTCCCGCGGGATGGGATGGCTGGAGCTGCGGGCGATGAAACGCGGGCTGCGCGAGAAAGATGCCGCCCTCATCGAGGAGCTCTGGGCCACGGACCTGGAGCAGGCGCGGCAGGCCGAGACCGCGGGCCGGGTGGCGGACGCCTTCCACACCTGGTCGGCGATGAAGGCGGACTACGCCGGCCTGCACGACGTCTCCGAAGCGGAGCGCAAGACCGCCGAGCTCGGCTCCTCGGACGCCTTGCGGCGCGAGCTCGCGACGCGGGAGGAACGCCTGAAGCGCGACACGGACTACCTCTCGGAAGCACCGAAGATCCTCGGACGGATCATGAACAGCGACTCCGAGGGGACCCCGCCCACGGCGGCACGCATCGCGAACGAGCTGAAGATCTCCGACTGGCAGAAGCGGGCTCAGTCGACGGACGTCGAGGAGAGTCTCGCGGCCAAGCGGGTGCTCAACACCCTCCTGGCGCAGACCAGCTTCTACCTGCCGCAGATGCTCATCCAGCGCAAGGACTACGACAACGCGATCCTGATGCTCTCGGTCGCCGCCGAGATCCGGCCGGAGAGCCCCGGCCTCTGGGTCGAGATCGCCGCCGCCTGGGCGCGCAAGGGGAAGGCCGGAAGCAAGCGAGCCTTGGAGGCCCTCGACAAGGCGGTCGGGCTCGGGTTCAAGGATCGCGCGCAGATCGACAGCGAGACCGCGTTCGACGGTCTGCGTCAGGACGAGCGCTTTCGGGAGATTCTCAACAAGATCCCCGCCACCCGAGCCCTCACCCCCAGCCCCTCTCCCACGAGTGGGAGAGGGGAGAAGGTTTGAAGGGGCTCATGGCCTCGAGAAGATCTCGCCTAACCTACACCCCTCTCCCGCTTGCGGGAGAGGGGCTGGGGGTGAGGGCTCTCCTGGCGCTCCTGCTCCTGGCCGCACCGGTCTCTGCCTTACCGATATCGGCCGAGCTGCCGCGCGGGCAGATCGTCGAGCGAGTGACCTGCGCGGCGGACGAAGGGGAGGCCTACGCGCTCTATCTTCCTTCCGGCTACACGGCGGAGCGCAAGTGGCCGATCGTCTACGCCTTCGACTCGCACGGGAACGGCGCGGAGCTCGCCGGGTTGCTGCGCACGGGCGCCGAGCGCTATGGCTGGATCGTCGCGAGCTCCCACAACTCGTCGAACCTGGCGCCGATGCAGGAGAGCTTCGCGATCATGAGCGCGCTCTGGGCCGACACCCACGCGCGCTTCGCGATCGACGACCGGCGGGTCTATGCCCTCGGCTTCTCGGGACTGGTCCGCTTCGCGGTCAACCTGGCGCTGACGGCGCCGGGAAGCCTCGCCGGCGTGATCGGCGCCAACGGCGGCTGGCCGCTCGGCCAGGCGCCCAATGCCCAGCTGGAGATCCCCTTCTACTTCATGGTCGGCGATGCCGACTTCGCCTATTACGAGTTGCGCGACCTCCATGAGAAGCTGGAGAGCGCCGGCCTGCCGCACCGCCTGGAGATCTTCTCCGGCTCCCATCAGTGGCCGCCGGAGGAGCTGTTCACCCGCGCGGTGGCATGGATGGAGCTGCAGGCGATGCGGCGGGGGCTGCGCGCAAAGGACGAGGCGATGGCCGAGGCGCTGTGGAGCGACGACCTCGCCCGGGCGCACGCTTTCGAGGCCGGCGGGAAGCTGGAGGAGGCGCACGCGCTCTATGCCGCCCTGGTCCGCGATTTCGCCGGCCTGCGGCCCACCGAGGACGCCGCGAAGGAAGCGGCCCGGCTCGAAGCCGCGGATGCCTTCCACCGCGAGCGGGATGCCCGGCTGGCGCGCGACCGGCGGGACCGCGAGTACCTGGAGAAGGTCCCACAGCTGTTCAAGGAGACGCCGGGACAGCCGACGCAGGAACACATCGGCCATCTCATCGCCGAGCTCAAGATCCCGACGCTCAAGCAGAAGGCGAAGGCTGATCGGGACCCCGAGGAGCGCCTGTCGGCCGAGCGGGTGCTCTACGCCGTCTACATCCAGACCGGGCTCTATCTGCCGCGCGAGTACTCGAACCTCGGGCAATACGACCGCGCGATCCTCTTCCTCGAAGTGGCGTCCGAGATCGATCCCGACGTGCCCCACATCCCCTACCGGCTCGCCACGGCCTACGCCTGGAAGGGAAACCGCCGGCGGGCCCTCGACTATCTGGAGATGTCGGTGCAGAAGGGCTGGACCGATCTCGACACGCTGGAGAACGAGCGGGCGTTCGACTGGCTGCGCAAGACGGACGAATACCAGCGGATCGTCCGCCAGGTCCGGCAGCGGCAGAAGTGAGGCTTCAGCCGCGCAAGCGTGCGAGCTCGGCTCGAAGCAGTGCGATCTCCCCCTCGGCCTCCCGGGCCCGCTCTTCGGCCGCTTTGCGCAGGTCTTCCTCTTCCGCCAGATTCAGCAGCCGCCGGCCGGTCGGGTGTTCATAGAGGAAGATCCGTTGCCCGTCGGGAGAGACCTGGAACCAGATGCCCGCCGTCTCGGAAAGAAAACGTCCTTCGGCATCCGGCTTCATGGGCTGGTAACGGCCTGCGGCGTCCAGGCGATATCCCAGAAGCTTGAACGGCAGGCCCGTCACGTTGCTCGGCGAGTCGGCGATCAGGTACTCCGGAATGCCCGCCAGGCGGTAGAGCTCGACCTTGTCCTCCAGATCGGTCCGGCGTGCCTCGGCGCTCGCGGAGGAGACCACCTCGATCACCAGAGAGGGGCGGACCCCTTCCTTGCTCACCCGGAAGCAGGACCGCCGGCGCCGGGGGCGGAGCCCGCGGATCACCGAGACATCCGGTGCCGGAGCGGGCCGTCGAGGCACCAGAAAGTGCTTCATGTCATGGAAGACACGGGCGTCCGCCTGCGGCCGGAAGTGATTCGTCAGAAGATCCGCGATTTCGCGGGCTGTGATGTCGTGCCATTCTCCCTGCAATATCTTGTCCCCGAGCTGCGGATCGAGAAACAGCTCCCGCGTCAGTGGAAGCTCCAGGAGCTCCATGCGGCCATCGGGGCGTTCGACCCAGCGTTGGAGCACGGACTCCATGGCCTCTTCCGAGGCGTCGTCCTCCAGCGTCTCAACCCGGGTCTTCCAGGCAGGCTCGGCCATGCCCCGAGTATAGGGGAGTCTCCCGAGATCCGTCAAAGATATCGTGGGGCGGTGATGAAGGAAAGAGAGAAAGTCGCGGCAGAGGCAATATCAGCACCGCTGACAGAGCCTGATGCCGGGAGCCGGGGAGAAGGGTGTTTCACCCCTCGGTCAGCGGCTCTTCCATCCCGACCGAGAACATCGCTTCCAGGTCGTAGCGCGAGAAGGCGCGGAAGGCGATCAGCGTCTCGGACCTCTGGATGCCGTCGATCTGGAGCATCTTGTTGGTGACCGCCTCGGCGATCTCGTCGTTCTCGCGGACGCGCACGATCGCGACCAGGTCATAGTGTCCGGCCACCGAATAGACCTCGCTGATCCCGGACAGCTCCACCAGCTTCGACGCCACCTCGTTGACCTTGGACTTCTCGACCATCAGAAGAATGACGGCATTGACCATCGGTCTGACCCTCCTCGTCGGGATTGCACGATCCAACTCTACATCGGGATAGGCTTGTGCCGCCATGGCCGGTGCTCTCCTTGCTCCCGACGTCCTGCCCGAGCCGATCTTTCGCCGCACCCTCGACCTCCTCGTCGAGCTGACCGCCATCTCCTCGCCGAGCGATGATCCCGGCGGGCTCCGCCGGATGGCCGGGCGCCTGGCCGCGGAGATGTCCGCGCGCGGGCTGACACCGGAGATCCGCGAGGAGGAAGGAGAAGGCGGCATCCCGCTGCCGGTCCTCGCCGGCCGCGGCCCCGGCACCGGGCGCGGACACCTCCTGCTCATCGGCCACCTGGACACCGTCCTGCCGGCGGCGGCGCCGAGAGTGGAGGGAGACCGGCTGGTCGCCACCGGCGCCATCGACATGAAGGGAGGGCTGGCCGCCTTTCTCGGCGCTCTCGACCTGCTGCGCCACCGGGGCGTCGAGCCTCCTCCCGACCTTCTGCTGGCCATAGTGCCGGACGAAGAGGTGGGAGGCGTCCTCTCGCGGGCCGCGATCCATCGCTGGAGCGAGGGGGCACGCGCCCTCTGGGTGCTGGAGCCGGGAGAGCCGGCGGGAGAAGGCGCCGAGACCATGGTGGCCGGCCGGCGCGGCATGTTCCAGTGGACTCTCGCGGCGCGCGGACGCGCCGCCCACTCGGGGCTGCACTACTGGCATGGCCGCTCGGCGCTGATCGCCGCCGCCGGCTGGTGCGTCGAGGCGGAGGCCCACTCGGCCCGCGACGGCGGACCGACCGTCAACGTCGGCCGCTTCGTCGGAGGAGACACGACCTTCGTCGAGGGACTGGCGTCCCACCATGCCCTCCTCGGCACCGAGCAGCAGCTCAACGTCGTCCCCGACCGCGCGTACGCCGAAGGGGAGGCCCGCTTCCTGCGCGCGACGGAGGGCGAGCGGCTCGCCGGTGTCCTCGAGACCCTGGCGCAAAACATCGCCAAGGACACCGAGACCGAGCTCTCCCTGGAGATCGGCCCGACCATCCCGCCGGTCGACCCGGACGGGCCGCACGCTTCCTGGTGCGAGCGGGCAGTGAGCTTGGCCGCGGCCCGCGGCTGGCGTCTGGAGATCGAGCGCGAGCGGGGCGGCATCTCCTTCCCCAACTTCCTCGCCGATCCCGGCCGCATCCCGGTCCTCGACGGCCTGGGGCCGGTGGGCGGCGGCATGCACACCCGGGAGGAGCACGTGATGCTCGCGTCGCTCCAGAGGCGGATCGTGCTCCTGGCGGATCTGCTGGCGGTGCGGGAGTGAGGTTTAAATGTCGCCACATCCCGTTGTCACCGCAAAGACCTCACCCCCTATCCCCCTCTCCCACCCGCACTCCCATCCCCCGGGAGAGGGGGAACCCCCAACGCTCGCTTTTGCAATGTCTTGGGCGGTGGCGCCCCCTCTCCCGGGCGGGCGTGAGTGCGGGTGGGAGAGGGGGACGGGGGGTGAGGGTGGGCGGGCAGAGGCACCCGCTACGATGACTTTGACAGGACCCCTTCGCGTCCTCGTCGTCCTTGGCGACCTTGCCGTCCTTGGTTAAAATCGCTCGATGAGCTGCACTCGCCTCTCCTTCAGCCTGGCCCTGCTCTTCCTGGTCCTCCTCCCGCCCGCTTCCGCGGCCCAGACGGCCGGCGAAAAGGCCGAAGGCCCGCCTCCCGGCAACATGCAGATCGTCCCGGGCTACCAGCACCGGCGCCTCCAGGGGATCGACACGTCCGTGGGGGAGATCTTGAAGGGGGACCGGGTGGTGATCCGCTACGACATCGGCCGCCTTGCCGGGCTCCATGTCACGCCGGAGGACAAGGCGCGCTGCAAGCATTACGAGGAAAAGCGGATCAGCGGCCAGACGGCCCGCTACTGCTTCCGCGACCATGAGCTCACGGCCACCTTCGTCCAGACCTCGGCCAACTTCTACGCCACCCCGGCCGACGACGCCGAGCTCAACGACGTCCTCATCATGCTGGACAGCTACCGGCCTTATCGGGTCATCCCGAAAGAGCCGAAACCGTAGGCCGCCACGGCGCTCAGTCGTCGTGCTCCCCCGCCCGGCTGCCCCGGGCGGGCATGGGTTCGGGAGCGAGGATCGGCGGTAGAAGAGTGAAATCTTCCTCGCCGGTCGCGAAGATCGGTGCAACCGGCATCGCTTCGACGGGCGCCGCGGCGGGCCGGCCGAAGCTGACGATCTGCCGCCAGCAGCGGTCCAGGTTGTCGCCGAAGACCACCAGGAGATCGCCCGGCTGCGCCGTTTCCAGGGCGCGCTGGACGGCTTCTTCCTCATCGTAGACCTGCGTCGAGATCCGGTCCGCCGGGAACCCGGCCTCGAGCAGGCCGCGGCGGAGGAGATCTCCGATCTCTCCCGGCTTGCGGCCGCGGCGGTTGTCGTCCTCGCGCAGCAGGATCAGGTCGAAGCCCGACGCGGCGATCCGCGCGAGATCCAGGATGTCCTGGTCTCTCCGGTCGCCCGGCGCGGAGACCAGGCCGATCCGGCGGCCGTGTACGGTCAGCTCGCGGACCGTCTGCACCATCGAGGCCATGCCGTGAGCGTTGTGCGCGTAATCGAGCAGCACCCGGAACGGGTGCTCGTTGTAGAAGTTCATCCGGCCCGGCGTCTGGAAGAAGTCGGTGGTGAACGTGCGCAGCCCCTGACGGATGTTCTCCAGGCCGATGCCCATGGCGAGCGCGATCGCCGTGGCAAACATGGCGTTCTGCACGTTGTGCAGCGCATGCCCCTCGATCGTCGCCGGGATCTGCCGCGCCCAGAGGACCGGGATGTGCTCCTCGCCGTCGTAGAGGACGAGCATCCGGCCGTTCAAGCCCTCTTCCAGCACCACCGCCTTGCCCTGGCTGCGGATGTGCCGGCGGACCCGCTCGTTGTTGCGGTCCATCGTCACCCAGATCGGCTGCGCCGGGCTGTGCCCGGCCATGCGCGCGACGCGCTCGTCGTCGGCGTTGAGCACGCAGTAGTCCTGCGCCACCTCGACGATCACCCGCTTGACCTCCGCCAGCTCGTCGAGGTCGTTGATTCCACCCAGTCCCAGATGATCCGAGGCGACGTTGAGCACCGCGCCCACCTTGCACTTGCGCCAGCCCAGGCCGGAGCGGACGATGCCGCCGCGCGCCGTCTCCAGGACCGCGGCGTCCACGTTCGGATCGCGCAGCACGAGATGGCTCGCCCACGGGCCGGTCATGTCTCCCCTCACGGTCAGCACGCCGTCGATGTAGACGCCGTCGCTCGTGGTCATCCCCACATGGCACCCCGAGAGCTTGAGGATGTGCCCGACCATGCGGGTCGTGGTCGTCTTGCCGTTCGTGCCGGTGATCGCCGCGATCGGGATGCGGTAGGGAGTCCCCTTCGGGAACAGCATGTCGATCACCGGGCCTGCCGCATCCCGCGGCTTGCCCTCGGTGGGCGCGACGTGCATGCGGAAGCCGGGAGCGGCGTTGATCTCGACGATCGAGCCTCCGACCTCCTGGTAGCTGCGCGCGATGTCCGGCGCGATGAAGTCGACGCCGCCGACGTCCAGCCCGACGGCCTTGACCGCCCGCTCGGCCATGATCCGGTTGTCGTAATGGATCACGTCCGTCTTGTCGATCGCCGTGCCGCCGGTCGAGAGGTTGCCGGTGGAGCGCAGGGAGAAGACCTCCCCTTCCGGGAGGACCGACGCGGCCGTCAGCCCCGCCTGCTCGAGCAGCCGCTCCGCCTGGTGATCGATCTCCAGGCGCGTCAAAACCTTTTCATGGCCGACGCCGCGCCGCGGATCGCTGTTCACGATCTCCACCAGCTCGGCGACGGTGTGCTGCCCATCCCCCACCACATGGCCGGGGACGCGCTCGGCGACCGCGACGACCTTGCCGTTGATCACCAGGATCCGGTAGTCGCGGCCGGTCTGGAAGGTTTCGACGATGACGTAGGAGGAGCGCTCGTAGGCCTTGTCATAGGCGACGCGGACCTGCTCGGCATCGGTCAGGTTGATCGAGACGCCGCGGCCGTGGTTGCCGTCGAGGGGCTTGACGACCACCGGATAGCCGAGGCGCTCGGCGGCTTCGACAGCCTCGCCGGCACCGTCGACGATCCGCTGGCGCGGCACGGGGAGCCCCAGGTCTTCGAGGATCTGGTTGGTCAGCCGCTTGTCCGAGGCGATCTCGACCGCGGTGTGCTTGGTCTCGCTGGTCACCGTCGCCTGGATCCGCCGCTGGTATTTGCCGTGGCCGAGCTGCACGAGCGACCGGTCGTTGAGCCGGATCCAGGGGATGTCGCGCTCCTCCGCGGCATGGACGAGCGACGCGGTCGACGGTCCGAAAGCGCGGCGCTGGGCGCGGCGGATGAACCGCTCGAGCTCGGCCGGAAAGTCGAACGGCGAAGGATCGTGGGCCGCGCGCTCGGGCGGGAGCAGGTGGAGGATGAGCTCCAGGCCGAGCTCTCCCGCACGCAGGCCGACCGACTCCTCCTCGTAGCTGTAGATGACGTGGTACTGGCCGCTGGGCAGGTCGTGGCTGCGTGTCTTGCCGTAGGAGACCGGAGTGCCGGCGAGGCATTGCAGCTCGATCGCGACGTGCTCGAGCACATGACCGAGCCAGGTCCCCTCGTCCTCCGTCATGCGCCGCACGAAGCCGCCCGGCTCGTCATAGGAGCAGGTGTGCTCCCGAAGCGTCGGGATCAGGGCGAGGAGCTGGTCGACGAACCCCGGCAGGCGGCCGGTCGGATACTCCTCCAGCTCCCCCAGGTCGACGCGCAGCCGGATGACCTTGCGCAGGGAGTAGAGGTTCGGACCGCGATAGACCCGGGTGTCGAGGATCTTCATGACCAGCTCTCGACAGGCTCGCCCGGCCCGAGCTCGATGGCGAGCGAGGCGCCCTCCTGGGATGTCTGAGACTGGGGCGGCATGCCGACCCGCCGCTTCAGGTCATAGCGGCAGCCGGTGGTCAGGAAATCGAGCTTCAGGCCGAGGAGCGCGATCGGTTGGGTCTGGTTGACGCCGTCGCTGTCGGAGTACCGGAGGTTCGAGGCGTCGACCACCGCCACCGCGCCGGAGCCGAGGACGCGCAGCTGGCCGTCGCCGTCGATCACGGCGGCGGTGTCCTCGTCGATGCCGAGGCCGAGCGGCTCGGGGTTGTAGGAGAGGGCGGTGAGCAGCCGGCCGAGGCGGTCGCGGCGGCGGAAGTGCTGGTCGATGATCAGGTCCGGCGCGAGCCCCAGCCCCTTGGCCATCTGGACGAGCCGGCGGCGCGGCGTGCCGCCGCTGTCGCCCATCGAGATCATGTGCTCGGAGATGGCCGCGGCACCCGCGCTGGTGCCGGCCACCACCATGCCCGCCCGGTGGCGGCGCAGGATGGTCTCGGCGAGGCGGGTCCCGCCGAGCGCGGAGGTGATGCGCAGCTGGCTGCCACCGGTCATGAACAGGCCGGTCGCGTATTCGAGGAGGTCGAGCGTCCCGGCGCCCGCGGCGAGAGCGTCCTCGCGGGTGCGGACACGGAGCACCTCCACGGCGTCGGCTTCGAGCTGGTAGAAGAGGTCGGCGTAGCGCTCACCGGTCTCCGGGAGCTCCGAGGCGGTCGCCAGAACCACGATGTTGGCGTCGTGCCCGCCGCAGGCCTCCACGAAATGGCGCAGGATCACGCGCTCGCGAACCTTGTCCTCCGCCCCGCCGATCGCGATCAGCAGGCCCGGCCGGCCGGCCGCCGGAATACTCTCCATACGATGAACCTCCTCCGCCGTCTACCGGTGTAGGCGACGCTCACGAATCGATCTGCCGCCGAAGGGCGAGGAGATCGTACCATGTGGCGATGAAGCTGCTCGATTCCCGCCGGTTGACGGGACCCAACCTGCTCCAGGAGCAGCCGGGCGCCGTGCTCGACGTCGCTCTCGATCCCGCCGAGGCGGAGGCGGTCGTTGCGGCCTGGCGCGAGCGGGCGCGGGCGCTCCTCGATGCGATCGGTTGGACGGCCGAGGAGATCGCCGTCCGCGGTTTTCCGGGCGGCGCGAGCCTGGCCTTCTCTGCTCCCGTTGACAGCCTCTACGCCGCGACCGAGCTCAACGAGGAGGCCTGGCGCGCCGCCGAGGCCGCGATCGGGGAAGAGCCGCCGCCGGATCTGACCGAGGCCGCCGAACGCCTCCGCGCCGCGATCGACCGCGAGCGCAATCCTGCGCTCCTCGCCTTGCGGGCCGCCGCGGAGGCGCGCGGGGTAGCCTTCCTGTCCGATGACGAGCGCGCCTCCGTGGGGCTCGGCACCGGCTCCCTCTCCTGGCCGGTCCACGAGCTTCCGGCTCCGGAGGAGGTCCCCTGGGAGCGAATTCATGACATCCCCGTCGTGCTGGTCACCGGCACCAACGGCAAGACCACGACCGTCCGCCTGCTCGCCGCCATGGCGCGCGCCGCGGGCCTGACGGCCGGGCTCACCTCGACCGATCGCGTCGAGGTGGGCGGCGAGGTGATCGAGCGGGGGGACTGCTCCGGTCCCGGCAGCGCCCGCACGCTGCTGCGCGACCCGCGCGTCGAGCTGGCGATCCTGGAGACCGCCCGCGGCGGAATGCTCCGGCGCGGGCTCGCCGTGCGCCGCGCCGAGGCCGCAGCCGTCACCAACATCGCCGCCGACCACCTGGGCGAATTCGGAGTGAACGACCTGGAGGCGCTCGCCGAGGTCAAGATCCTCGTGGCGCGGGTCGTCGGCCCCGAAGGGCGCCTGGTGCTGAACGGGGACGACCCGCTCCTGGTGGAGCGGGCCGGCCGGCTCACGGCTCCGGTGGTCTGGTTCTCCCTCGATCCGGAGCGTCCCGCCTTCCAGGCGCTGCTGGGACCCGAGACGACCGCCTGGGTCCTCCACGGCGGCGAGATCGAGCGCTGGCACGGCGGCTGGAAGCAGACCCTGGCGCACGTCGACGAGATCCCCATCGCCTTCGGGGGAGCGGCGCGCCACAACGTGGCGAACGCCCTGGCGGCGCTGGCACTCGGCGCCGCGGTGCGGCTCCCCGACGAGCCGATGCTCCGCGCCCTGCGCCAGATGCGCGGCACCGCGGAGGACAACCCCGGCCGAGCCAATCTGCTGGAGCTGGGAGGGGCGAAGATCCTCCTCGACTATGCGCACAATCCGCACGGGCTGACCGCGCTGCTCAACCTGGCGATCAACCTCCCCGGCCGCCGGCGCCTCCTCCTGGTGCTGGGCCAGGCCGGCGATCGCAGCGACGAGGCGATCCGCGAGCTCGCCCGCACCGCCTGGTCGTTCCGCCCCGACCGGATCATCATCAAAGAGCTGCCGGAGATGCTCCGTGGCCGGTCCGAGGGGGAAGTCCCGGCGATCCTCGAAGACGAGCTGCACCGCCTGGGAGCCGCCGAGAGGACCCTCGGCCGTGCGCGCAACGAGCTCGAAGCCGTCCGCCAGGCCCTCGCCTGGGCCCGCCCGGGAGACCTGCTGGTGCTCCTGGTGCACACTCAGCGAGATGCGGTCCTGGAGCTGCTCGGCCGCCTGCGCGAGGCCGGGTGGGCGGCGGGGCAGCCGGTGGGGCGGTAGAGCAAAGGACCTAAAGGACTTAAAGGACAAAAAGGACAAGGCGTCCTTTGGGTCCTTTAAGTCCTTTACGTCCTCTGGATCTTTCTGGGCTTCCAGCCTCCAGTCAGGCCGGCTTTCCCTCGTAGAGCGGCTTGTAGGCGCTCCACGATCGATGCTCTCGAACGCAATACAGGTAGAGATGGGCCGGCCGGGCTCGAGATCGGCTGCTCGAGCCCGACTATGTGCCAACCGAATCGTCAGACCGCGACTGGCCGCTCAGAACTGCGACCAGAGGAGCTGGTTCGTGACTTCGTGGTGGAACTGCACCTCAGAGGCCTTGATGAAGGTGCCGAGGGCCTTGGGGCAGCGTTCGGCCTGGGCGAGCTTGAGCTCGGCGAGCTTGGCGTGCACCTCCTCCCCCATCACCTCCTGCATGAACCGGCTCCCCTTGAACAGCCGGATGGCGTCGTAGATGTTGTCGGGCAGGAAGCGGGTGCGCGGCCGCTTGTCCCCCTCCTCCTCGCTCTGGGGGCCTTCGAGCCCGGTCTTGAGCAAGGTGTAGATCGCCAGGTACGGGTTGGCGTCGGGAGCGATGGAGCGTACCTCGACGCGTGCCGAGCGCTCGTTGCCGAGGGGGATGCGCACCATGGAGCCGCGGTCGATGGCAGAGGCCTTGATCTGGTTGGGCGCCTCGAAGTGGGGGTCGAGGCGGCGGTACGAGTTGACGCTCGAGTTGAGCACCAGGCAGATGTCCGTGGCGCTGGCCAGGATGCGGTTGATGAAGTCCCAGCCGGCGGCCGAGAGACCGTCCTTGCCGTCCTTCTCGTAGAAGAGATTGGTCGACTGGCGGGTCACCGAGAGGTTGGTGTGCATGCCCGAACCGTTGATGCCGGTCACCGGCTTGGGCAGGAAGCACGCCGTCATCCCCAGGCGCGCCGCGACCTGCCGGGAGAGCAGCTTGTAGAGCTGCACCTGGTCGGCGGCCACCGAGGCCTCGGTGTAGCCGTAGTTCATCTCGAACTGCGAGGGGGCCACCTCCGGGTGGTCCTTCTCGTTGGCGAAGCCCATGGCCCGCTGCACCTCGGCGGCGGTGTCGATGAACTGCCGCAGGGCGTCGCCTGGCAGCGAGTGGTAATAGCCCCCCGTGGAGATGAACTCGAAGCGGCCGGTCTCGTGGTAGGCGCGCTCCGCGTCGTGCCCGCGGAAGAGGAAGCCCTCGATCTCGTTGGCGGCATGGGCGACCATGCCGTCCTTGGCATACAGCTTGTCGGTGAACCCCTTGAGCAGGGCCCGCATGTCGGCGCTGTACGGCCTTCCGTCGCGCTCGCGGACCTCGCCGAAGGCCAGCACCTTGCCGGGGCCGAAGATGTCCGACGGTAGCCAGTAGAAGGCCGGCCAGTCGATCGCCAGTCGCAGGTCCGACTCCTGCTGCCGCGAGAAGCCGCGGATCGACGAGCCGTCGAAGGTCAGATTGTCCGCCGCCTTGAGCAGGAACTTCTTGTCATAGTCCAGCATGTGCAGCCGGCCTTCGAGGTCGGTGAAGCACACGGTGACCGCCTTGATGCGCTTCTCGTCGTTGAGATAGCGCATCCGCTGTTCGCGGACCACGTCGGCGGGCCGCCGCGCCAGCCGCTCCTCCTTGGCCTCGAGGTTCATCTCCTCCAACTGGTCGTAGGGGATCTCCAGAAAGTCGCGCAGCCCCGAATGCGAGGCGCGGGGCGCCGGCCGCGCCATCTCCTCCAGCTTCTCCGGGGTCATGTCGGCGAGCGCCTCGGCTCGGCTCGGCTCTGTTGGGTGCATGGGTTCCCTCCTTTGGATCGATGTGCTGCCTCTTGACCTAAATTCTACACGAACTAATCTAGCTGTCAAGGTAGTTAGGCTAAGAGTCCGCTGATTTAGACTAATCGCGAGGCTGTCCCTGCTGCGCGCCCCCTGCGCCGCCGACTCCGCCGACTCACCTGGCAGCTATTGGGCACCGCGCCTGTTAGGCACCGCGCTGCTCCTCGCCATTGGCGCTCCTGGCGAGCGCCGGCCCGGCCTGGCGGGCAGCCCGCGTGATACGCTCAACTGGATGACCAAGGAGGAGATCGCGTCCGCACGGCTGAGAACCGCCTTCGACCTCTTCACTGCGGGTGAACGGATGATGCGCCAGAACCTCCGGCGCCGGCATCCCGATGCATCCGCCACGGAGATCGAAGAGATGCTGTGGACATGGCTCATGCAGCGCCCTGGCGCGGAATACGGCGACGGTGTCGGGAGGCCGGTCACGTGGCCACGGAAGGCTTCGCAAGCCAGCTAGAGAGAGTTGCCGTCCACGCCAAGGAGACGTTGGCGGATCTGGGGTACCCATGGGCCTTGGTTGGTGGTTTGGCGGTTTCCGCACGGGCCGAGCCACGGTTCACTCGCGACGTCGATTTCGCCGTCGCTCTGAAGAGTGACCGCGAAGCGGAAGCCCTGATCCTCGCGGTTCAGGCACGCGGTTACCGGATCGACACCGTCCTCGAACAGGAGACCACCGGCCGCCTCGCAACCGTCCGGCTGGTCGCGCCCGGCAGCGGCGAGCATGGGGTCATCCTCGATCTTCTCTTCGCGTCTTCGGGTATCGAGCCCGAGGTCGTCGAGCGGGCGACGGTGATCGAGGTCTTCCCGGGCATTGAGCTTCCCGTTGCGCGGGTCGCCGACCTGTTGGCGCTCAAGGTCCTTGCCCGCGACGACGAACGTCGCCCTCAGGATACGATCGACATCCGCGCGCTGCTCCAAGAGGCCACCGCCTCCGATCTCGAGGCGACGAAGGCGGCATTGGCTCTTATCGTCGAGCGGGGCTTCCACCGGAAGCGCGACCTCTTGCAGGACTTTGACGACCTGACAAGGCGGTTTCTTTCGTAGAGCCAACCCCGCAAATTCACCTGGCACCTGTACTGCCGAGCCCCGGATAGGGACCGTCGCACCCGTCCCCCCGAAGTCCATCCGCAGCCTTACCACCCAGCCTCCGGCGGTCGTGGAGCCGCGCTCGCCGCCGCCGAAAAGAGCTCCGGAGCGCGATTCCGCTCTCCTCAATGAGTTGCGGCATGGGCTGGGTAACCCCACCAGGTCTACGCTGCTGTGGAGGCTGCGTAAGGGGCGGAGACACCGGTCCGGTGCGGCGGCTTACGTCGAATCACTGTCAGCTTGCAGCGGACCGATGTCGGCTTACTCCTTGGCGACGATCGCGCGAATCTCCTCATCTTTCCCGGTGAGCTGCCAGCGGATGAGCGAAACCGGGATGATGCCGGCGGAGTAGACCTCCTCGAACCAGCGCTTCAGGGTGAAGGCGTCGCCGAGCTGATGGGCCCGCTCGCGCATCAGATCCTCGAGCTGAGCCTTGCAGCTTCCTGGGATCACGTGGCACCTATTGGGCGCGGCCGGGTTCTGCGTCGCTCCAACAGAGGTCACTCCCGAACCGCTTTCTCCAACTCGTGTACGAATGCAATATCTAGAAATTCGTCGTCCATATCGTCTCGATCGAGCTTCTCAGTCGCGATGGCAACTGAGGACTCTCCGAGTGCAAGAGTGCCAAGCCCAAATAGCGCGGCCAGCACGTGTTCGCCGGCTACAGCCGACACTGCAGCCGCTCCCAGGTCCGCGACGCGGCCCAGCAGGCCCTTCTTGCTGATCACCCTTTCCAGGACACCTGCCTTAGTTCTACTTTGTCAGATTGACTTCCGGCCCAGGCACCAGCGTCTGGACGAAGGCGCGATCTGGGCGTAACGAGAAGGGCGGACGCCTTTTTC
>DASPXX010000163.1:0-4705 GCA_035637095.1 Thermoanaerobaculia bacterium
ACGGAATGGCCACCCCCCAGACGCGGAACGCTCCCCAGTGGAGCACCGCGAGCACGAGCATGTGCGGCAGGCGCGCCGCGACCGCTCGGGCGTGCCCGGAGACGCCGGCCTCGAAGAGCGGCGCCAGCACGCTCCAGCCGGCGAGCCAGCGCACCCGGGCGGCGATCACCACCAGATAGAGCGCCATCCCGAGGAGCGCGCCGCCGATCAAGAGGACCAGGAGCTCGCGGCGGTCCGGCGGCAGATCGGCGAGGAGCCCGACGGCTGCGACCAGCACCATGGCGAGGCCGTTCGTCACCAGCATCAGGAGCACCCCGCCGGTGGCCCGGCCCGCCCGCACGCCGCTCCGCGCCACCCACCAGCCGATGCCGCCGAGGCTGGCGAAATAGGACAGCAGGCCGAGCAGATAGGTGGCGGCGCGCGCCCGCACCAGCTCGGAGAAGGAGCGGTCGACGCCCGCCACGGCCAGGGCCTCGCGGGTGGCGAAGGCGTCCGCCGGAAGCGTCAGGACGTACTCCAGGAGGACGTAGGCGAGGAGCGGTAGGTACGAGCCGTGGCCGAGGGCCGCCCGCAGCTCGTCGAGCGGCACCCGGTGGAGCAGCCAGGCGAAGAGGGCGACCGCGGCCAGCCAGGGGAGCGCCTGCCGGACCCACGCGCGCGGCCGGGCGGCCCCGTCGGCGCTCACCGCGCTCACCGCCGCTGGATCAGCATCAGGCTGACCAGGAACGAGGCGAACACGGTCTGCGCGCCCATCACCATGCCGGTCATGCCGACGACGATGCCGCGCACGGCCATCAGCGCGCCGGCGCCGGCGCGCAGCCAGTCGGCGACGATCTTCACCTCGAGGCCCAAGCCTGCCAGGAAGAGGAGGCCGCCCACGGTCAAGCCGCGCTCCAGGGAGAACCAGCCCATCAGCCGGCGCAGCCACTGCCCCGGCCGCGCGAAGTCGGCGCCCATCGAGAACGTCTTGGCGAAGACGTCGAAGAGGATCAGGTTGTACCCGAGGATCAGCGCCAGGGCTCCGAAGAGGAGGGCATGGTAGTCCCAGGTGCGGCCGAAGATCTCCCGCGGTCCCCCCGCCAGGACTGCCACCAGGAGCGCGCCGAGGAGCATCAGCAGGAACCCGGGGAGCTGGAACAGGTAGGACGGCGAGAAGAGCAGCATGAAGCGGACGTGGCGCCAGGCGTCGCGGAAGCCCGAGAGCTTCGACTCGCCGATCCGCGGGCGGTAGGTGATCGGGATCTCCTGGATGCGGAGCTTCTCGCGGAGCGAGTTGACCACCATCTCCGAGGCGAGCTCCATGCCGGTCGTGTGCAGGCGCATCTGCTGGTAGGCCTCGCGCGTGAAGGAGCGCATGCCGCAGTGCGAGTCGGAGACGCTGGTGCGGAAGAGCAGCCGCAGCATGCCGGAGAGGATCGGGTTGCCGATCCAGCGGTGCGACCACGGCATGGCGCCGGGGAGGATCTTCCCCTTGAGGCGCGAGCCCATCACCATGTCGAATCCCTCGTCGCGGAGCGGCGCGATGAAGGCCGGGATCTCCAGGAAGTCGTAGGTGTCGTCCGCGTCGCCCATGACCAGGTAGCGGCCGCGGGCCTCAGCGAAGCCGCGCAGATAGGCCGAGCCGTAGCCGCGCCGCGGCTCGTTGACCACCCGGGCGCCGGCCCGGGAGGCGACCTCGGGCGAGCCGTCGGTCGACCCGTTGTCGACCACGACCACCTCGGCGCTCACCCCCAGGGAGCGCAGGGCGCGCCAGGCCTTCTCGACGCAGACGCCCACCCCCTCGGCCTCGTTCAAACAGGGCAGGACGACCGACACCTCGATCTCCTCCGCCTCGGGGGGCGCGGACGGCACGGCGCGGCTCTGGGGGTTCGGCTCCACGAAGGTCTCCCGAGAAAGTCGAAGGCACTATAGCACTGCGCCCCCTGCTATCCTCCCCGCCGTGAGAAAGCTCAACCTGGGGTGCGGGCGGGACGTCCGGCCGGGGTACGTCAACCTCGACCTGGCGAAGATCCCGGGGCTGGACGTCGTGGCGGACCTGGAGCAGCGCCTGCCGTTTTGCGACGGCGCGTTCGACGAGGTCTTCTCGTCCCACGTCCTCGAGCACGTGCGCGATTTGATCCCGCTTTTGGGCGAGCTGGCGCGCATCTGCCGCCCGGGAGCGGTCCTGCGCATCGAGGTCCCCCACCTCTCCTTCTTCGGGGCCTACACCGATCCCACCCACAAGCGCTTCTTCGGCTACTTCAGCTTCGACTACTTCACGCCGGAGGGGACCTACAACTTCTACTCGCACCTGCGCTTCCGCATCCGCAAGCGCGAGATCCGCTACTACTGGATCAAGAACGAGCGGCGGGTGTGGAAGAGCCGGGTGATGACCTGGCTGATCAACCTCTCTCCCCTGTTCTACGAGCGCTTCCTCTGCTGGATGATCCCGGCCAACGAGCTCTACTTCGAGCTGGAGGTGGTCGACCGTTCCGCGACGGCCGCCAGGTAGAGCGACTCGTAGGCGTCCGTCACGCTCGTCCAGGTGTAGCGCTCGACGATGAGCTTCCGGCCGCGGCCGCCCATCTTCGCGAGGAGCCCCCGCTCGTCGTCCAGCCGGCCGAGCGCGGCGGCCAGCGCGGACGGGTCCTCCGGCGCGACCAGCAGGCCGGTCTCGTGCTTTTGGATGTCCCCGTACATGCCGACGATCGGGGTCGACACCACGGCCCGGCCGCAGGCCATCGCCTCCAGGAGGACCAGGCCGAACCCCTCGCGCCGGGCGTCGGTCGACGGGAGCACGAAGACGTGGCAGGAGCCGTAGAAGGCCGGCAGCTCCGGCCCGGGGATGAAGCCGAGGAACTCGGTCGCCTCCGTGATCCCCAGCTCGGCGGCAAGGTCGCGGTAGAGCCCCTGCTCCTCGCCCGCCCCGCCGACCTTGAGGCGCACCCGCCGGCCGGACTTCCGCAGCTCGGCCACGGCGCGCAGCAGCACCTGAAGACCCTTGTACCGGTGGTGCTCGTCGAGCAGGCTCAGGAACCCCAGCACCAGCTCCGGCGCGTCCGCGGCCGGCCCGCCGTCCGCCGGGGGATGGAAGAGCTGCTCGTCGACCCCCCAGGGGACGCAGGTGATCTTCGGATCGGAAGCCGAGAGGTGCGGCGACTTGGTCGCGTAGTTCGGATTGATCGTCACCACGCGGGCGCAGCGCGCCAGGAGGCCCGGCAGGATGAAGCGGTTGTAGACCTTGCCGAACAGACCTTTGAGCCCCTCGCCGATCAGGTCGTTGTGGTAGGTGAGGACGAGGGGGACCCCCATCTCCTGGCTGACGTCGGCCGCCGCGTCGGCGAAGAGCGCGGTCGGGATGTGCGTGTGGATCAGGTCCGGCCGCTCCTGCCGCAGGGCGTCGCGCAGCCCCCAGGCGAGGTTCGTGTTCCCGAGCTTCCCCCGCCAGGGGAGGCGGACCACCTCGATCCCCTCGACCTGGCTGGGCGAGCCGGCCGGCTCGTCGGCGCAGACCACCTTGACGCGGTGCCCGCGCGCCAGGAGCCGCCGGTTCAGGTCGAGCACCGTGTTCTCCACCCCCCCGATGTAGGGGTGGAAGCGGACGACGACGTCGAGGATCGAGAGCGTCATGAACGGTGGCCCGCCGAATAGACGATCCAGATCACGGCCAGTCCCCAGAGCACCATGTTGATCAGAAACGGCGGATCTCTGAGAATCGCCTCCGTCGGATTGCGCGCTCCCGGCTTCTGGTACATCAGATAGAGGTAGCGGAAGATCCCGTAGAGGACGAGCGGGATGGTGTAGACGAGGTCCTGCGTTTTGTACTTGGCCACGGTCTCGGGAGCGACCGAGTAGAGCGCGTAGGAGACCACCGACGAGGCGGTCACCACGTTGATCATCTGGTCGAGGAACGCCGGGCTGTAATGGTCGAGCACCTTCCTCTGCCCCGACGCCGCGCTCGACAGGAGCATGATCTCGTGCCGGCGCTTCGAGAAGGCGAGGAAGAGGGCGAGGAAGATGGTGCACAGGAAGAGCCAGCGGGAGACCTCCACGTGCGTGGCCTGCGCCCCCGCCACCACTCGCAGGACGAAGCCCAGGCTGATCGACATCACGTCGAGGATCACCATGTGCTTGAACCCGAGGTTGTAGCAGAGGTTGAGGATGAGATACGCGCCGAGGGAGATCCCGAACGCGAGGCCGAGGAAGACCGCGATGGCCGCCGCGGCCGCGACCAGGACGAGCGTCGCGGCCACCGCCGTGGGCACCCCCAGCGTGCCGGCGGCCAGCGGGCGCAGGCGCTTCAGCGGATGGTTGCGGTCTTCCTCCCGGTCGCGGATGTCGTTGACCAGGTAGATCGCGCTCGCCGCGCAGCAGAAGGCGAGCAGGGCGAGAAGCGCCCGGCCCACGGCCACCCGGTCGCCGAGCAGGCGCCCGAAGACCAGGGGCGCCAGGACGAAGAGGTTCTTGGCCCACTGCACGGGCCGGAGCGAAACGAGGAGCGGCCGGATCACGGGGCGCTATTGTAAAGGCCAAAGGACGGAAACGCATGGACCGACGCCGCACGATCTTCCTGCTGTACGCCGCGCCGCTGCTCGTCTTCCTGGTCTGGGCCATGCTGCCGCTGATCCGCGGCACCGAGACCCTCTACCTGCGCGACGTGCTCAACACCCACTTCCCGATGAAGCAGGCGCAGGCCGAAGCCTGGCGCCACGGCTTCTGCCCGGTG
>DASPXX010000164.1:0-19205 GCA_035637095.1 Thermoanaerobaculia bacterium
TGGTCGCCCTGGCGCTCGCCGCCGTGCAGCTCCTTCCCACCGCGCAGCGCCTCGCCGACTCTCCACGGGCTGGCGGGCTCGATCCGAAACAGGCGAGCACCTGGTCGGCGCCGCCGTCGCGCCTGGTCGAGCTGGCGTTTCCGCGTTTCTTCGGGGATCCGGCGTGGCCGCAGGCCGGGCGGTTTTTCGGCTGGAACCTGCACGACCGAGACTTCCCCTACGTGGCCTCGCTCTACCCGGGGATGCTCCTCACCGTCCTGGGGATCTGCGCGCTCTCCCTCTGGCCGATCCCGCGGCGCGGCGCCTGGGCTCTCGGGGTGTTGGGCGGCGCGTTCCTGGCCTTGGGCCGGCACAACCCTCTGTTCGAAGCGCTGCGCGAGGCTGTGCCGGGGCTCGCGGTCGTGCGCTTTCCAGAGAAGTTCGCCATCCTGGCGGTGGTTTCGCTGGCCTTCGCGGGCGCCCTGGGTTGGCAGCGGCTGATGGACGAGCGCGCCGCCGGGCGGCGGTCGGCCGCCGACTTCCCCCTGGCCCTGGCCCTCGTCCTGTTCGCCACGGCGCTCACCCTCGCCATCCTGCTTCATGCGTCCCCGCGCACCGGGCTCTGGTTCGTGCGCAGCCACGGCGGTCCCGACCTGAACGAGGCCACGGCCTTGCGCGGGCTGGCTTATCTGCGCGGCGAGGCGTGGGCGGCGGTGGCCACGGCGGCCGCCGTCGCCGGCCTCCTCGCCCTCTGCCGTGCCCACCGTCCCTCGGGGCGCGCGCTCACCGCCGCGGCCCTCGGGCTCCTGGCGATCGACCTCTGGCACTACGGCCACGGCTTCGTGGTCACCCTGCCGGCCTCCGTCTACCGGGACCCGCCCTTCCTGGTCGATGCGGTGCCGCAGGGCACCCGCGTGTTCCTCGAGCCCGAGCCGCCGGGCCAGCTCGCCGTGTTCGCGCGCACCCCCGATCCATATCTCGCGCCGGTGCGCTCTCTCCTGGCCCGCCTGGAACCCTATTCGGGATCCCTCTGGGGGATTCCGCACGCCTTTCACCAGGACTACGACCTCATGCTCACCGGCTGGGGCCAGAAAGCGACGACGGTCGCCCTGTCCGAATGGAGCTCCGGGGAGGCGGGACGCGAGCTCGCTTTCCGCTTCCTTGGAGCCTGGAACGTCGGTGCCGTCCTGGTCCGCCAGCCCACGGCCGAATGGGCCGCCGCCGTGGCCCGCGATCCGCGCTCGCCCGGCGTCCGGCCGGTGGTCGATCCGTTCCTGCTGCCCCGCTATCGCTTCGTGCCGCGGGTGAGCTTCCATCCCACCTGGGGTGATGCGCTCTCCCTGTCGCGGCAGGAAAGTTACGCCGTCAGCCGCCACGAACATTGCGTGCGCGCGGACCACACGCCCGCCGAGGCCGAGTACCCGCTGCCGCCGCGACCTCTGAAGCTGCGCGACGAGGCCGGGCGGGTGGTGTTGCGCTACCGCGCGCAAGGCAAGGCGTTCTTCGTCGTGGCCTCCACCTACGACGACGGCTGGCGGGCCACGATCGACGGCGCGCCTCTGCCGGCCTGGCCCACCGGCCTCGGCCAGATCGGGATCGAGCTGCCGGCCGGCGAGCACGAGCTCGTCCTCGCCTACCACGAGCGCCTCCTGCCGCTCGGCGCGGCGGTGAGCCTGGCGGCGCTCGCGGCGTGGGGGTTGGTCCTCTGGCGGGCCAGCCGCTCGGGAGAGGGGCCGGGGGTGAGGGTACAATTCCGCCCGTGCTCCAGCTCCTGATCGTCCTCTACGCCGCGGTCTTCGGCCTGATCGTCGGCAGCTACCTGAACGTGGTGGTCTACCGCCTGCCGCTCGGCCTTTCGACGGTCTACCCGCGCTCGCGCTGCCCGGGGTGCGGCAGCCTGATCCGGGCGCGCGACAACGTGCCGGTGCTCTCGTTCCTCCTGCTGCGCGGGCGCTGCCGCAACTGCGGCACGCCGATCTCCTGGCGCTATCCGCTGGTCGAGGTGGCCACGGGGGCGCTCTTCGTGGCCTGCCTGCTGCGCTTCGGCCTGGCACCGCAGGTGGTGGTGGCGACCGTCTTCGCCTGCCTCATGCTGGTCCTCGGCCTGATCGACTACGACCACATGATCCTGCCGGACCGGATCACCCTGCCCGGCATCGTGGTCGGGCTCGCCACACAGCTCTGGGCACCGCTGGCCGGTCTGGTGCCGGCCGTCCTCGGCACCCTGATCGGAGCGGGCATCCTCCTCTCCGTCTGGGGGCTCTGGCTGCTGGTCCGCCGCGAGGAGGGGATGGGGCTGGGGGACGTCAAGATGCTCGCCCTGGTGGGGGCCTTCCTCGGCTGGCAGGGCGTCGTGGTCACGCTCTTCTTCGGTGCCCTGACCGGCTCGATCGCCGGGCTCGCCCTGATGCGCTGGGGGAGCCTCGACATGCGCTCGAAGCTCCCCTTCGGAGTCTTCCTCGCCCTGGGAGGGCTGATCGCCCTCTTCTTCGGCGATGCGCTGGTCGGCTGGTATTCGGGACTGCTCTGATTCCGTGCACTATCGACGGGCCGTTCAGCTCCCGGGCCCGGTCATTCGGCTCGCCAGCGCGGTAGCTCTCCTCGCGAGCCCGATCACTGGTCTCCCGAGACCAGCTCATCTCCTCGCGAGCCCAGTCGTTCGGCTCGCGGGGTAGGGTAGCCTTCCTCGCGAGCACGATCACCGGTCTCCCGAGACCAGTCGCCGGGCTCACGAGACCAGGTCATCTCCTGGCGAGACCGGTAGGTCTCCTCGCGAGCACGATCATGTGTCTCCCGAGACAAGTCGCTGGGTCGGCGGCCGCAGATTTGACGAGCATTGCGGAACTCTCGTAAACTCTAGTCTGTTTATTCGGGTAATCCGCGCCTCGATCATACTGGAGAACAGCGCGAAGTGATGAACGCACCAATCATCGCAGCTCTCGCCGGAGTTTCGTCGGTGCTGGGATTTCTGAGCCTCTTGGCCTACTTCTACCTGGTCGCTCAGGCTCATCGGGCCGAACGCTCGATCCGAGAGACCATCGAGGGAGCTGGCCTTTTCAATGCCGCACAGGTCTTGGACATCTTGAAGCAGTTCAAGAGCGACAAGGCTCGGCTCGAAGCCCTCGTGCAGCTGACGAGCCTCGACCAGAACAAGGCGAATGCCCTTCTCCAAAAAATCAAGGGGAATGTAGATGTACGCCAGCTTCAGCGCCTCACGCATCGGCACCAAATAATCTGGGCCGGACTGGTTGGAGGGTTTCTGCTTCTTCTCGGGATCATAGGGATCCTCATCTCCAGAGGGAAGGGTCAACTCGCCGAGCCCGCAGTTCCTTCGCCCGGTGGAGTCTCAGCCTTCTACAAGGATAGCGGCCAGGATGGACCCTCAAAGCCCGAGGCTTCCGGGGGAAAAACGAGAGTCCGTACGGCAAATACACCCCCTGTGAGATCTGCGCCCCCAAACAGTCCCAGACTCCGGGTAGACCTTCTGATACCCTCCTCCATGAGCGACGCAGAGGTTTGGCTGGATGGCCAGAAGGCTCGAGTTATCAGGCGGGTCGCGACGGTGATTACTATTGAAGTACCTGCCGACGGACGCAGCCATAGTTTCAAGCTCGAGAGTAGGGGTAGAGAATGCGTCGAAACGGTCGCGGTCACGGAAGATCGCACAATGCTAACTCCGTGCGGGGGCTGAGGAGCGCCAGCCCGATGAGCAAGCGCCTGCTTTTGTTTCTTCTTTGGCTACTGCTGCCGGCAGTGTCGTTCGCACAGACTGTGGTTGTCTGGGACTTCTCCACGCGAGACGGGAAAAAAAATGATACAACCGCAAGCCTGACCCACGAGTTCGAAGAGGCTCTGGCGCAGGACCGCACCTATACCGTTCTCGAGAGAAGGAATCTCGCCCGCCTGCAAGCAGTCATTGAAAACGAAAAGGTGCTGCAGGATATTGGCCAGATCAGCGCCCCAGGATCGAGCGAGCTGAAGAAGCTAGGAGTTTCATTGGTGGCCTTTGGCGAGGTGTTCGACGACGTCGAAAGCGGAGACGTGAGCATCACCGTCACCTTCCAGGACTTCACGGGAAGGCAACTCCTCATCAAGAGCGTGTTGATGCGGCGAGGGCTGTTGCGGGACGCCACCTCCAGGCGAGAGAATATGGCCGCCCTTGTGCAGGCCATCTCCAAAATGACCGCGGCCGCCAATAGAATACCCGAGAAGCCCAATCCGTCCTCAGGCACCGTCTCTGGCCCCATCGAGAGTGGCGCCGCCACGCAAGTTCAAGTCACTGACGCTACTGGCAGCTCATATGTCCTGCGGGAGCCTGAGATAGCGTACCCTTCGGGCTTCGGACCGAGCCGCGAAAAGGGCATCAGAGTCTTTCGCGGAACCTCGGAGACCTTCTTGGAGTGGACGCGAATGCGCTCGCTGGCATTCGCGGGCCATCAAGAGAAGAACGCCAAGGGTACGGAAGTGTGGCAGTACGACGTGACGGTTGAGCTGACGGATGGCACAAAAGCCGTTGTGCGCCTTGCCGATGATTGGAACATGGCCTACATGGGAGGAGGTGGTACAGGCCTCCTTTTCGGCAAGACGGAGCTGGGCGACAGCTCAGTGAAGTTCTCGGAGGTCCGAGAGATCAGGGTCCTACAGACCACCAATCTTCCGGCAAGCGACCACACCCAACAGCTCCAACGCCTTGTGCTGAGCGACGCGGCCGCAACGTACAGCGTTCCACATCCCCGTTACTCCGCGAGCTGGAAAATAGATCATCTCCCTGGCGAGCCGATCACAGGAGCCGCGACCATCTCGGTTCAGAGCCGCGACCCCAACACGGTTTTCTTCTCAACCGTTCTCGACATCCAGCAGTCTAGCGCGGTCTTTACGCCGCACCACGCACACGTCATCGGCACTTTGCGGTGGGACTCATCTGTGCAACGCTATTTGTTGGATCTGACCCTCGGCCATCCCGAGGGCCAGGCAGCAGGTGTCGCTACTGACGCGCAGATATCGAGAGCTCGGCTCAACTACAGTCAAGAGGCCGGATTCACCGGAACTGGCTCCTTGGAGATGTACGAGCAAGCCTACGAAGCGAAGGTCGCAATCTCGACGGACGAAACCAAGCATGAGCAGGTGTGGAGAATCTCCACGCTCGACGACGCCGTGGTAATCCAGTTTAGATTTGAGCAGAAATGAGGCTCGCTTTATCGACGGGCTCGTCGCGGACCGGGGACCTCGCCTCCCAGGCACTGATCGAGGACGATCAACGGAGCGACTCCCAATCCTCCAGCCCGACCGGCTCCAACGGATCGGCGTAGAGGATGACGGAGCCGCGGAGGGCCTTGAGCGCCTTCGCGGGATCGCGGGAGTAAGGAACGATCTTGAGGACCGGCTTGCCGTTATCGGTGATGACCAGTTCCTTGCCCGTGCTCTCCACCTGCCGAAAGTATTCGAGCGCCTTGGCCTTGAAGGACGATTTCGAGACGAGGTGTTCTTCCATGGGCGGTCTCCTCTATGACCATGGTCATCGTACCATGGTCACGCTCTCGTCGGGAGACTCATCCCGAACATTGGGAGACTCATCGAATCCGGATTAAACTGATAGAGCTGTGGACACGATCTGGAAAACTCTGATCTGGCAGCAGTTCGGGGCCGCGATCGACATGCTCGACAACGCCATCCTCGCCTGCCCCGACGAGCTGTGGAGCGACCGCTCGCGGCAGCCGGAGGTCTGGTACGTCGCCTACCACACGCTCTTCTTCCTCGACCTGTACCTGTCTGATTCGGTCGGGGAGTTCGTCCCGCCGGTGCCGTTCACGCTCGACGAGCTGGACCCGGCGGGGATCCTGCCCGAGCGGCCGTACACGAGAGAGGAGCTGCGGACCTATCTCGAGCACGGCCGCCGGAAGTGCCGGGAGAGGATCGAGTCGATGACGGACGAGAGCGCGCAGCGGCGCTGCGGCTTCGACTGGCTCGACATGACGCACGCGGAGCTGCTCCTCTACAACATGCGCCACGTCCAGCACCATGCGGCCCAGATCAGCCTGATCCTGCGGCAGACCCTCGACGCCGCCCCGCGCTGGGTGGCGAGAGCCAAGTCCTGAGACCTCCCCCTCTCCCGGGGGTCCTCAGGGCTCCGTCAAAGGCTCCGCCGTCGGAGCCTCCTCCCGCCCGACCTCACCCCCCCGGCCCCCCTCTCCCACCTCCCACCCAGCCCCCGGGAGAGGGGGGAGCTTGCGACTGCTTTGCTCACTGGAACCTTTCCCGGAAAGAGGGTTGGACGGGGGCGCCCCTCTCCCGGTTGGAGGGGTGGGAGATGGGAGAGGGGTCGGGGGTGAGGTCGGGCGGGAGGAGGCTCCGACGGCGGCGACTTTGACGGAGCCGTTGGAGCCCTCTCCACCCGTTGACTTCCTTGTGGCCCCTCGCTACGATGCGAGGGAATCAGGACCTCTCCGGTCCTGTTTTCTTCTGTGGGAAGCACCGGGGCCTGGCCGCATGATCCGCATCACGAAGCAGACCGACTACGGGATCGTCCTCCTGACCCATCTCGCCGCGGCGCCGGAGCGCCAGGTGAACGCTCCCGAGCTCGCGGGCGAGACGCACCTCCCGCTCCCGATGGTGAGCAAAATCCTCAAGGTCCTCGTCCGCGAGGGCCTCCTGGACTCGCACCGCGGGGTCAAGGGCGGCTACAGCCTGTCGCGTTCTCCCGAGGAGATCTCGATGGCGGAGGTGGTCGCCGCGCTCGAAGGGCCGATCGCGATCACCGAGTGCATCGACGACCAGAGCGGCTGCAGCCACGAGCCGCTCTGCCCGGTGCGCGGCCGCTGGCACCGGATCAACGCGGCGCTCCGCGAGGCCCTGGCCGGGATCTCCCTGGCCGAAATGGCCGAGACGCCGCGGCCGGAGCCGAAGCTGGTCACCCTGGGCCGGCGCCCGGCCCTGGCTGTCGCGCCGCTCGGCCAGGAGCACTGAAGAACGAAAGAGGGAATCATGGAGACGACTTCCACCAGCACCATCGAGCAGTTCGCGAGCCAGGAATACAAGTTCGGCTTCATCACCGACGTCGAGCAGGAGATCGTGCCGCCCGGCCTCTCCGAGGACACCGTCCGGCTCATCTCATCCAAGAAGGATGAGCCCGAGTGGATGCTCGAGTGGCGGCTCAAGGCCTACCGGCACTGGCTCACCATGGAGGAGCCGCGCTGGGCCAACATCCACTACCCGCCGATCGACTACCAGTCGATCAGCTACTGGGCAGGTCCCAGGAAGAAGGGCGAAGGACCGAAGAGCCTGGAGGAGATCGATCCCGAGATCCTCGAGACCTACAAGAAGCTGGGCATCCCGCTGAAAGAGCAGGAGCTCCTGGCCGGCGTCGCGGTCGACGCGGTGTTCGACAGCGTCTCGGTGGCCACCACCTTCAAGGAGAAGCTCGGCGAGATGGGGATCATCTTCTGCTCCTTCTCCGAGGCGGTGCGAAACCATCCCGAGCTGGTGCGCCGGTACCTCGGCTCGGTCGTCCCCTACACGGACAACTTCTTCGCCACGCTCAACTCGGCGGTCTTCTCCGACGGCTCGTTCGTCTACGTGCCGAAGGGCGTGCGCTGCCCCATGGAGCTGTCGACCTACTTCCGCATCAACGCCAAGAACTCCGGGCAGTTCGAGCGGACTCTCATCATCGCCGACGAGGGCGCCTACGTCTCCTACCTGGAGGGGTGCACGGCGCCGATGCGCGACGAGAACCAGCTCCACGCCGCGGTCGTCGAGCTGGTCGCTCTCGAAGGCGCGCAGATCAAGTACTCGACGGTCCAGAACTGGTATCCGGGGGACGAGAACGGCAAGGGCGGCATCTACAACTTCGTGACCAAGCGCGGCAAGTGCGACGCGCGCGCCAAGATCTCCTGGACGCAGGTCGAGACCGGCTCGGCGATCACCTGGAAGTACCCCAGCGTGATCTTGAAGGGCGAGGGCTCGATCGGCGAGTTCTACTCGGTCGCCCTGACCAAGGGGCGCCAGCAGGCCGACACCGGGACGAAGATGATCCACATCGGCAAGAACACGCGCAGCACCATCGTCTCCAAGGGCATCTCGGCCGGCCACGGCCAGAACACCTACCGCGGCCAGGTCAAGATCTTGAAGGGGGCCGACGGCGCCCGCAACTTCTCGCAGTGCGACTCCATGCTGATCGGCGACCAGTGCGGCGCCCACACCTTCCCCTACATCGACGTGCAGAACCCCACGGCGCGCATGGAGCACGAGGCGACCACCTCGAAGATCGGCGAGGACCAGATCTTCTACTGCAACCAGCGCGGCATCGCCACCGAGGACGCGGTCTCGATGATCGTCAACGGCTTCTGCAAGGAGGTCTTCCGCGAGCTCCCCATGGAGTTCGCGGTCGAGGCCCAGAAGCTGCTCGCCGTCAACCTCGAGGGGAGCGTCGGCTGACGCCTGTAACCTTTTCAATCCGCGAGAGAGCAAGAAAGTAATTGAGATGCTGAAGATCAAGAACCTGCACGCGTCGGTGGACGGCAACGAGATCCTGCGCGGGGTCGACCTGGAGATCGAGAAGGGCGAGGTGCATGCGATCATGGGGCCGAACGGCTCCGGCAAGAGCACGCTGGCCCGGGTGCTGGCCGGCGAGGAGAGCTACCAGGTGACCGCGGGGGAGGTCCAGCTGGACGGCCGCGACCTCCTGGAGATGGACCCGGAGGACCGGGCGCGCGAGGGCGTCTTCATGGCGTTCCAGTACCCGGTCGAGATCCCGGGGGTGAGCAACACCTACTTCTTGAAGGCGGCGCTCAACGCGGTGCGCAAGCACCGGGGGCTTCCCGAGATGGACGCGATGGAGTTCCTCACCCTGGTGCGCCAGAAGATGAAGCTGGTGCAGATGGACGACTCGCTGCTCAACCGGCCGGTCAACGAGGGGTTCTCGGGCGGCGAGAAGAAGCGCAACGAGATCTTCCACATGGCGGTCCTCGAGCCGCGCATGGCGATCCTCGACGAGACCGATTCGGGGCTCGACATCGACGCCCTGCGCATCGTCGCCGAAGGGGTCAACAACCTGCGCGGCCCGGAGCGCAGCTTCCTCTTGATCACCCACTACCAGCGGCTGCTCAACTACATCGTGCCGGATTTCGTCCACGTCCTGGTCGATGGCCGGATCGTCCGCTCGGGCGGCCGGGAGCTCGCCCTGGAGCTGGAGGAGAAGGGCTACGCCTGGCTGGAGCGCGAGGTGGCAGAGACCACCCAGCCGGTAGGAGCGTGACGCCATGGCCGTGATGGAAACCGCCACCGCCCGCCCGGCTTCGACCGAGTCGACCGCGCCCTGGCTCGCCGAGCACGAGCGCTTCCTGCGCGAGCTGCCCGCCGGCGGGCCGGCCGCGGTCCAGGTCCTGCGCCAGCTCGGGATCGAGCGCTTCGCCGGTCTCGGCTTTCCCACCCTGCGGCAGGAGGACTGGCGCTTCACGAACGTCGCGCCGATCGCCCGCGGCTCCTTCGTCCGCCCGCAGAGCGACCCGGAGGCGGCCGATCCGGAACGGCTCGCCGTGCTCGATTTTCCGGCGGCGGCCCGGCTCGTCTTCGTCGACGGCCGCTTCTCGGCGAAGCTGTCGCAGTCCAGCGAGCTGCCGGCCGGCACGGTGGTGGCGAGCCTCGCCGAGGTGCTGGCGAACAACCCTGACCAGGTCCTCCCCTGGCTCGGCCAGCTCGCCCGGGTTGGAGAGCACCCGTTCGTGGCGCTCAACACGGCGTTCCTGCGGGACGGCGCCTGCGTCCTCATCCCGCGCGGCGCGGTGATCGGGAAGCCGGTCCATCTGCTCTTTCTCTCTTCCGCCAGCTCCGCCGGGGAGGCGACCTTCTCCTTCCCGCGCAACCTGATCGTGACGGGGGAGAACAGCCAGGTGACGCTGGTCGAGACCTACGCCGGCGAAGGCGCCTATCTCTGCTGCCCGGTGACCGAGCTGGTCGCCGGTCCGGCCTCGGTGATCGACCACTACAAGCTGCAGCGGGAGAGCCGCGAGGCCTTCCACCTCGCCACCTTCCAGATCGAAGGGGAGCGCAGCTCGAGGCCGTCGTCCCACTCGATCTCGATCGGCGGCGCCCTGGTGCGCAACGACGTCAACGCCGTGCTCGCCGGCGAGGGGATCGACTGCATCCTGAACGGCCTCTACCTGGCCGAGGGGCGGCAGCTCATCGACAACCACATGCGGGTGGATCACGTGAAAGCCCACTGCGCGAGCCACGAGCTGTACAAGGGGATCCTGGACGGCAAAGCGCGGGCGGTGTTCAACGGGCTGATCCACGTCCATCCGGGGGCGCAGAAGACCGACGCCAAGCAGTCGAACAGGAACCTCCTGCTCTCCTCCGAGGCGATCGCCAACTCGAACCCGCAGCTCGAGATCTTCGCCGACGACGTCAAGTGCACGCACGGCTCGACGGTCGGCCAGCTCGACGACGACGCCATCTTCTACCTGCGCTCACGGGGCATCGGCGAGGAGGCGGCGCGGAGCCTGCTGACCTACGCCTTCGCCAGCGACATCGTGGAGCGGATCAAGCTCGCGCCGGTGCGGCGCGATCTCGAGGAATTCCTGTTCTCCCGTCTGCCCCAGGGCGAGGTCGTCCGGCAGGCCGTCTAGGAGGAAGCGATGGCCGTCGCGCAGGTCTCTGAAAGGATCGTTCCTGGCTATGACCTCGCCCGGGTGCGGGAGGACTTCCCCATCCTCGCCCACCGCATCAACGGCCAGCCGCTCGTCTATCTGGACAACGCCGCGACCACCCAGAAGCCGCGGGCCGTGGTCGATGCCCTGGCGGCGTTCTACGCCACGTCCTACGCCAACGTCGGCCGCGGCGTCCACACCCTGACCCAGCGAGCCACCGAGGCGTACGAGAGCGCCCGCGGGACCGTGCAGCGCTTCCTCGGCGCCGCGCGGCCCGAGGAGGTCGTCTTCGTCCGCGGCACCACCGAGGCGCTCAACCTGGTGGCGCAGAGCTGGGGGCGGCAGAACGTGGGGCCGGGCGACGAGATCCTGATCACGGAGCTCGAGCACCACTCGAACATCCTCCCCTGGCAGATGCTCTGCGCCGAGCGCGGCGCCCGCCTGCGGGTGGCGCCGATCGACGACCGCGGCGAGGTGATCCTCCCGGAACTGGAGCGGCTGCTCTCGGAGCGCACGCGGCTGGTGGCCGTGGCGCACATCTCGAACTCGCTCGGTACGCTCGTGCCGGTCCGCGAGATCGCCGGGCTGGCCCACGCGTGTGGCGCGGTCGTCGTGGTCGACGGTGCCCAGGGGGTGCCGCATCTCCCGGTCGACGTCCAGGCGCTCGGCTGCGACTTCTATGCCTTCTCCGGCCACAAGGTCTACGGGCCGAGCGGGATCGGCGCGCTGTGGGGGCGGGCGGACCTGCTGGCCGGGATGCCGCCCTGGCAGGGAGGCGGAGGCATGGTGGTGCGGGTGACCCATGAAAAGACCACCTACCTGCCGCCGCCGCACCGCTTCGAGGCCGGGACGCCGTTCATCGAGGGAGCGGTCGCCCTGGCGGCGGCGCTCGACTACATGAGCGCTCTCGGCCGGCCGGCCATCGCGGCCTGGGAGGAGGAGCTCCTGGCGCTCGCCACCGAGCGGCTCTCCGAGATCCCGGGCCTCGAGATTCTCGGCACCTCCCCGCAGAAGGCCGCGGTGATCTCCTTCACCGTCGACGGAGTCCATCCGCACGACGTCGGGACGATCCTCGACCGGCAGGGGATCGCGGTCCGCGCCGGCCACCACTGTGCCCAGCCGGTGATGGACCGATTCGGGGTGCCGGCCACCACCCGGGCCTCCTTCGGGCTGTACAACGCACCTGAAGAGGTAGAGGCTCTCGCCGCCGGGCTGCGGCGGGTCCGGGAGATCTTCTGGAGCTGACCATCCGATGAGCGACGAGCTGCGCGACCTCTATCAAGAGGTCATCCTCGACCACAACCGGCGGCCGCGCAACTTCGGGCCGCTGCGGGATGCCAACCGCAGCGCCGAGGGGCACAACCCGCTCTGCGGCGACCGGGTCACGGTCCACCTCCGGGTGAAAGACGATCGCGTCGAGGGGATCTCCTTCCAGGGCTCCGGGTGCGCCATCTCCACCGCCTCGGCGTCACTGATGACCGAGGCCCTCCGGGGCAAGACCGTCGCCGAGGCCCATGCGCTGTTTCACGGCTTCCACGATCTGGTCACCCGGGGGACGGACGGCGATCTCGCGGATCTCGGCAAGCTCGCGGTCTTCTCGGGCGTCCGCGAGTTCCCGATTCGCGTCAAGTGCGCCACCCTCGCCTGGCACACCTTCGAGGCAGCCCTCGATCAGAAGGACCAGCCCGTCTCGACAGAATGAGGAGACCATCATGGCAGACCCGAACCAGGCCACCCAGACCGACTCCGTGGATGTCGAGAACGCGATCGTCGAGGCGCTGCGGACCGTCTACGATCCGGAGATCCCGGTCAACATCTACGAGCTCGGGCTGATCTACGACCTCGATCTGCAGGCGGACGGCGCGGTCCACGTCAAGATGACGCTGACCTCGCCCGCCTGTCCCGTGGCCGGCTCGCTCCCGGGCGAGGTGCAGAAGAAGATCGAGGAGGTGCCCGGCGTCTCCTCGGCCGAGATCGAGCTGGTCTGGGACCCGGTCTGGAACCCTTCCATGATGTCCGAAGCGGCCCGTCTCCAGCTCGGGATGTTCTGAAACCCCCTGGGGAGGGCTGGACCAAAACCTGCATAGGTATGGGGTGTCTCGGACCTCATTGCCCGAGAGCCGAAAGGGAAAAATCCTTATGCGGACACAGAACAACGGCACTGTGGCGGTTCGTCCGGCCAATGACCTGAAGCAGCGTGAGGCGCCCGGAGAGGGAGGACGCTCCACGGAGGCGCGCCGGCTGGCGCGGCAGAGCGAGGAGATGACGGTCCAGGCGCAGGGCATGGAAGCCATGGGCCGGTTGGCGGGAGGGATTGCTCATGTGTTCAACAATCTCCTCACCGCCATCGCCTGCGAGACCGAGCTGGCTCTCCTCCGGCTGGCGCCGGACGATCCGGCGCGCAAGAACCTCCGCGAGATCGAGCGCGTCGGCGAGCGCGGCGCGGCTCTCTCCCGCCAGCTGCTGGCTTTCAGCGGGCGGCAGGTTTTGCAACCGAAGCTCCTGCAGCTCAACACGCTGCTGTCGGACGTGGACGACAAGCTGCGGCGGGTCCTCGGGGACGCCATCGAGCTCCGGCTCGAGCTCGACCCCGATCTCGACCGCGTCAACATCGATCCCACCCAGATGGAGCAGGTGATCCTCAATCTGATCTCGAACGCCCGCGACGTCCTGCCGGAGGGCGGCCAGGTGAAGATCGAGACGAAGATGATCGAGGTGCGGCCGGGCAATCTGGGCCACCCCCTCCGGTTCTCACCCGGGCGCTATGCGCAGCTCACGGTGACGGACAACGGTCCGGGCATGACGGATGAGGTAAGGCGGCGGGTCTTCGAGCCGTTCTTCACCACCAAGCAGGGACCCGAGGTGAGCGGCCTGGGGCTCTCGACGACCTACGGCATCGTGACCCAGAGCGGCGGTCACATCGTGACGGACAGCGAGTTGGGCAAGGGGACGAGCCTCATCGTCCTGCTCCCCAGCGGCGAGGCCGTGGACGACGCCCAGGGGGACGGGATCTCGCGCAAGCGCCCCTGGGAGACAATCCTGCTCGTGGAAGACGAGGAGAACGTGCGGCGGCCGCTGCACGAGATCCTCAAGGCCCACGGCTACAACGTGCTGGAGGCGGCCGACGCCGCGCAGGCCCTGGAGATCAGCAAGCAGCACACCGGGCCGATCCATCTCATGGTGACCGACATCCTGATGGGCAGCATGAGCGGTGTGGAGCTCGCCGAGCAGCTCAGCTATGACCGGGCCGGCATGAAGGTCCTCTTCGCCACCGGCTATCCCGCCGGCCTCGCCGAGGTCCCCAGCCTCGCCCAGGTCGACGCCCCCCTGCTCAAGAAGCCCTTCAGCGGGCGGGACCTGGCGGCCAAGGTGCGCGAGGTGCTGGAGAGCGATTGAGCCCTGGCCCCTGACCCTCATAGGCGCTAACTTTGCCGAGAACGTCCAGGCGGAGCGTCCCTCCCCCCTGGGCGGGGGTGGTTGGAAAAGGGGGGCGGCCAGGAGGGGGGGCGGCTGCGCCGACCACAACACTCTCCTCCTTGCCATCGGAAACTCCCTGTGTCCAGCTGAGGGTCCGGCGAAGCCCACCCGTCCCGGGGCGGACAGCAGGAGGTACCGGGCGAGCCTCGGTACGCCAGGCACGCCCCTCGGTCCTGTCCGGGCGAACGCCAGGAGCGGCGGGCAAAGGCGCGGGCTCTCCGGGCGGAGACCGGGAAGAAAGGGGCGAAGCCCGGAAGTCTTCGGGCGAACGTCATCCCTCTTGAGGGAGACGTCGCCCCACGAGGGATGACCTCATCCCCAAAAGGGACGGGCTCATCCCCAAAAGGGGCGGCCGTCATCCCTGCTGGGGGAACGGTTCCCCAAAGAGGGATGGGCTCATCCCCATTGGGGATGACGTTCTCCCCAAGACTCCCGGCCTCCGCCCCATCGGGGATCAGCTTTTCCCCGCGAGGGACGGAGGACAGTCCCCCAAGGTTTGCGGTCGGCGAGCCGCCCCCCTCTCCCATCGCACACCCACCAACCGGGAGAGGGGGGAAAGAAAGGACACCAAAGACCTGAAAGCCAATCAAGGACGAGTCCCGTTTCGGTCCCTGCTCTCGTCCTTGACGTCCTTTGTGTCCTTCAGGTCCCTTTGATCCACGGCAGCGCCGCCCTCGCCGAGCGGGATAGGGTGCTAACCTACCTGCGCATATGGCCGATCGCTTCACCTACGATGTCTTCCTGAGCCACAACTCAAAGGACAAGCCGCGTGTGCGGGCGCTGGCGGAGAAGCTGCGCGCCGCGGGGTTGCGGGTGGCCACCGAACACGGGCTCGACGAGGCGCGAGCGCAGGTGTTGTGCCTGTCGCCGGCGGCGCTGGGGTCGGAGTGGGTGGCGCTCGAACGCAGCACCGTGCTCTTCCGCGATCCGAAGAACGTCGGCCGGCGCTTCATCCCGTTGCTGCTGGCCGACTGCGAGCTCCCGGACGCATTGCGTCGCTACAAGTACGTGGATTATCGCCGGGAAACCAAGGCGGCTTTTGCTGAGCTGCGGGCCGCCTGCCGGTCCGAGCCAGAATCGGCCCCGCCCGCGCAGCCGCCGGAGCAGGCCGAGCCGCTAGCCGTGGTGGAACGCAAGCTCATAGGGCACACGAACTGGGTCAGGAGCGTGGCCGTGAGCCCGGATGGGACATGGGCGGCGTCCGGCTCGGACGACAAGACGGTCAAGATTTGGGATCTGGAAACGGGTAAATGCCGGACGACGCTGAAAGGGCATACGCAAGGTGTGAATTCCGTTTGCGATCACACCGGATGGGAAGCGGATTCTGTCGGCGGCGGACGACGCGTCCGTTCGCGTTTGGGACGCAAGCTCGGGCCGGGAATTGGCGAACCTGGTTGGGCACACGAATGCGGTCTGGTCGGTGGTCGCGTTGAGGGACAACGATCGCGCTCTTTCCGGGGGATCCGACAAGACGCTCAGGCTGTGGAATCTTGCTGCGGGTACGTGTCTGAAGACTATCGAGTGCGGGCCGGCTGATGCCGCCAACGTTTTCAGCACCGCCGTCGATCCGTTGGGGATTCGGGCGCTATCGGGCCATAGCGATGGGCGAGTCTGCCTGTGGAATCTTGAGACCGGCCAGTTCCTAGCGACGCTGAAGGGCCATTCGACTCTCGTCGACTCTGTTCAGATCACCCCGGACGGACGGTTTGCCGTTTCCGGCTCGGACGACATGACCGTCAAGATCTGGGACTTGGAAGCGAGGCCCTGCGTCGGGACCTTGGAGGGCCATCAAAGAGACGTTACTTCCGGTGCTATCTCCCCTGGCGGCGACTTGATCGCCTCGGCGGGGTCCATGGACGAAACGGTCCGGCTCTGGGATTGGAAATCGGGGACATGCTTGCAGGTGGTACAGCACGGCGAGCCAACGCCGATGTCCGTCGCCTTCAGTCCTGATGGTTCGCGCCTCGTAGTGGGAACGGCTTTCGGCTCCACCATCTTGATCTACCGCCTGACCGGCATCCACGCCGCGCAGCCGGCCGAGGCGACGCGCCGGTACGTGAATGCCAAGGTCGTGTTGATCGGCGAAGGGACGGTGGGCAAGACGTCAGCCGCTTCTTCGAGAAGATCTACGTCCAGCTCAAGAGCGGCGATTCCTACCTGCGGACACGCCAACGCGATGGCCGCGAAGTCTTTGGCGTGAAGAATCCACGCCATCTGGACTACTGGATCAGCCAACCCGCTGACGTGTATCTCGTCATCCGCCAGACGGAGGAGCAAAGCGGCGAGGAAACAATCCGCTGGATGAACGTGACGCGCTATTTCAAGAACCGGAAGGACAAGACAAGCCGCCAGATCGTCTTCGAGGGCGAGCGGCTGGACATGCAAGCGGTGTGGAAGCTGCGCGACCGGTTCTGCCCTCCCAGGCGCGGGAAGGGGCTGTAGAGAGAAGGGGCAGGAGGGTGGCCGTCCCGGAGGCGTAGTCGGCCGTGCTATCCTGTTTTCGGAGAAGTCGGAGAAGAGATCCCTCTTCCCAGGCATCGAGATCTGGGATAGGGTGCTGCAAAGGAACGACTTCGACGGGAGAACCAGCATGAGCCAGCCAGCGGTTGCGGCGCTCGCCCCCCTTCCCTTCGAGCTCGTCTACGACGACGGGGAGCCTTTGGACAGCAACTGGCACCGCATCCAGATGAGCCTCTTCATCAACGTGACCCGCCAAGCCATGGCGGAGCGCGAGCGGACCGACTTTTTCGTCGGCGCCAACATGTTCGTCTACTACTCTTTCGAGCAGGCCCGGGACATCGCGGCCGATCCCGAGGGCTCGAAGCAATTTCGCGGTCCGGACATCTTCTTCGTCGGCGGCGTCCCGGTGCGGCATGACCGCCAGGTCTGGGTGGTGTGGGAGGAGGGCGACCGTTATCCCGATGTCATCATCGAGCTCCTCTCTCCCTCGACCATGAAGAAGGACCGGACGGTCAAGAAGGCTCTCTACGCCCGGACGTTCCGGACGGCGGAGTACTATCTCTACCGGATCGAAACCCAGACGCTGGAAGGCTTCCGGCTTGCCGGTGACAACTACCAGCCGATGACGCCTGATGCCCGGGGGAGATTCTGGAGCGGCAAGCTCGGCCTGGATCTCGGGCTCTGGCAGGGCCGGATCGAGGAGCAGGACGCCACCTGGATCCGTCTGTTCGATCGCGAGGGCCGGATGATCCCCACCGATGCCGAGGCCGAGCACCAGCGCGCCGAGGCTGACCGCCGGCGCGCCGAGGCCGAACGCCGGCGCGCGGAAGAGGCGGAAGCACGCGAGGAGGCCGAACGCCAACGCGCCGAGACGGCGGAAGCCGAGCTCGCACGGCTCCGCGCCCGGTTGGGCGAAGGGGAGTGACCCTCGCCATCGGCCGTCTCAACGGGGATTCATGATAGCGGCTAAACGGCGTGGCTCAGCGCTTAAAAACGTGGCGCCGCCGCCCCACCCCGGGCTGAACCCCGGGGCTACCAATGGCCGTCCCTCCAGGACGGAGGTGACGCGCATCGGACTCCTCCGTCCCGTCAGGGACGGCCATTCCTAGCTAGCCCCGGATTTCAATCCGGGGTGCGGGCCGAGGGCTCCCTACGGCAGGGTCCCCTCCTCCAACCCCGCCAGATACAGCGCGTTCCACAGCAGCTTGAACGTCCGGTGGGGCTGCGCGCGGTGCTGGGGTCGGAAGCCGATCAGGACTACGCGGCCCTTGCCGACGCGGAGGTCGACCACGGCCGCGCGCTTCTTCAGGCGCTCGCCCCCTTTCAGATAGCCGCTGATCAGGATGTCCTTGGCGTCGTCGGGATAGGAGGCGACCACCCGGCGGTCGAAGCGGGGGTCGGGGAGGCTCGTCTGGAAAGCCGGCGAGTCCGCGAAGTACGCGGCCTCCTCGGGCTCCATCCCATGGCTCAGCGGGCTCTCGGGGTCGAGCCGGATGCGCAGCATGGAGCCGGGGGCGTGGAAGTCGTTGGTGGAGACCCGGTCGAGGACGTCGCGCACCGGCAGCCCCAGGAGGCGGATGACGTAGTCGGCCGAAGTGTCGAGCGCGACGAGCGTCCCCCCGTCCTCGACCCACTTCTTGAGCTTGTCTCCCCCTTCGGCTCCGATCCCTCCGGAGTACGGCGGCGGCAGCGGTCTCTCGAAGCGCCGCGCCTCCTCGGAGGCGGGCTCGCCCTTGTCCAGGATGTCCGCGTCCACGGACGGCAGCAGGATCACGTCCACCTTGCCCCGGAAGGTCCCCTTCCTGAGCGCGTCGTTGTCCAGGTTCTCGAACGGGAAGCGGTAGCGCTCCAGGAGGAAGCGGGTCCACCCCTCGTCGAGGCTCGGCACCCAGGGCTTGTAGAGGCCGACCCGCACCGGATGCATCCGCCAGGCGGGGCCGGCCGGAGCCGCGGCCAGCGGGCGGATCTCCACGTGGACCTCGCGCGAGAGGCGGCTGAGCTCCTCCGGCGTCGCCGAATCGGCCGGCAGGTAATAATCTCCGGGAGCGCCGGAACCGCTGGCGTCGCCGAGCTCGCCGACCGGGCTCTTCAGCCACCAGACCGGATGCTTGTCCGCGAGCAGCCGGTTGACCGCGGTGACCGCCGAATCGGCACGGTGCGAGATCAGCCAGCCACCGGGGGCGGCCGCACCCCCTAAAACATCGCCGCCCGGCCAGACGGCCTCGCGGAGATCGGCCAGCCGCGCCGGGCTGCCGTCCAGGCCCGCGAACGGACCGTCCGACTCCACCACCTCGAGCCCGAAGGCGAGGGGAAGCGACCAGGAGGTCACGTCGTAGGGGGCCAGGATCGGTCCGCCTTCGGTCGCGACCACCTCCGGATAGCGCTGGGGTCGGAGCATGGTGAGGAGGAACTGCCGGTAGGGCTGCGCCGCCGGGATGAAGTAGCTGCCCGCCGGAAAGAGCTCGTGGCCGGCGACGACCGGCGCCTCGGTTCTCTCGACCCGCACACCATGCCGCAGCAACAGATCGACCAGGATGGGCGCCGCCACCGGATCGTGCTGAGCGGCGGAGATGACCCAGGCGCGGGGGCTCTCGGTGCGGCCCCGCTCGGTCGCCTCGCGGGCCATCCGCCAGAAGTTGGTGAGCAGCC
>DASPXX010000165.1:0-9094 GCA_035637095.1 Thermoanaerobaculia bacterium
TCAACAACAACGTGGCGAACCTGCGCGGCGGCGTCGACCTCTTCGTGCGCGGGACCCTCGCCAATCCGGTCCTCTTCGGCCAGGTGGAGCTCGAGCCCGGCGGCCGGCTCGTCTACTCGGACAACGAGTACGAGGTCGAGCGCGGGCTGCTCACCTTCAACAACCCCAACCGGATCGATCCGGTGATCGACCTGGTGGCGCGGACCGAGGTGCGCAACTACGGCATCACCCTCACGCTGGCCGGCACCCTGGAGCGGCTCAACGCCCAGTTCTCCTCCGACGAGGGGCTGGCGGACCTGGAGATCCTCGCCCTCCTCGCCACCGGCCAGGAGCTGCAGGGGCAGGGGCGGCTGCGCGCGCCGGGCGAGCGGACCGAGTCGGACGTCCACGCCAGCCAGCTCCTGGCCAGCCAGGCCGCCTCGCTGGTCAGCACACGGGTGGGGACGCTCTTCGGCTTCGACCGCTTCCGCATCGATCCGCAGCCGAGCCCGAGCGGCGGAGCCATCGGCGGCGTCCGGCTCACCGTCGGCAAACGGATCTCGCGCGACCTCTTCGTCACCTACACCACGAACCCGTCGTCCTCCGAGGAGTACCTCGTGCGGGTGGAATGGCAGCTCTCCGACAAGGTGCTGCTCGTCCTCACCCGCGACGGCAAGGCCGACACCTTCGCGCTCGACGCCGAGTGGGAGAAGCGGTTTTGAGGCTCTCCTCCCTCCTGCTCGCCCTCCTCCTCATGGGCCGCCTCGCCCTCGCGCAGGCCCCCGCACCGGAGGCCGCCGCGGAGCCCCCGCCCCTCACCCTCGGCACCGTCGAGTCGATCGAGATCCGCAGCGAGACCACTCTCGGCGAGGAGCCTCTCGCCGAGATCCAGCGCCTCCTCACCTTCGCGCCGGGCGGACCGCTGACCGACGAGGAGATCGCCCGCACCCTGCGCAACGTGCAGGCGAGCGGTATCGCCTCCGAGGTGGAGCTCTACACCCGCCCGGCCGAGACCGGCGAGGGCGTGGTCGCGATTCTCGTCCTGCGGCCGGTGGTGCAGGTCTCCGAGGTGCGCCTGGAAGGGCACCTGGACGTCAAGGAGGGAGACCTGCGCCGCCAGATCCCGCAGATTCCGGCCGAGCCGCTCAACGAGGAGAAGGTGCTGCAGGGCGTCTTCCAGCTCCAGGACCTCTATGAGGCGCGCGGCTACTTCGACGCCGCGGTCCGGGTGCACGTCGAAACCGATTCCGCGACGCGGCAGGCGGTCGTCATCTATCAGATCGGGAGCGGTCCGCGGTCGCGGGTCGGGAGCGTCGATTTCCGCGGACCGGTCGAGCCGTTCACCCCGGCGGCTCTCCTCGAGCATCTCAACTTGAAGCCGGGCGAGCCCTTCTCGCGGCGGCAGGCCCGCGAGGACGCCGAGCGCCTGCAGACCTGGCTCATCCGGCAGGGCTACCGGACCGCGCGCGTCGAGACACCCGAGTCGCAGATCGATCCGCAGAGCACCGAGCAGGCCGGTGTGCAGCCCCGGGCCGTCCACCTCACCTTCCCCATCCAGGTCGGACCCCGCCTGGAGCTGAAGGTGATCGGCGCGGAAGAAAAGCAGCTCCGCCGCAAGGGCCTCCTCCCCTTCCTGGGCGACCAGGGATTCGACGAGGCGCTGGTGCTCCAGGCCTCGCAACGGATCAAGGACTCCTACCAGCGGGAGGGGAGATACCGGGTGAAGGTCGATTGGGACGACCAGCAGAAGGAAGGCGTCCAGACGCTGACCCTGCGCCTCGATCCCGGCCCCGAATACACGCTCCGCGAGGTCGACTTCACCGGCAACCAGTCCTTCAGCGACGAGCGGCTCGCCCAGCTGATGGCCACCGCCGGGAAGAGCCTGCTCAGTCTTCTCAACGTGGGGAGCGGCCACCTGGTCGACAGCGAGCTGCAGCGGGACGTGGAGAACATCCGCTCGTTCTACGCGCTCCAGGGCTACGGCCAGGCCGAGGTGGGGCCGCCGCAGGTCGTGGAGCAGGGGCGCGACCTCCGCCTGGAGATCCCCGTCGTCGAGGGGCCGCGCCAGCAGGTGACGGACCTCCATTTCGAGGGGGTCGAGGCCCTCGACGTGAACCGCCTGCGCGAGAGCCTGCCGCTCCACCCCGGCGGTCCCTTCCATCCCTTCCTCCTGGAGCAGACCCAGGATGCCCTGCGCCAGGCCTACCAGGACAAGGGATATGCGGATGCCCAGGTCTCCGCCGGAGTCACCTGGAACCCGGATAAGACCCTGGCCGACGTGACGGTCCGCGTGCTCGAAGGCGAGCAGATGGTTTTGGACCGGGTGATCGTGCGCGGCAACCAGCGGACCGAGAGCGAGGTCATCGAGCGCACCCTCGGAGTGAAGCCCGGCGATCCGATCAGCCAGACGCGGCGGCTGGAGATCGAGCGCGACCTCTACCGCCTCGGCATCTTCTCCAGCGTCCACGTCGAGCTGTCGCGCGCCGGTCCGGAATCGGCGGCGCGCGATCTCATCGTGCGGGTCGAGGAGGGGCTGCCGCGGCGCGTCAGCTACAGCCTGGGCGTCGAGTACGGCTCGGCGGACGCGACGTCCTTCCGGCCCCGCGGCGGGATCAGCTTCCTCCACAACAACCTGGCCGGCAAGGCCTACAGCCTGCGCACGGACCTGCGGGCCAGCACGCTCGACCAGAGCTTCCGGGTGCTCTTCGACCAGCCGTACGTCGGCCACTACGCCGTGCCCCTGACCTATTCGGTCTTCTTCTTCAACGAGAACAAGGACGACTGGGACGTCGTTCGCTGGGGGGGCCGGGTGGAGGCGGTCAAGCTCTTCGAGGACCGCCGGGTGGCGCTGGCCTACGACTACCGCCACGTGGAAACCACGGTCGACCCCGGCTTCGGGCTCTCCGACGTCGACCGCGAGGACCGCCCGTACGAGATCTCCAGCCTGATCCCGAGCTTCCTCTGGGACCGTCGCAACGACCCGGTCCTCGCCACCCGCGGCTGGAGCACGCTCGCCCAGCTCCAGTGGGCCTTCCCGGCGCTCTCGACCGAAGGGGACTTCCTGAAGCTCTTCGTGCAGCAGACGCAGTACGTCGGGCTCGACCAGTTCGGCGTCCTGGCGGCCAGCCTGCGGGCCGGCGGCATCGAGCCCTTCCGGCACCTCCCCGGGAACGATCCCGACCTCTCCGACGCCTTGCCGAACGCCGACGTGTTCATCGACGAGCGCTTCTTCGCCGGCGGCCCCACCACCCACCGCGCCTACAGCCGCGACGACCTGGGGATCCTCGGCCAGACCGTGATCCAGCGCAACACCGCGGACGGCCCGAAGTTTCCCGGCGTCGGCGGCAACGGCCTGCTGCTCCTGAACCTGGAGTACCGCTTCCCGATCGCCGGCCCCTTCGAGGGGGTGGTCTTCTACGACGCCGGCAACGTCTGGGCCGACTGGCGGAACCTCGACTTCCGAGAGCTCCGGCAGGGCGCCGGCACCGGCTTCCGCTGGCTCTCGCCGATCGGCCCCCTGCGCCTCGACGTCGCCTGGAAGCTCGACCGCCAGCCCTACGAGGACACGACGCCGGTCTTCAGCCTGAGCTACGGGAACCCGTTCTGAGGGGCGCTTACGCCTTCTCGTGTGCCTCTTTGTAGGCGCGGAGGATCGCGTTCATCTGGCTCTGGTAGCCAGAACCCTTCGCCCGAAACCATTCCAGGACATCCGCATCGATGCGTAATGTGATCTGGGACTTCCGAGCCACCGGCTTGAGACCTTTCCGGACGAGAGCCCGTGCGAACCTCTCGGGTGGAATCTCCGGAAGATCGGAGAAGTCGATGTCTTCATCCCGCATCCGATCGACTCGTTCCCAGTCAGTCAGCGAGTGCGGAGAGGTAGCCTTTTTCTTCACTGCGAGTTGCCTTTCTGATCGAGATCACCCGGATCACCCTTGTACTCTCAGTGTGAACCACGGCGACGATCCGGCCTTCCAGGACACCGAAAGTGACAAGGCGCTGCTCGCCGTAGCTCCACCGATCATCTTCCGTTGTGACTGTGAATCCACCGAAGACTGCCTCGACGCCGACGAAATCGATGCCATGCTTCCGCAAGTTCGCCGCCCGCTTCTCCTCGTCCCATTCGAACCGCATCCAGACGTAGTGTAGTTACGCCCGGTAGCTACGTCAAGGGCTCGCCCCTTCCCCGCGGCCAGTAACAGGTGCCAGCTCAAAGAGCCAGCCCACGGTCCGGTCCTTGGTGTCCTCCCGGAAGATACCGAAGGGACCCGAGACGATGCGGCGACGGGGCCCTTGGGCGTGTTTCGGCCGCCTCTCCGCCTTTCTGCTGGCATGTGCTAGGGTCGCTGAGATTCGATCTGGCCTGAGGGTCTTGCCTGAAGACTTTCTCGACTGCGGCGTCGATATCCTCAATCCATTCTCCTTCTAACAGAAGCAGGCCAGAGACGGATGGTGAGAGGAGATCTGGAGGCGACCATGCGGCGCGTTCGATACGGCGTGGGGATGAGCCTGGATGCCTTTATCGCCGACCCGCAGGGCGGGACCGGCTTTCTCGTCACGGAACGCGACTATGATCCGCGCCCCTTCTTTGCATCCATCGACACGGTGCTCATGGGGCGAAAGACGTTCGAGGTCGCGGGCAGGCGCCCCTATCCCGGGCTGAGCACGTATGTGTTCTCCCGCACTCTGTGCTCGGAGGACTTCCCAGGCGTCACGATTGTCTCGGCCGAGGACGCGGCGGCCACGGTGGCCGCGCTACGGGCCGAGGAGGGCAAGGACATCTGGCTGTGCGGCGGCGGCGAGCTGTGCGGCAGTCTCCTCGCAGCAGACCTCGTCGATACCGTGGAGGTGGGTCTGAGTCCCATCCTGCTCGGCCGGGGTGTGCCGCTCGTGGCGCCTCTGCCGCGCGCGGTCCGCCTCGAGCTCGTCGAGCACCTCGCCTATCCCAGCGGCATGGTCATCTTGACCTATGCGGTGCGTCGCGAGGAGGCCTGACTGAGGGATGGACGAGCACCTGCGGCACGACGGTGCGCCAGGAACCCCGCGAAAGCGGACCCACCGCGAAAAGGCATGACGGCTCAACGGTCGCGACAACGCTCACCCACCCGCTCTTTCGAGACGCGATGCCGCAAACCAACCCTCCCGTGCCGCAAAACCAACCATCCCGTCCTTCCGCAGAAGCCTCCATGCCGCAAATCGAAGGAGACGGAGCATGGGGAGAGCCAATCCTGCCGCAAAGTCGAGACAATTTGCGGCAGGGAGCCGTTCGCCGAAAGCCGGGAGCTGACAATTTGCGGCGAGCTCGTCCGGATTTGCGGCATGGAGGGCTCTCCCGAAGGCTGGTTGTCGCTTCCCGATGGCCCGCTGTCTCGAATTTGCGGCATGGACGAGCTTCCCTGCCGCAAGTTGTCGGAGGGGAACGATTCCCCCCGTAGGACATGCCGCAAGTTGTCTCCATTTTGCGGCGTTCCCTGCGAGGGGGGAGGCTCCCCCTGGTTGATTTGCGGCAGATTTTAGGAGCCCGGGCAGGGGGCTCCGGCTTTCGCCCAGCGCTCGAAGGCGGCGACGAACTGGTCGTGCGGGACGTCGACCGGGGCGCGGCCGACTCCGGGGGACCAGCCCCAGAGCACGAGCTTGTCGTCGAGGTGCTTGCGCAGGGCGGCCATGTCGCGTCCGCCGTTCTCTGCCGGGTCCTTCAAGTGGCTGCAGAGCTCCGCGCCCGAGAGGCCGATGAAGACCATCTTGTGCTGCGGCGTGGGCAGGCGCCAGCCCGGTGCTCCGGGCGGCATGTGCGCTCCGTAGCTCGCCGGCGGGTTCTCGGTCGAGTGGCAGGTCGAGCAGGCGAACCCCCGGGCTCCCATTCCTGCGGTTCCCCGCACGACGTTCTGCGCGTGTGCTCGTCCTTCGTCGAACTGCAGCGGCGCATCGCCCGGGATGTGGCAGTTCTGGCAGCGCGGATGCTGGAGGACCTTCTGCACCACGCCGAAAGCCTGGAGGGCGTCGTCCGAGCGGTCCCGGCTTGCGGCGGCGGCGAGCGCCACGGCGGAGCCGGCCACGAGCACGAACAGGAGCAGGAGCAGGAGCACGCTTCGCTTCATCTTCCGCATCATCCTCATCGTGGTCACTCCTTCAGGCCAGGCGCAGCGGCAGCTGCCGCAGGCGCTTGCCGGTCACGGCGAAGAGGGCGTTGGCCACCGCCGGCGCGATGGGGGGAGTGCCCGGCTCACCCGCGCCGCCCATCTTTTCGGTGCTGCGGGCGATGTGCACTTCCACCTTCGGCATCTCGGACATGCGCAGGACCGGGTAGTCGTGGAAGTTCGACTGCTCGACCCGGCCGTCGCGGAAGGTGATCTCGCCATAGAGGGCGGCCGAAAGGCCGTAGACGATTCCCGACTGCATCTGCGCTTCGACGCCGGCCGGGTTGACCACAGGGCCGCAGTCGATGGCGCAGACGACGCGGTGGACACGGATGCGTCCCTGGTCGACCGAGACCTCGGCCGCCTGCGCGACGACGCTGCCGAACGATTCGTGGACGGCGATCCCGGCGCCATGGCCGGCGGGCAGCGGTTTCCCCCAGCCGAACGCCTCGGCGGCGGAGTCGAGCACGCGGCGGTGGCGCGAGCCCTCGGGGAGCAGCTCGCGCCGGAAGGCGACCGGGTCCTTCTTCGCGGCGTGCGCCAGCTCGTCGATGAAGCTCTCGACGACGAAGGCGGTGTGCGAGTGCCCGACCGAGCGCCACCAGAGGACGGGGATCGGGAGATCGGGGCTGTGAAGGTCCACCCGGTGGTCGGCGACCGCCGCGAGGTAGGGCGAGTCGGCGGCGCCTTCGACCGAGGTCTCGTCGACGCCGTTCTTGATCATGGAGGCGAACGGCGACCCCGCGAGGATCGACTGGCCGACGACCGTGTGCGACCAGGCGATGGGCTTGCCCTCGGAGTCCAGGCCCGCGCGGAGACGGCTGACCCACATCGGGCGGTAGTAGCCGCCCCGCAGGTCGTCCTCGCGGGTCCAGACGACCTTGACCGGCCGGCCGGCGGCCTTGGCGAGGTGGACGGCTTCGGAGACGAAGTCGGAGCGCGGGTTGGCGCGGCGGCCGAAGCCGCCTCCCAGGAAGGTCGTGTGGACGTGGACCTGCTCGGGCTTGAGCCCCGCGATCTGGGCCGCGGCCGCCTGGTCGCCGGTCTGGAACTGGGTGCCGGTCCAGATCTCGCACGCGTCGGGCCGGACCTCGGCGGTGCAGTTGAGCGGCTCCATCATGGCGTGCGACAGATAGGGCACCTCGTACTCGGCCTCGACTTCCTGGACCGCCCTGCCGAAAGCGGCCTTGACGTCCCCCTTCGTGGCGGCGACGGTGCCGTCGGTGCGCACCCGGTCGTGGAAGTCCTCGCGCTGTGCGGTGGTCGAATGGCCGGCGAAGCTTCCCGGCTCCCAATCGACTTCGAGGACGTCGCGCCCCAGGCGGGCGGCCCAGAAGTGCTCCCCGAGGACGGCGATGCCCGAGGGGATCTCGATCACGTCGACGACGCCGGGGACGGCCTTCGCCTTCCCGGCGCGAAAGCTCTTCGCCTTGCCGCCGAAGACGGGCGAGCGCGCGACGAGCGCCACGAGCATGCCGGGGCGCCGGACGTCCATGCCGAACTCCGCCTTGCCGGTGATCTTGGCGGGGCTGTCGAGCCGGCGCGTCGGGCGGCCGATGATCTTCCAATCTTTCGGGTCCTTGAGCTTGGGCGCCTCCGGGACGGGGAGCTCTGCGGCGGCCTCGGCGAGCTCTCCGAAGCGCGCCCGGCGCTCGCCGTGGATCACGAAGCCGTTCTCCGCGCGGCACTCGCCCGCGGGCACTCCCCACCGGGCCGCCGCCGCGGCGATCAGCATCTCGCGCGCCGCCGCTCCGGCCGTGCGGAGCTGGTCGAACGACTCCCAGGTGCTCGTCGAGCCGCCGGTCATCTGAATCCCGAAGACCGTATGGGCGTAGGCGAGGTCCGCCGGCGCGTGCTCGGAGCGGACTTTCGACCAATCGCACTCCAGCTCCTCGGCGACCACCATCGGCAGGGACGTATAGATGCCCTGGCCCATCTCCGAATGCTTGAGGAGGATGGTGACGGTGTCGTCGGGCGCGATGCGGATGAAGGCGTTGGGGACGATCTTCTTCGCCGCGGTCGGAGCTTCCTGGGCGAAGAGCCTGCGGACGGGACCGGGAAGGGAGAGGCCGATGACGAGGCCGCCTCCCGCCATGGCGGAGCGGGTGAGGAAGGCGCGGCGGGACAGAGCGCTCATGAGCGGCCTCCCGTCCCGGCCATCCGGGCCGCCTGGTGCACCGCCGCGCGGATGCGCTGGTAGGTCCCGCAGCGGCAGATGTTGCCGCTCAGGGCCGCGTCGATGTCGGCGTCGGTCGGCTGCGGGACCTCCTGGAGGAGGGCCGCCGCGGCCATGATCTGGCCCGACTGGCAGTAGCCGCACTGCACGACGTCGAGCTCCGCCCAGGCCCGCTGCACGGGATGCCCACCCTCGGGATCGAGCCCCTCGATGGTGGTGATCCGGTGTCCGACCGCCCGCGAGACCGGCAGGACGCAGGAGCGCAGCGCCCGGCCGTCCAAGTGGACGGTACAGGCGCCGCACTGCGCCATGCCGCAACCGAATTTGGTCCCGGTCAGGCCGAGCACGTCGCGCAGCACCCAGAGCAGCGGCATGTCGGCCGGCACGGAAACGTCGTGTTCCTCTCCATTCACCTGAAGCTTCATGAGGGCCTCCGTTCGTCCGAGGCGGACAAGGGCTGATTCTATGCCCTCTTTCCCGCTGAAAAGCTAGCCGAAAGTCGAGAGAGGAGCTGGCCGAAGGTCGAGGCTGAAGACGTCTCAACGGCCGCGCAGGCGGGCAAGCTCTTCTTGCAGGGCGCGGACCTGTGCCTCAGCCTGCCGTCGCGCCCGGGTTTCTTCCTCTTTGCGAAGGTAAGCCGCTCCGTTGGCGGCGTCGGTCAGCCGGAGGCGAGCGCCTTCGGCGTGAAAGAGGATCCCTGTGGTGGTGCTCGAGAGGGAGCCGTCCGGCTCGGGTGCGACCGGGCGGTACCGCCCTCCGGCAAGACGATAGCCCTGGAGCCGGGGGTCCAGGTAGTCCCCTT
>DASPXX010000166.1:0-11083 GCA_035637095.1 Thermoanaerobaculia bacterium
CGCCGAGCCCGAGCTGGCCGGTGTCACGGTCCAGTTCGGGGCTCCTTACCAGATCATCACCTCTCTCGGAAGGACGGCCGGGGCCGGTTTGATCGTGGTCGGCGCGACCGGGTCCGGGCCTCTCGCCGCCGAGATCCTGGGCTCGACCGCGGACCGGGTCGTGCGGAAAGCCACCTGCCCTGTGCTCCTGGTGAGAGGAGAGCTGCGGATGCCGCTGCAGCGCGTGCTGGCTCCCGTCGACCTGTCGTCGCTGTCAGGCGACGCCTTCCGTTGCGGGCTGCACCTGCTCGCTCAGCTCTCCAGATGCGGAGAGATCGAGGTGCGGGTTGTCTACGCCTTGAGCTTCCTCGACGCGGTTGCGTTGCGGCACCGGAAGCCCGGTTCTTCCCTCGAGCAGGTGGAGCGCTGCGGCGCCGAGGAGCTGCGGCGGTTCGTGCTGGAGAACCGGCCCGCGGCTCCCTGCCGTGTCGAGACCGCCGTCCTGCCGGGAGAGGCGCGCTTCGAGATCCTTCGCGAGCTGGCCGAGCACCCGGTCGACCTCGTCGTCCTCGGCACCCACGGGCGCGGCGGCCTGGACCGCCTGCTGGTGGGAAGCGTGGCCTCCGCGATCGCCCGCAAGGCTCCATGCAGCGTGCTCCTGATCTCGCCGGAAGCCACACTGGAGGAAAGGATCGCCGACGCGGTGACCGCACAGACGATGCCCGCCTGGCACCGCGAGCCGGCTGTCGCGGAATAACCGTGCGCCCTTCTGGCAGGTCTGGACGCAGGTGGTCCAGTCGGTCCCCCAGTCCTCCTGATCGAGGCACCCGGGAGGAGAGAGTCCCGAGATCAGCTGACGGAGGTCAGGACCTCGTCCTCGTCGGAGACGTACGTCCAGTCCGCGCCCCTGAGCTCTTTCTCCCGCACCGTAGCCTTCCGCTCCGGGATCGCACCCGGGGGGATGAGAAGCAGGTTGCAGCCGGCCTGGTGCATCACTCCGAAGGCGACGCTGCCCACCGTGAGGCGCTCCAGACCGCTGCGCCCATGGGTGCCGAGGATGGCGAGATCCGCCTGCCTCTCCTTCAGCACGTTGAGGATCTCCTCCCGGACGTAGCCGATGCGGACCTGGGTCAGGCCGGGGAGCGTGCCCGGATTGTTCGCCGCGATGAACCGCTGCAGCTCCTCGCTGGCGAAACGCTCGATCTGCGCAGGGGTGAACTGGCCCGACCCTCCCACCTCGAACGGGTTGAGGACGAACAGGACCTCGGTCTCGGTGAGTGCGGCACCGAGCTGAGACAGGAGCTCCAGACCCTGGTGGAAGGCGCTCGCCGAGACGGGAGAGAGGTCCACCGGGACCTCCACCCGACAGGGCGGAAAGGCCGACTCCGAGCGGACGACCAGGACCGGGCAGGGCGCCTTGCGGATCACGGCGTCCGCCGTCGAGCCGAGGAGCATCCGGCGCAGAGCGCCGCCCTCCGCGGCACCGACGACGATGAGGTCCGCCGCCACCCGCCGGGCGACGTCCACGACTTCCCGCAAGGGCGAGCCCATCACCGGGAGGAGCCGATCGGGCTTGAATCCCGCCAGATCGGCGAGCGCCGTCCGGCGCGCCTGCTGCGCCAGCTTCTCGCGCAGGATCCCGGCCTGTTGCTCGGGCCATTCCGGATCCAGGTTTCCGAGCTCGGGAGCGTAGACCGGCGGTGCGTAGACATGGATGAGCCAGGGGGAGGCGCCGGTGGCCCGGGCGATGCTGGCTCCCGTGCGGACGACGCCGTCGCTCACGTCGGTGAGCGAAGTGCCGATGACGATCGTTTTCAAGGTCTTTGCCATGATGCCTTCTCCAATCTATCCAGCTGCCAAAGGCGCGGTTCGCGCACCCCGGCCTTGGCTCCATGCTAGAGAGGGAATTTCCAGGAGTCACCAGCCGAAACGGTCGGGAGCGGATCTCCGCCGGGTGGGGGCTCGCCCCCGGGCCGCCGCCCCCTCGGGTGGCCGCCATCGGAAGTGAGCCTGAGCGCTTCCCTTTCTTCGCCCCCCCCGCTAGGCTTCTACCTCGAACGACCCCGGCCGAGATGTGTCCATCGGTGGGGGATTGGGGCTCTTGCCCCGGGAGGAATCGATGAGCCGATTTCTTGGTCGTTACGCCGATGCGTTCTACGCCTTGCTCCGATTCGTCGCTGGTTTCGTGTTCATGTTCCACGGCCTCCAGAAGATTTTCGGGGCGTTCCCCGACCCGTCGATGCCGATGCAGGCTCCAGCGGTCGGCTCCCTGCTCTGGTTCGGCGGGATGATCGAGCTGGTCGCCGGGATTCTGATCCTGCTCGGGTTGCTGGCCAGCTGGGCCGCCTTCCTGGCCAGCGGCGAGATGGCCGTGGCCTATTTCATGGTCCACCAGCCCGGAGGGACCTGGCCGATCCAGAACCACGGCGAGCTCGCCGTTCTCTACTGCTTCGTCTTCCTCTACATCGCCGCCCGGGGGTCCGGCCCGTTCAGTGTGGCCAGCGCTCTCAAGAACCCGGCGCTGGATTGAGCCCTGCCGGTCGAACCTGGGCATAATGGGCCGATGGACGATGCGCCGCGGCCCCCGAAGCTCTTCGCCGATGCCATGCTGGGCGCCCTCGCCCGCTGGCTGCGCGCCCTCGACCTCGACGTGGCCTACGATCCGTCGCTCGACGACCCCGAGCTCGTCGAGCTGGCCGTGGCCGAGGAGCGGACCATCCTGACCCGCGACCGCCGCTTGACGGAGCGGCGGCGCGCCCGCAACCACATCCTGATCCGGTCCGACGACGTGGCCGAGCAGGTGCGGCAGGTGCTCGAGACCCTCGGTGTGACCCCGGACCCCGGCCGCCTCCTCGGCCGCTGCCTGCGTTGCAATCAGCCGCTCGTCGAGATCGCTCCCGAAGAGGCGCGCGCCAGGGTGCCGCCCTGGGTGGCCCGCACCCAGCAGGAGTTCCGCCTCTGCCCCGAATGCGGCCGGATCTACTGGCCGGGAACGCACGCCTCGCGGATGCGCGAACGGCTGGAGGGCATGGGACTGTGAAACGCCGCGCCTGGTCCCTCACTTCGACCCTGCTCCTCGCAGGTCTCGCCTTTGCCTGCGCTCCCCGCGTCCACCGTCCCGCCGAAGAGGCGCGCCTGGTCCTCGAGCCGGCCACGTTCGACGACCTGCCCGGGTGGAGCAACGACCCGATGGCGCCCGCCCTCGACGCCTTCCGCCGCTCCTGCGCGAAGATGGCTACGCTGCCGCCCGAGACTCCGTTGGGAGGGTCCGGTTTTGCCGGGACGGCCGGCGACTGGCGGACCGCCTGCGAGGCGGCCCAGAAGGTCCCGGCCGGCAACGCCGCCGCGGCCCGGGGCTACTTCGAGACCTGGTTCCAGCCGCTGGCCGCCCATGCGGAGGGGGGCGAAGGCGGCGAGGGGCTCTTCACCGGCTACTACGAGGCCCTCCTCAACGGCAGCCGGACGCGGACGGAGCGCTACAACGTCCCGCTCTACGGCCGTCCGACGGATCTGGTGAGCGTCGATCTCGGTCTCTTCCGCGAGGACCTGAAGGGGCGCCGGATCGCCGGCCGGGTGGAGGACGGCAAGCTGGTCCCCTATGCCGACCGCCAGACGATCGAGCAGGGCGCCCTGGCCGGCCGCGATCTCGAGCTGGTCTGGGTAGACGATCCCGTCGACGCCTTCTTCCTGCAGATCCAGGGCTCCGGACGCGTCCGCCTGGCCGAAGGGGGCGAGATGCGGATCGGCTACGCGGGAGAGAACGGGCACCCCTATTACGCGATCGGTCGCGAGCTGGTCAAACGGGGAGCGCTCAAAAAGGAGGAGGTCTCGATGCAGTCGATCCGCCGCTGGCTGGAGGAGCACCCGCAGGAAGCGCCCGGCGTGCTGGCGACGAACGCCTCCTACGTCTTCTTCCAGGAGATCGAGGGGGAGGGGCCGCTCGGCGCCGAGGGGGTCCCGCTCACTCCGGAAAGATCGCTGGCCGTCGACCGCAAGCACTGGCCGCTGGGAGTCCCTCTGTGGCTCGACACCATGGCGCCCGCCGCGCAGGAGAACGCGCCCGACCGTCCGCTCCGCCGCCTGGTCATCGCCCAGGACACCGGAGGGGCCATCCGCGGCCCGATCCGCGGCGACGTCTTCTGGGGGGTAGGCGACGAGGCGGCTTCGATCGCGGGCCGGATGAAACATGCGGGAAGGCTGTGGGTGCTGGTGCCGCGGACCCTCACCCCCGGCCCCTCTCCCACGAGTGGGAGAGGGGTGTAGGTTAGCCAATCCACGACATCACGAGCTTGCGCGAGCTAACCCTCTCCCCTCTCCCGCTTGCGGGAGAGGGGCCGGGGGTGAGGGTCAATGCACCCACGGCCCCTTGCGCACGCCTCCGTTGCTCCGGTCCCGGTCGCCGGGGATGACGCGGAAGCCCCGCTTGCGCTTGCCCCGGTCGAGCTTCCACTGGATCCAGCGGCGCTCCATCCGCAGCCGCAGCTCGCGCAGACGGATCCCCTTGCCGCCGCTCCGCACGTACCAGTAGCCGATCCCGACGGCCGTGCAGATCCCCACGAACCCGGCGAAATCCTTCGACTGCAGGAACCCGATGAAGGCGATCAGGATCTCCAGCGCCAGGAACCAGCGGGCCTCGATCGGAAAGATGATGAGGTAGATCGTCGTGCCCCGGTTGGCGGTGGCAAAGGCGGCGACGAACGCCGCCCAGAGCAGGAGCTGGCCCTGCATCAGGCCGAAGGGAGCCGGGTGGACCCACCCCGCCAGCCGCAGGAGGACGTCCACGAGCAGTGCCACGAGCGCCGAGCCGACCGCCGTGGCGAGCACCAGGCGCCAGAAGTGCCGCCGGCCCAGCCCGTTGAAGACGTCCCGCGCGAACAGGTAAAGGAAGATCAGGCTGATCAGGAAGAAGATGCCGCCGCCGTAGCCGATGAACGGATACGTCACCACCTGCCAGACGAAGCCGCTCTGCCAGACGAGGGGAGTCAACCGCAGAAACTCGATGAGCTGCGTCGCCGCGAAGTACTGCATCGCGAAGGTCACGAAGAGCACTCCGAAGAGGATCAGCAGGTCCCGCGGGATCGGGCCCGTCAGGCCGCTGAAACCGCCGGAGCCGCCGAAGCCTGGGGTTGTGGTGCGGCGCGAGTACACGGTGGTGCGTCCTCCCTGCAAGCAGCGCGGCCAGTCTATCGTTCCGGACTCCTCACGCGTAGCGGATCCACTTCCACAGCTCCTGGAAGGTCGGCTTCTTCCCGTACATGAGGATGCCGATCCGGTAGATGCGGGCGCAGACCCAGACCATTCCGATGAGAAAGCCGAGGGTCAGGGCATAGGCCAGGAGGATCTGCCAGAGAGGCGGCATCTCCAGAGAGATCCGGAGCGTCATCAAGAGCGGCGTGAACAACGGGATCAGCGACGCCACCACGGCGAAGGTCGAGCTCGGATCGTTGATGATCCGGATCATCAGGAAGACCGGGATGACCAGGAAGAACACCACCACGCCCGCCACCTGCTGCGCCTCCTGCAGGTTGTTGAACGCCGCGCCGATCGCGGCATACAAGGTCGAGAAGACGAAGAACCCGAGGATGAAGAGAAGAAGGAAGTGGAGCGCCATGACCGGCGTGATCGTCGGCAGCTTCGTATCCTTGGGCAGGGCCGCGATCGAGGCCATCACCCCCGGCGCGGAGACGGTCGCCAGGGTGAACATCCAGATCCCGAACTGGGTCAGGCCGACGAGACAGATGCCGGTGAGCTTGCCCATCAGAAGCTCGAACGGCTTGACCGACGAGATCACCACCTCGATGATCCGCGAGCTCTTCTCTTCCAGGACCCCCTGCATCACCTGCTGCCCCCAGATGACCAGGACCATGTAGAGGAGCAGGAAGAGGATGTACGCGAAGGCCGCCCCGGCCATCCCTCCTTCGGCGCGGCTCCCCTCCTTGGAGATCCGCACCGTCTCCAACTTCACCGACGCCGAAAGGGAGCCCACCCGGTCGGGATCGAGCCCGGCGTCCGCGAAGCGCACCCGCCGCACGACATACGACAGGTCGTCGCTCAGCACCTCCTGGGTGACCACATTGGAGACGGTTTTGGCGTGGTACTCGACAGGCTTGCCGGCGAGCACGTCCTCGTCGATCCAGATCCAGGCGCCGATCTCCTTGGCGAGCACCCGCCGGTCGAGATCGGCTCGCTGGGCCTGCCGGTCCTTCGCCGGCGGCTCGACGAGGAACTCGAAGCGGGCCATCTGATCGCGTGCCTCGTGGTTGCCATCCTCGGGCCGCTTCTCGTGCAGCCGCGGGGCCACCCGGCCGGTGGTGTCGACGACCACGATCCGTTGCTCGGTGCGCGACTTGGAAAGCAGGAGGGTCGGGAGGATGGTTGCGGCGGCCACGAAGAGAGGGAGGATCAGGGTGGCGATCCAGAACCCTTTGCTGCGGATCCGCTGCAGGTACTCGCGTTTCGCGACGATGACGATGTTGTCAAGCCGCATCTCGCACCGCCTTGAGGAAGATCTGCTCCAGCTCGGGCTCCTCCGAGCGGAACTCGTGGACGCGCAGGAACTGGACGAGCTGGCGCAGCACCTCCGGGCCCTCGGCCTCCGGCCGCAGCATCAGCTTGACGACGCCGTTCTGCGTCACCGCGTGCTCGATCTCCGGCAACGACTGGAGGCGGTCGAGGTCCCCTTCGGCCACCAGCCGGAAGCTGTTGCCTCCCATCTGCCGCTTGATCGCGCCGAGCTCGCCGGTCAGCACGACCCGGCCTCTGGAGATGAGGCAGATGTGATCGCACATCCGCTCGGCCAGCTCCATGCCGTGGGTGGAGAGGATGACGCTCTTGCCCTGGCGGCGGTAGTCGAGGAGGAGCTCCTTGAACAGCTCCTGGTTGATCGGATCGAGGCCCGAGAACGGCTCGTCGAGGAGGAGCAGGTCGGGCTCGTGGAGGACGGTCCCGATGAGCTGCACCTTCTGCTGCATGCCCTTGGAGAGCTCCTCGACCTTTGCCTTGCTCCAGGCGGCGAGGTCGACCCGCTCGAGCCATTTCTCGATGCGGGGGACGAGCTCGCGCCGCTTGAGGCCGCGGATCTCGCCGAGGAAGAGGAGGTGATCGGTCACCCCCATCTTGCGGTAGAGGCCGCGCTCCTCCGGGAGATAGCCGACCCGGCGCAGGTCCTCCGGGCCGCGCGGCCGGCCGAAGAAGAGGATCTCGCCCGTATCCGGCGGGGTGATGTCCATGATCATCCGGATCGTGCTGGTCTTGCCGGCGCCGTTCGGCCCGAGGAGCCCGAAGATGCTCCCCTCCGGCACCACCAGCGAGACCCCGTCCACGGCCACGAACTTGCCGTAGCTCTTGCGGACGTCACGCAACTCGAGGCTGTCGCTCATGGTGTCCATCCTATCGTTCTCCGGAGATGTACGCAGGAGGGGGGCGGAGGTTCGTGAAATAAAGGCGGCCCCGCGGTCATCAGGGGGTGGAGGGAACCACTATGGAAGCTTGCCCGAAGTGCAATTTCGTGCTTACGCCAGAAGCTGCGGAGTGCCCGGCCTGCGGTGTCATTCTCGCGAAGCTCAGGGCCGGCCTGTCGCGCCCGTTCCGGTCCGTCCGCCCGACTCCCGCCGTGCCATCCAATCCCTATGCGCCACCAACGGCAGAGATCGAGAGCCCGCCCATTCCATTCCCGTCGGCCGTGCCGGTCCAGGACGTCATCACCCGGCCGACGCTGGCGGCCCTCGAGGCGACCCGGCCGTGGCTCCGCTTCGTGGTGGTCTACAGCATCGTCATGGTCTCCATCATGCTCCTGGCCGCGGTGGGGCTGCTGCTCTTCGGCATGACCAAGCCCGAGATGATGCCGTTTGCGCTCGTCTATCTCCTCTATGGAGGCGTCGGGTTTGCCCTTCTCGCTCCCCTGCGCCGCTCCTCGGAAGCGCTCGGCCGGCTCGTGTCGCACGGCGCGAGCGCCTGCCTGGAGACTTTTGCGCAGGAGCAGGCGGTCTTCTGGAGGCGTTGGGGTCTGGTCTGCGCCGTCTCGCTCGCGCTCGTCGGTGTCGGCATGGTGATTGGAGTCGGGGCGGCGATCTTCGCGGCGGCAGCCAGATAGGCGGGACTGACGGCTTCCGCTTCCTCTATCCGGCCGATCCTCTGGAGCCCCGGCGCATGACGAGATGTTCGCTCCGGAGGTCGACACGGGCTGGATGTGCGGCAGATTCCTTCACGTCATTACCGTCGCCGTCGTCACAGGGTCCCATGGGAACCCGTCTTTGACGACCTCGGTAGGGAGGCCTTGGAGCACTCGAACGGCTCCGCCCAAAAGACTTGACGACAATACGGAACTGGCCTAGTATCCAGGAAACTTATGTGTGTAAGTAACCTCAAGCCTCCTTCTACAGCTTCGTCTCCTTGGAGCTGTTCGCCGAAAATTGGAGTTTGAGGTCAGACGGTTTGACGGGGTCGGGGAAAGAGGTGCGGAGATTGTTCAGGCTATAGACGGCATGAACAGTGACAGATCTAATCAGTCAGCTTGACGAGCAAAAGCGCAAGGTGGCGTTCGACACGTACGACATCACCGTGCAGCAGTTGATCACGATGTTCCGCGAGGGAGCAATAGACGTCGCCCCTGTTTATCAGAGGCAGTATAGATGGGACACCGGGAGGCAATCACGCCTCATCGAATCCATCTTCCTTGGCATACCTGTCCCAAGTCTCTTCATGGCGGCCAACACCGACGGAACCTGGGAACTTGTGGACGGTGTGCAGCGACTCCTGACCCTGATCCACTTTGCTGCGGATGACGACGTTCGCGAAAAGGCCAGCCTTCACGAACCACTTCGCCTCGGGAGTCTCGAGAAGTTGAGCGAGCTCAATAACCTAAAGTACTCCGAACTGCCACGAAGCGTTCAACTACAATTCATGCTTAGACCCATCAAAGTGATCACTCTTAATGATAAGAGCGATATGGTCGTCCGGTTCGACTTATTCGAGCGTCTAAACACTGGTGGCGTAGCCCTTACTTATCAAGAGATCCGCTCCTGCATCTATCGGGGAGAGTTTGATTTCTTTTTGGAACGTTTGTCCGAGTACGATCCCTTCAGAACCGTCGTACGTCTCCCGGCTTCGGCCGAGAAGGATGGCACGCGGCAGGAGTATGTACTCCGCTTTTTCGCTTTTTTCCAGCAATACCAAGACTTCAAGCACAGCGTACTCGACTTCCTGAACGAGTACATGGGATCTGCCAGCAAGGCGTTCGACTATGCCTCAAATGAGAAACTCTTTCGACGCACCTTTGATGCCCTGGCTAAGGCGCTACCCAAAGGTCTTTCGCGCCGAACAAACCGCACGACACCAGTGAATCTCTATGAAGCGGTGGCCGTCGGCGCGGCGCTTGCGCTCGAACAGAACGGTCGCATCCGAACAGCTGGCATTGATCGTTGGCTTAACTCCGAAGACCTACGCAGTTTGACGACCGGCGCCACTAACTCACCCCGAATGGTGACAGGCCGCATAGAGTTCTGCCGGAATAAGTTTGGCTGGACGCGGGAAAAGTAGGCCATGTTCTCTGCGCTTCGCAACGAAGTGGACAGTCGCCTTCATCTGATCCAGCAATCTCTCCTAGCTCTCGCGAGGATTGAAGCCGAAACTATCTTCCCACCAGAGGTCTCCAGATGCCTGAAGGGCCTTACCTTCGTACAGCTTTACGCTGTGTACGAGCATTGCGTTACCGAGTCAGTCCAAGCAGCTCTCCGGGGAGTAAACGCCAGTGGACTCGCCCTACGCGATCTCCGTCATGAGCTGCTATCCCTAGTGCTTGACGACAACTGCAAATCACTCGCTGCATGCGGCCCCGACCGTACTTGGGAGGTTCGGATGAACCTAATGAGGCAAACCCGGAGCTTCGAGCCGGTACGAGCACCTGAAGCTTTGTTTCCTGCGGATGGCACGCATTACCGCTCTGCTCAGCTCCGGACGATTTGGTCTCTCTTCGGCATCAGCGCCCCACACGTTCCTGACAATCGGCTCATTGGGCGTATCGATGAGCTTGTCGACTTCAGGAATGCCATCGCACATGGCAGGATGCGGGCGGAAGAGGTGGGTTCACGCTTCAGCCTCCAAGACCTTGAGTCCAAACGCGCGGACACCGCCGCGATCTGCCAATACATTATGGGCGTCCTCGAGGAGCACGTGGCCGACCCCATCCGGCTCCGGGCGTGACCTTCCGCTGAGCCCCATGAGCGCCACCTTCACCGCCAGCGAGGTCCTCGGGGCCATGATCGCTCCGGCCGTGCTCATCTCGGCCTCGGGGACGCTCGTGCTTTCCACCTCCAACCGCCTGACGCGGGTCGTCGACCGGGTGCGCGCCTCGGCAGGGAGGTCGCCCGGGAGCGGATTCCTCCGGCCCGGTGAGCTTCAGGCCTCCGGCTCGTCTCCTGTCTCCTCGGCATCGCTGCTCACATAAACGTTCTCCGGAGCCACGTGGCGCGCCACCAGATCCTCGATCCGGGCGGCGGCGCGCGGGTGCCAGTCGGCGTGACGCTCGATTCCAGGCCTGGGCTCCCAACGGAAGTCGGGACGGCGCGCGAGGAGGAAGTCGACGAAGGGGGCGAGCATCGGCAGGTCCGGGCAGGCCTCCTCCACCCAGAGGAACTGGCCCGCCGGATTGACTTCCAGGAACACGTGCTCCCCCTGCGGCGTGACGATGAAGTCGAAGCAGCCGAAGACGATGCCGAGATTGCGCATCAGCCGCAGGCAGGCGCGCTCGAGCTCTTCCGGCAGGCGGTCGGGCTCGACGCGGATCTTCCCCGCGCCGGCCCGCCAGTCGAGGCGCGTCAACTCCGACTCCTGGGAAAGGAGTCGCGCCGTGACCACGTGCTCGCCGAGGATCGTCACCCGCAGCTCGTGCGCTTTCTCGACTTTTTCCTGGAAGATGCCGGGGGTGAGCCGCAGGACCTCGTCGGACGGCAGGTCGTCGGGCTCCACGGCATTGGTGAGGAGATGGGCGACCTGATCGTCCCCGTACCACTGCGCGGGATAGAAGGGCTTGTAGATGGTCCGGCCGGGGTGCTCTCCGAGGAAGCGGCGGATGCGCTCCGGATCGTTGCTCATCAGGGTGCGCGGG